>NZ_JNJN01000023.1 GCF_000701665.1 Agathobaculum desmolans ATCC 43058 | reverse complement strand
AAGCTTTTTCGTTGTTTAATTTACAAGGTACAATCCGCTGCGTTGGCAGCTTTCTTAGTTTATCATACTCAGTTCGTTTTGTCAAGAACTTTTTTCAATCTTTTTTCAAGATTTCCGAAGCTTTCCTGCCGTTTTTCGAACTTTTCTGACCGCCGCCTCTTTTTGAAGCAGCCTATTCAGTATATCAGCCCGTTCCGGATTTGTCAACAACTTTTTTCGTTTTTTCCAAATCTTTTTTCCGGGCCGCCGCCCCTTCCGGGACAGCTCATTTAGTATACTCCTCCTCCCCCGCATTGTCAACTGTTTTTTTGACTTTTTTCGAGGGTTTTCTTCTTCTTGTTACAGCGTGTGTTATCTGTTATAATAGTATAGTAATAAAGTATCTATCAATAAAGGAGGTGTCGGCTTTTGCCAATCAAGATAGCCGACAGTCTGCCCGCACGTGCGGTGCTGGAGAGTGAAAACATTTTCGTTATGACCGAGCACCGCGCGGCTACACAGGATATCCGTCCGCTGCGCATTGCTCTGCTCAATCTGATGCCGCTTAAGATCACCACCGAAACGCAGATTCTGCGCTGCTTATCCAACACCCCTATCCAAATCGAGGTAGACCTGATCCAAACCAAGACCTATCACTCCAAAAACACACCGGAAGATCATCTGCTTACCTTTTATAAAACATTCGATGATATCCGGGATCGCAAATACGATGGGTTCATCATCACCGGTGCGCCGGTTGAAAATCTTCCATTTGAACAGGTGGAATACTGGGACGAACTGGTTGAGATTATGGAATGGACCAAGACCCATGTCCACTCCACTCTGCATATCTGCTGGGGCGCACAAGCCGGTCTGTATTACCATTACGGCATCCCCAAATATCCCCTGCCGCAAAAAATGTCAGGAATTTTCCGCCATCACGTGCTGTATCCCAAGGAGCCGCTGCTGCGCGGTTTTGACGATGTATTTTCCGCTCCGCACTCCCGCCATACCGAAGTGCGCGCCGAGGATATCCGTCGGGACAGCCGCCTATTGCTGTTGGCGGAATCCAGCGAAGCCGGTGTATATATTGCAGAAGCGATGAACGGCCGTCAGGTTTTTGTGCTCGGTCACAGCGAGTATGATTCCGACACGCTGAAAAAGGAATACGAGCGCGACATGGGAAAGGGTCTGAATCCCGCCGTACCGGCACACTATTTCCGCAACGATGACCCGGATGATGAAATCCTTGTCACATGGAAAGCGCACGCACACCTGTTTTATACCAACTGGATCAACTATTATGTTTACCAGACAACCCCCTATTATTTAAACAAAATCTGAACAACGCATCCCCGGCAGACTGCTCTGCCGGGGATGCGTTTTATCTTTTATTCATAATAAGGAACTGTTATTCGATATTCAGCGTTTCCCGCAGAACACGCAGGCTTGCCAGATGCCCATCCAGCATGGACAATGTCAGATCTTCCATTTCCAGCGATACCGCACCATCATATCCCGACATCCGCACAACCGAAAAAAACTCCTTCCACCACTTCGCATCATGCCCTGCACCGACTGCAACATAATTCCATGCACGCTGTGCAAATGCATCGATCGGCTTGGTATCCAGCATCCCATTGGGCTGCCAATACCGGCGCTCCGGACGGGAATCCTTGCCGTGGATGTGATAGATCGCGCCATGCTCACCCAGCACCCGCGCCGCCTCGATCGGGTCGCCGCCCATCCAGAACAGGTGCGACGGATCAAGGTTCATGCCGACCATCGGCCCTACCGCGTCGCGCAGGCGCAGGCAGGTTTCCGGATTATAAACCAGCTGCATCCCATGGTTTTCCAGCGCAATCTGCTTGATACCGCAGTCCTCCGCCATGCGGACGATCTGCTTCCACGCCGGGATCGCCACCTCATTCCACTGGTAATCCAGAATATCCTGTGTTTCCGGCGGCCACGATGTTGTGATCCACACCGGCGTTTTATCCCCGGCGCAGCCAGCCGGCAGACCGCTCATCATCACGATTTTTTTGACCCCAAGCTGCTGTGCCAGTTCGAAAGTCTGCCGGGTCACATCCATTTCCTTTTCATAAGCCAGCGGATTGCCTGAGCAGTTCAATGCGCACAGCTCCAGCCCTCGGCAGCGCATGGCGTCATACCAGCGCTCCCGCGCGATCCGGTCGCGCACCAGCAGATCCAAGTCGCAGTGCGGCGCCCCCGACCAGTTGCCCGTTCCGATCTCCAGCGCGGCAACCTTCTGCGCAGCGCAAAAGTCCAGCATCTCTTCATATGGCATATCTAATGTACAGGTCTTAACGGCCAGTTTCATTCCGCTTCCTCTTTTCTGCATGAATGTGTGATAATTTTACCACACTGTAACCTTTAGCCGCAAGCGATTTCTCCATAATATCACCAAACAAGCGGATATTTAACGGTCATTTTGTTATCTAAAATCTCCTACTCCCCGTCGTTTTGCACAATGCACAGCATAGGAATTCTATTTGCTTCTGCTTTCTTTGTGAACCTGCACAAAACCACCGAACCGGAAACCACTATTAGCAACAAAAATACCAATCCACTCTTGTCAAACATCCCCAAATGCATTAAAATGGTTACAGAACGTTGGAGCGTTCCCCGGCTCTGCAATGCGGCAGAGTCACATCAAAGCGGAATATGTCACACAGCAAAGAGAAGGCGTGCGCCTTCTCTTCTTCGGGGATATCCCCGAAACGCGATGCCCATGTTCTGCACAGAAAAAGGAGAGAGGTTTATCATGAAGAAGAGACTACTTGCAATGTTACTCGCGGGCGCAATGTGCGCAAGCCTGGCAGCGTGCGGCAACAACGGCGATCAGCAGCCGGCCGACGGCGGTGATACAGGCGCTCAGGCAGGCGGCGACTCCTACAAGATCGACGTGATCCTGAAGACCACCGCTTCCGAGTACTGGCAGTACGTAGTTGCCGGCGCGAAGGCGTACGACAAGGAGCACGACAATGTTGAGGTCGAGGTTAAGGGCGCAACTTCCGAGACCGCTTACGACGAGCAGCTCAACATGATCCAGACCGACCTGTCCAGCGACTACGACGGCTACGTTATCGCTCCGCTGCAGGCTGACATGGTTGCCAACCTGATCAAGGGCCAGACCAAGCCGATCGTTGCGGTTGACACCAAGATCGACGCCCCCGAAGTTCTGTCCTTCGTAGGCACCGGTAACGAGGCTGCTGGTAAGAAGGGCGGCGAGGCTGCTGTCAAGCTCGCTAAGGAACTCGGCTGGGAAGAGATCAAGTGCATCGAGATCGCAGGCGTTGAAGGCGACACCACCAACACCGACCGTATGAACGGTTACAAGGCCGGCGTTGAAGCTGCCGGCGGCGACTTCCTCGAAAAGGAAGTACAGTACGCTGACGCAGTAGCTGACAAGGCTGTTGCTGCGATGGAAGGCATCATCTCCAAGTATCCGGAAGGCATCGCGATCATCTGCGCGAACAACGACGATATGGCGATGGCTGCGGCTAAGGTTGCTGCTAACAACGAGAACTACAAGAACACTGTATTCCTCGGCTTTGACGGCATCCAGTCCGCCTGCACCGCGATCCTCGAGGACCGTCTGACCATGTCCGTTGCGCAGCAGGGCTACGAGATGGGCTACAAGGCTGTTGAGGCTGTTGTAACCAAGCTCGACGGCGGCGAAATCAAAGCGTTCATCGACTCCGGTGCGGACGTTGTTACCAAGGACAACGCGCAGGAGCGCAAGGACACCCTGCAGGGCTACCTCGACGCTGTCAAGTAAGATCACCAACTGGGTGTGAGTAAATCATAATACCGACGCCCCTGTAAACGATTTGAGTAAAAATCTTGCAGGGGCGTTCGTATTTCCAAACGGCAAGAAAGACGGCAAACCTTTCGCAAGCCGGTTCCTCATCTGCACGGGCTGGCCGCACCGAGAGCGGCACCAGTCAAAGTTTGCGTCAACCCCCCTCTCGGAGAAGAAAAGGTGATTATGCAATGAGTGAATATGTAGTAGAACTGAAAAACGCGACCAAGCGCTTTCCGGGCGTCGTAGCGCTGAAGAACATGAGCCTGGCGGTTAAGCCGGGCGAAATTCTCGGTCTGATCGGCGAGAACGGTGCGGGTAAGTCGACGCTGATCAAGGTGCTGACAGGCGTGCATCAGGCAGACGAAGGCCAGATCTTCGTCAACGGTCAGGAAATGCATTTTAAGGACCCGAACGACTCCGCCGCTGCCGGTATCGCTTGTGTATATCAGGAGCTGAACATCGAAAAGCTGCTGAGCGTTACCGACAATATCTTCATCAACAAGTGGATCAAGGGGCCGGGCGGTCTGCTCGATTACCCCACGATGCACAAAAAGGCCAAGGAAGTCATGGCCTCGCTGGGTCAGGATATCGATCCGACCAAGGCTGCGGGCACGTTCGGCATGGGCGTGCAGCAGATGATCGAAATCGCCAAGGCGGTTCTGATCGACGCAAAAATGATCATTATGGACGAGCCGACCTCCTCTTTGGGCGAAAAGGAAGTTGAGCAGCTGATGACCACCTGCCGCGACCTGCGCGACCGCGGCATCGGCATCGTCTTTGTATCGCATAAGTTGGAAGAGCTGTTCGAGCTGTGCGACCGCGTTACCGTTATGCGTGACGGCGAGCACATCTGGACCAAGAAGGTAACCGAAACCGATAACGACGACCTGATCGCCGGCATGGTAGGCCGTACCCTCGAGAACCAGTTCCCGAAGGAATTCGGCCAGAAGAGCGCCGAGCCGATGCTCAAGGTAGAGCATCTGGAAGAGGGCGGCGTGCTGTACGACGTAAACTTTGAAGCATACGGCGGACAGATCCTCGGCTTTGCCGGTCTGGTCGGCGCAGGCCGTACCGAGACCATGCGCGCGATTTTCGGCGCAGACCCGATCGACGGCGGCAAGGTATACATCCACGGCAAGGAAGCCAAGATCAAGACCCCGCGCGACGCGATTCAGGCAGGCATCGCCTTCCTGACCGAGGACCGTAAGGGTCAGGGTCTGGTATTGGCGCAGACCATCCGCACCAACCTGATCCTTGCCAACCTGAAGGGCTTCAGCGACGGCCCCTTCCTGAACGAGAAGCGTATTCTCGAAACCGGCGAGCAGCACATTGCCTCGCTGCGCATCAAGACCCCGTCGATCGATGAGATCGTCGGCCAGCTTTCCGGCGGCAACCAGCAGAAGGTTGTTATCGGCAAGTGGGTCAACACGGATGCGGATATCTTCATCTTCGACGAGCCGACCCGCGGTATCGACGTCGGCGCGAAGGTTGAGGTTTACAATGTCATGAACAGCCTTGTAAAGCAGGGCAAGTGCGTCATCATGATCTCCTCCGAAATGCCCGAGATCCTCGGTATGTCGGACCGTGTCATCGTCATGCGCGGCGGCAAGGTCATGGCGCAGGTCGAACGCGACAGCAAGCATTTTAATCAGGAATCTATCATGAAGGCTGCATGGGGAGGTACTTTAGATGACTAAGACAAAGAATAAGGGTAAATTTAATCAGCTTGGCGTACTGATCGCCTGGGTGCTGCTCTGTATCGTGATCACGGTAATGAGCGGCGGCAAGTTCATTCAGCCGAACAACCTGATGAACGTATTGAGCCAGACCTCGTTCAACGCGGTTCTGTCGATCGGCATGCTGCTGTGCCTGATCACCGCCGGCATCGACCTGTCGGTTGGCGCGAACGCAACGTTCGCAGCCTGTGTAGCCGGTATGCTGGTACAGCGCGGTTCGGAGAACTCGTTCCTGATGATCGTCCTCGTAATCGCAGCCGGCACGCTCGTTGGCTGGATCAACGGCATGCTCCTCACCCGTCTGCACCTGCCCCACCCCTTCGTATCTACGCTGGGTATGAAGAACTTCCTCTGGGGCATGGCGCTGCTGGTAACCGGTTCGCAGATGGTTTCCGGCTTCCCGGAAGGCGTTATGTGGCTGGGCTCTAAGCGTGTATTCACCGCGCTGGGCGGCGGCATCCCGGTATGCTTCCTGCTCGTTATCATTCTGTACATCATCATGCACATCTTCCTGACCCGCACCGCGCTGGGTCGCTCGATCTACTGTGTAGGCGGCAACCCGGAAGCTGCCCGTCTGTCCGGTATCCACTCGGATAACGTACTGACCTTCTGCTACACGGTTTCCGGTTTCTGCGCAGCGCTGGCCGGCCTGATCTCGATCGGCCGTTCCTCCATCACCAACGGTGCAAACGCGATCCAGCCGCTCGATACCGACGCGATCGCGGCGTGCATCATCGGCGGCGCTTCCTTCATGGGCGGCAAGGGCACCATGCTCGGCACCATCCTCGGCGCGCTGATCATCGGCACCCTGCGTAACGGCTTCACCCTGATGGCTGCTTCCTCTGCGATCCAGAACATCGTACTCGGCCTGGTTATCATCCTCGCCGTATTCATCGACGTTACCCGTGAGCGCATGGAAGCCAAGGCTCGCCGTCTGGCTGCCAAGTAAGCAAACTGCTTTCCAAAAAGACTGCTGCATCCGCAGCAGTCTTTTTTCAGAATGAAAAAGGATGAAACCCTTATCGCACAGATATGTATTACGGCTGCATCCACTGCCGCCCGCCATACAGTTGATCCGCACCGTGCGAAACGGGAAATAAACAACTTACCAAACAAAGGAGAGCGCATTTATGTTGAATATCGGTGTTATCGGCTGCGGCGCCATCGGCCGCGACCACATCCGCCGCCTGCACGATCTGGTATCGGGCTGTCAGGTTGTCGCCTGTGCGGATTATTTCGAGGAAGCGGCACGGAAAACCGCCGCCCAGTACGAAGGGCTGAAGGCTTACGCAACCGGCGAAGAGCTGATCGCCGCCCCCGAGGTGCAGGCCGTTGTCATCACCTCGTCCGACCCCAGCCACGCAGGGTATGTGCTGGAAGCGCTGCGCCACAGTAAATTCGTCTTTTGCGAAAAGCCGCTGGCACAGAGCGCCGCGGACTGCGAAAAGATCATCCGTGCCGAAACCGCGCTGGGGAAACGGTTGGTGCAGGTAGGCTTCATGCGCCGCTACGACCGCGGCTATGCCGAAATGAAGCGCATCATCGATTCGGGCGAGCTGGGTGCGCCGCTGATGATTCACGCCTGCCACCGCAATGTTTCCCAGCCGGATGGCTTCCAGACCGAGATGGGTGTGTCCAACGTAGCCATTCACGAGCTGGACATCTGCCGCTGGCTGCTTTCCGATGAATACGAAAGCGGGCAGGTGCTCAAGGTGCGCCAGTCCGCCTGCTCGACCAAGGGCTATGACAACCCGCAGATCGTGTTGCTGGAGACCAAATCCGGCGCCCGTATTGATGTTGAGGTGCAGGTGGCCGATGCCTACGGTTATGATATCCAGTGTCAGGTTGTCTGCGAAAAGGGTACGGTCAACCTGCCTGACCCTTACGCCGTCGTCAAGCGTGCCGATGCGACCCGCTCCTTCCCTATCCTGACCGACTGGAAGGACCGTTTCATCGAAGCCTATGATATCGAGCTGACCCATTGGGTCAAAACGCTGGCCGAAACCGGCGCACCGGACGGCCCCTCCTCTTGGGACGGCTATGCCGCCTGTGTCGCAGCGGATGCACTCAACCGTTCGCGCGGCACCGGTACCTTCCTGCCGATCGAAATGATGGAAAAACCTGCGCTGTACAAATAAAGCAACCCCTTGCGGCAATACAAAAGCCCGGCTCATGCCGGGCTGAGACTGTCGAAAAACTTCGTTTTTCCGACAATCTATGTTTGGACTTCGCCAAACATGGACGAAAAAAGTTCCTATGCAGGAACTTTTCCTCTCTTAAAGTATAAAAAGTCAGGCACATGTCCTGACTTTTTATGCATTTGCGCTGCAAATGCTGTTATATGCGCGCTGCCGCGCGTATTGCTAACACCCATCGACAACATACTTTTTTGACAGGCTGAGCCCGGCTTATGCCGGGCTTGAGACTGTCGATCAAAATCAGTATTCTACCTGAACCGCCTTGCCGCTGTGGAACGAATCCGTAATGGCATAGGTGACAACGGTCGCCTTGGTACCGTCGTATACGGTCAGCTCAGGCTTGCGGTCCTTCTGGATGCAGTCGATGAAATCGACCATCTCAAGCAGGTACGCTTCCGCAAAACGCTGCGGGAAATTTTCGATGATCTCCTGACGGGCACCGTACTGATCGTATACCATCACACGATCCTTCCACGGCACACCAGCCACGCGGATATGCCCGTCCGTCGCAACGATCTCGGTTTCCGTGTGGTAACCGTGCGGCGCAGTACGGCCCACATGCAGGAACGCTACCGTACCGTTATCGAACTTGAGCATCGCCATACCGGTTTCCGTATCGCCGTTCTCGGTAAATTCGGGATGCTTGAAGGTTGTGCCGGCGGCATATACCTCGGTCACCTCGCCGCCGAGGAACCAACGCATCAGGTCAATATCGTGCGAAGCCGCATCGATAAAGATACCGCCCGAGGTCTTGGAGAACTTAATGCAGCTCTCGACCAGCGCCTCAGGATCCAGACCGGTTGCCTTGACAAGGTACGGCTTGCCGATCTTGCCTGCGTCGATCTGCGCCTTTGCATCCGCATAGGACGGATCGTAGCGGCGCATAAAACCGAGGAAGAAAATCTTTTCGGGATGGCGCTCTACCGCAGCCTCCGCGCGCTTGCACTCCTCCAGCGAGCAGCCAAGCGGCTTATCCGTAAATACATGCTTGCCGGCATCCAGCGCATACTCGATCATCCAGCAGTGCTCGGGCGAGGACGAAACGATGACAACCGCTTCGATATCCGCTTCATCCACCATTTTCCGGTAATCAGTCGTAACAAAGTCTACCTTCAGGTAGTCCTTTGCCCAATCCAGCTCCTTCTGCTCCAGCGAGCATGCCGCTACCAGCTTGCAGCCGGGGATTTTGAACGCCAGATTTTCCGCATGCACTGCGCCGAGACGGCCCAGACCTACGATACCGACTTTCACTTCTTTCATGTGATAATTCTCCTTCTTCTCACAGAAAATATTTCTCTCTCATACGGCCTGCATGCCGCTTTTCTCTTCTATAACAGAATACCATTTTCCACAGGCGGATGCAAGTCCGATCGGGCGGAATCGCCCGCTTTTTCCGCTTCCAACCGCAATGCGTTAGCAATCTGCCCCGCAGGGTGACAGAATTACGCTTTCTTTTAACAGAATATTCATAAACGGCACTTGACTTTGCCGCTCTTGGGTGGTAAATTAAGTTTAGCACTCAGAGATACGGAGTGCTAAACCCTCTCTGAAAGGAGCTTTGACCGTGGAGCTTTCCGAGCGAAAAAAGCAAATCCTCAAAGCCATCATCGGCGATTATATCCGCACTGCCGAGCCGGTCGGCTCCAAAGCGCTGACGCAGGGCCATGCCCTCCCCTTTTCCTCCGCTACCATCCGCAACGAAATGAGCGAGCTGGAAGAAATGGGCTATCTGGAAAAGCCCCATACCTCTGCCGGGCGCATCCCCTCGCCGCGTGGCTATCGCCTGTATGTCGATGAGCTGATGGAGCGCCCTGCTGATACCGGAGATGAGGCTCCCTCGCTGCGCAGTATGATGCAAACCCGCGTGCGCGAGCTTGACCGGCTGATCCAGGAGGCCGGCAAGCTGATTTCCGGCCTGACCAATTACGCTTCGGTGGCGATTACCCCGTCACTGACGCAGATCACTCTTCGCCAGTTTGAAATTATTCCGGTGGATCAGCTGAATTTCGTCATCGTCGTGGTCACGGATTCCGGTACGGTCAAAAACAAGATGGTACGCACGCTTGCGCCCGTCTCCAAGGATGAAGCCGAGCTGCTGACCTATGTGCTCAACCAAACGCTGACCGGCCTGCCGCTCAGCCACATCACTGCGGAACGCTTTGATATTGTCCGTCGTGCCGCAGGACTGAGCGCCCTGCTTGCACCGGTTGCAGAATATCTGGCCGAACTGGTGCAGGAACTGAGCAACCAAAAGGTTTATCTGGAAGGCACCAGCAAGCTGCTGCGCTTTCCCGAATATCAGGATACCCGCAAAGCGCAGACATTGCTCGACTATATGGAGGATGAACGCAAGCATTTGCTCCCTGCAACCCGCAAAATCGACGGCATCGAGTTTTTCATCGGGCCGGAAAACGGCGAGAACCCGCTCAGTGAAACCTCGGCCATTTATGCCAAATACGATATCGGCAAGATCGGACAGGGTGCAATCGGCATTGTCGGACCGACCCGCATGGATTACGCCAAGTTATCCGCTCAGCTCAGCCGCTTTGCCAAAGGGCTGAACCGGCTGATTGCCGAAACCTTTTTAGACGAGAATGACGGAAACCACTGAATACCCGGTTTCCTTAACACAAATGGAGGCATGACACGATATGAGTAAGAAAAAACAGTCCGAGGCAGCAGAAACCGAACATATGACCGCCGAGGAAACCGCGGCCGCCGAAACAGCAGCCCCTGCGGAGGACTGGCAGGCCAAGTATGACGAACTGAACGACCGGTATCTCCGCATGGCGGCAGAGTATGATAACTTCCGCAAGCGCAGCCAGCGTGAGCGCGAACAGTCCTACACGGATGCGGTCAGCCACGCCGTTAAGGCGCTGCTGCCTACCTATGATAATCTCGAGCGCGCCATCAAAGCGGAAACCGCAGATGCCGAATACAAAAAAGGCGTGGAACTGACGATGACCCAGTTGGTGGAAAGCCTAAAGGGGCTGAATGTCACGATCATCGAATCCGCGCCCGGCACCACCTTCGATCCCAACTTCCACAATGCCGTGATGCATGTGGAGGACGATCAGCTTGGTGAAAGCGTGGTTGCAGAAGTATTCCAGCAGGGCTTCCAGACGGGTGATAAGGTCATCCGTCATGCGATGGTAAAGGTCGCCAACTGACAACTTATAGGGGACTTTCATCAGTCCCCTATATACGAAAGCAGGTTCCCTTGAAACTTGCTTTCGATACCCGAATGTCGCCGCCCAAGGCGGCTGAGTCGAGGGATAAAAACCGAGAGACGCTCCCGGTTTTTATGGAAATTTCAATCTACTGAAATTTCCGGATAAATGCGCGCCGGAGGGCGCGGCAATCACTGTAATAAAGTATCTGAATCATATAAAGGAGTGCAATCAATCATGGGAAAAATCATCGGTATTGACCTTGGTACCACAAACTCTTGTGTATCGGTTATGGAAGGCGGCGAAGCCGTCGTCATCCCCAACGCGGAAGGCGCACGCACGACCCCGTCTGTCGTTGCCTTCTCCAAGGACGGCGAGCGCATGGTCGGTCAGGTCGCAAAGCGTCAGGCGGTTACCAACGCGGACCGCACCATCATTTCCATCAAGCGGCACATGGGCTCGGATTACCGTGTAGACATCGACGGCAAGCCCTACTCCCCGCAGGAAATTTCCGCGATGATCCTGCAGAAGCTCAAGGCGGATGCCGAAGCTTATCTGGGACAGACCGTTTCGCAGGCTGTTATCACGGTTCCCGCTTATTTCTCCGACTCGCAGCGTCAGGCTACCAAGGATGCCGGCAAGATCGCGGGTCTGGAAGTTCTCCGCATCATCAACGAGCCGACCGCTGCCGCACTGGCTTACGGTGTTGATAAGGAAACCGAGCAGAAGGTCATGGTATACGACCTTGGCGGCGGCACGTTCGACGTTTCCATCCTCGATATCGGCGAGGGTGTACTGGAAGTGCTGGCTACGGCGGGCGATACCCACCTCGGCGGCGATGACTTCGACCAGCGCATCATCGACTGGATGGTGGCTGAATTCAAGAAATCCAATGACATCGACCTGTCTGCCGACAAGATGGCCATGCAGCGCCTGAAAGAAGCGGCGGAAAAGGCCAAGATCGAGTTGTCCGGTATGGCACAGACCTCGATCAACCAGCCGTATATCACCGCGGACGCCACCGGTCCGAAGCATCTGGAGCTGACGCTGACCCGCGCCAAGTTCAATGAGCTGACCGCTGATCTGGTCGAGCGCACCATGGTGCCCGTCCGTCAGGCCATGTCGGACGCCGGTCTGACCGCTTCCGATCTGGCAAAGGTTCTGCTGGTCGGCGGTTCCACCCGTATCCCGGCCGTGCAGGAAGCCGTAAAGAACCTGACCGGTAAGGAAGGCTTCAAGGGCATCAACCCGGATGAATGTGTTGCCATCGGCGCGTCCATTCAGGGCGGCGTACTCGGCGGTGAGGTCAAGGACGTATTGCTGCTTGACGTTACTCCGCTGTCCCTTGGCATTGAGACCCTTGGCGGCGTATGCACCAAGCTGATCGAGCGCAACACCACCATCCCGACCAAGAAGAGCCAGATCTTTTCCACCGCAGCGGACAATCAGCCTTCGGTTGAGATCCATGTGCTGCAGGGCGAGCGTGAAATGGCTGCCGGCAACAAAACCCTCGGCCGCTTCACCCTCGACGGCATTGCCCCGGCGCCGCGCGGCGTACCGCAGATCGAAGTTACGTTCGATATCGACGCCAACGGCATTGTAAACGTATCCGCCAAGGATCTGGGCACCGGCAAGGAGCAGAAGATCACCATCACCGCCTCGACCAACCTCTCGCAGGATGAGATCGACAAGGCGATGCATGAGGCAGAGCAGTTCGCCGAGCAGGACAAGAAAAACAAGGAAGCCGTTGAGGTGCGCAACAGCGCCGAGCAGCTCGTATTCCAGTCCGAAAAGGCGCTGACCGATCTGGGTGATAAGCTGTCTGCCGACGAAAAGTCCGGCGTACAGGCAGAGATCGACAAGGTCAAGGAAGCGCTCAAGGGTACGGATACCGAAATGATCAAGATGGCGACCGACGGCCTTTCCAAGAAGTTCAGCGATCTGGCAGGCAAGATCTACCAGCAGCAGGCGCCGCAGGGCGATCCGAACATGGGCGGTCAAGCCGGCGCACAGGGCGGCCCGCAGGGCGACTTCGTCGACGCTGACTTCACCGAAGTGAAGGACGACGACCAGAACAAGTAAACTTCCATGCCGCATGGGGCGGAACGGCTGCCGTTCCGCCCTGTGGCATGTCCATTCTCATTATATGAGGGATCTATATGGCAGACAAAAGAGATTATTATGAGGTGCTCGGCGTGCAAAAAAACGCCAGCGAGGAGGAACTGAAAAAAGCTTACCGCCGCCTCGCGCGCAAGTATCACCCGGATCTGAACAAGGATAACCCGGAGGCCGCCGACAAGTTTAAGGAGGCCAACGAGGCCTATGAAATCCTGTCCGATGCGGATAAGCGCGCTAAATATGACCAGTTCGGCTTTGCCGGTGTCGATCCAAGCTACGGCGGCGGCGCAGGCGGCGCGGGCTTCGGCGGCTTTGACATGGGCGATCTGGGCGATATTTTCGGCTCTTTCTTTGGCGGCGGCTTCGGCGGCGGCTTCGGCGGCGGCCGGTCACAGCGGCGCAACGCACCGCAGCGCGGCGAATCCATTCGGCAAACCGTGATCCTTTCGTTTGAGGAAGCCGCTTTCGGCTGTGAAAAGGAGATCTCGGTCAACCGGATCGAAACCTGTGATGAATGCGGCGGCACAGGTGCCGCTAAGGGAACCAGTGCGGAAACCTGTCCCAACTGCCGCGGCACCGGCACAGTAACACAAACCCAGCGGACACCGCTCGGCATGTTCCAAACGCAGGGAGCCTGTCCCAACTGCCGCGGTACCGGTAAGATCATCAAAAATCCATGTTCCAAATGCGGCGGACAGGGTCGCGTGCGCAAGACGCGCAAGTTCAAGGTCAATATTCCCGCCGGCATCGATGAGGGTCAGTCCATCCAGCAGCGTGGACAGGGCAACGCAGGTGCAAACGGCGGTCCTGCCGGCGATCTATTCGTCACCGTTTCCATCCGCCCGCATCCCATTTTCACTCGTGAAGGGCAGGATGTGTATGTGGATATCCCGATTTCGTTTGCGCAGGCTGCGCTCGGCGACACTCTGCAGGTGCCGACCATTGACGGCCGCGTAGAATACAAGATGCCGGAGGGTACGCAAACCGGCACGGTATTCCGCATGAAGGGCAAGGGCATCCAAAATGTGAACGGCCGCGGACGCGGTGACCAGTATGTGCGCGTCAACATCGAGGTGCCGAAGAATCTTTCCGATAAGCAGAAAAAGCTGCTGCGCGAATTCGAGGAAACCTCGACCGATGCCAATCAGGCAAAGCGCAAAGGCTTCTGGGATAAAGTAAAGGACGCCTTTAAGGAATAACCACGCAGGAAAAATCGCGCCTCCGGCTTTGCCGGAGGCGCGGTTTTCTGTTTCTGTTCACATTATCCTTCGCGGTAATGGCAAATGAGCGCCTGCGTGCCCAGATCTCCCATGCCTTCCGCCTCCAGATCGCCGTACATTGCGCACACTCGCTCCAGAATCGGTAAAGCTTTATCGCTCTGCGCCTGCGCGATCTTCATATCTTTAATGAAGTGCTTAAGGAAAAAACCGGGCGCATAATCCTCCCTCACCATTTTGGGCATCAGGTTTTCCATCTGCCACGAGCCTGCCGCTCCCTTAGAAATACTGGCAATCAGCTTTTCCGGATCCAACCCCGCCCGTTCCGCATAGGTCAGCGCCTCGCTCACGCCGGCGATCGTTCCGGCGATTGCGATCTGATTTGCCATCTTGGTATGCTGTCCCGCGCCGGCAGGACCTTCATATACGATCTGCTTGCCCATCGCTTCAAACAGCGGCAGACATGCGTCAAAGTCCGCCGGTTCGCCGCCCACCATGATAGACAGCGTACCGTTCTTTGCCCCCGTATCGCCGCCGGAAACCGGTGCATCCAGCGTGTGCAGGCCATGTGCACCGCCTTCCTCCTGAATCCGAACAGACAGGCGCGGATCGGTGGTGGTCATATCGATCAGGTAGGCTCCCGGCCGTGCTGCCGCAAGGATACCATTTTCACCAAAGTATACCTGCTCTACATCCTGCGGATAGCCGACCATAGTGATCACCGCATCCTTATCCGCTGCACATTCCGCCGCGGAATCGCACCACTGTACCTTGTTTTCAGCCAGAAAATCCGCCAGCTTGCTTTTGGTGCGGGAATACACGGATACTTCATACCCCGCTTTGAGAAGATTTTTCACCATCGAACGTCCCATAACGCCCACGCCGATAAAGCCGATCGTTTTCACTTCTACATTCCTCCTTTTTATACACACCTATCGAATACGGCAAAGCGCAGATCTATTGATCTGCGCTTTATTGCAAACATGTTACGCTTTACCGATCCTTCAGCGATACATATGCCTCGGCCGGCTGCACGCAGCGGTATGCCGGACGGATGATTTTATCTGTGTTGACCAGCTCCTCCAACCGGTGCGCACACCATCCCACAATACGCGCAATGGCGAACACCGGCGTATACAGCTCCGGCGGCAGTCCCAGCATGGAGTACACAAAACCGGAATAAAAATCTACATTGGCTGATACGCCCTTGTAGATCTGCCTTTCCTGTGCGATCACCTCGGGCGCGATCCGCGCAACCAGCGAATACAGGGCAAAATCCGCATCCCGACCCTTTTCGTGCGCCAGCTGCCCAACAAAGGATTTGAATACCTGCGCACGCGGATCGGACACCGAGTACACCGCATGGCCCACGCCATAGATCAAGCCCTTGCCGTCAAATGCTTCGCGGCGCAGCAGCCGGCACAGGTAATCCGCTACCGCCTCTTCATCAGTCGTATCGGATACATGACGTTTCAGATCATCGAACATCTGCACAACCTTGTAATTCGCACCGCCATGCTTCGGTCCCTTGAGCGAGCCAAGCGCCGCCGCGATCGCGGAATATGTATCCGTTCCCGAAGAGGTGACCACATGCGTGGTAAAGGATGAATTATTGCCTCCGCCGTGTTCCATATGCAGCACCAGCGCCAGATCAAGCACACTGGCCTCGAGCGGCGTATACTGCATGTCCGGCCGGAGCATACGCAGGAAATTAGAGGCTGTCGACAAGCTGTCCGACGGATAGTGAATATACATACTGTTGCCGCATTCATAATGGTTATACGCATGGTAAGAATATACCGCCAGCATCGGGAATACCGAAATCAGCATCAGGCACTGGCGCAGCACATTGGGCAGGCTGATATCATCCGCCCGGCTGTCATACGAGGCCAGCGTCAGCACGCTGCGCGACAGGCTGTTCATCATATCATGCGTCGGCGCCTTCATGATTACGTCGCGTGTGAAATTGGTCGGCAGGGTGCGCCCCTGCGCCAGCAAGTTTTTGAAATCACTCAGTCGTTTGGCATCCGGCAGCTCACCGAACAGCAGCAAATAGGTGACCTCTTCATATCCTTTGCGGCCGTCCTTAATGAATCCCTCAACCAAATCGTTGATTTTAATGCCGCGATAATACAGCTCGCCGTCACATGGAACCAACTGCCCGTCCACCTCGCGTTTGGAGATAATGTCCGAAATGTTGGTCAGACCAGCCAGCACGCCTTCACCGTTCAGGTCGCGCAAGCCGCGCTTTACGTCAAATTCTTTGTACAGTTTGCTTTCAATACGGTCATGCTGCGCACAGAGATTCGCAAGCGCCTCTACCTGCGGTGAGACCTGCAAAATATTGCGTTCACCCATCATCATGTTGTTATTCCCCTTCCACCACTCACAATATGGTTCTATATTATCTGGAAAAGGAAGCCACTTCAACGACAAATCGGTAACATTCTGTTAAAATTTTATGAATTTTCTCTTCCGATTTTCTCACCGTGTCAAATATCCTCCTCTGCATCCACCGATTCTGCCTGCATGCGGCGGCGCTTGGCATAGCGGAACAGCAAATAGGTAAGCAGCAGCACCAGCCCCACGGTCAACGGCAGCAGGAACATCAGCTGCACGGCAAAGATCAACAGGATCGTTCCGATCCCCATGGAAGCCCATACTGCGCCGCTTCCTGCCTGCATTGCACAAACCACCACAGCGGCGGCTGCACCTGCCAGCAGCCCCTGTGCCAGATAATGCTTCCACGGATAGTGCTCACATTCGGCAAACGCATTATCGTCCATCATGCCCCGGCGCGCCAGCAGCAGAAGGCAGATAAGCTGTGCACCGATCACGACCACAAATTCCAGTTGATTGACCCTGCCGTTTTGCCCGCCGCGGAAATCCACGCCCCATGCCTGCAGCACAATATCCACCAGAATCCCTGCGGTGAGCAGGAAAAAACCAATTTTGTAAACCCGATTGACCTCTGCAATCACCCGTTCATCCTTTGCTTTATGAAACAGCTTCATATCATGTTTCCTCCCAAAACAGTTCATCCAGTGTTTTATCCAGCGCTTTGCAGATTGCAATGCACAGATTCAAGGTGGGATTATATCCACCCGCCTCAATCAGTCCAATGGTTTGCCGCGTGACACCCACACGTTCCGCCAATTCCGCCTGCGAAAAGTCTTTTTCCACCCGTGCAAGCCGGAGCTTTTTATTTTTCACGCTCTCACCTCTTTGCACCATCAGTATATGATATATCTTTCACTATGTCAAGTATATATTGCATAATATCTTATATATTTTCCTTTCCACAATAAAAAACCGCACCGAACCAAATCGTCCGATGCGGCCTGCGGTATGCTCTTATCGAATATAGTTGAACATGGTGCGCGCATGGGTCTCCGGCGGCTCGATGCCCGCCCGATCAATAACCTTCAGCGTCCATGCGATATTGCGGCCCAGCTTTTCGATGACCTCCACGCCCTCGATATCCTGCGCTGCTTCGCCCTTTTCCGCGCCGTGCACTGCATTCCAGTAATCCGAAGTAACGAGCAGCATCTCCATGCAATTCATGGTTGCTAGCAGCTGCTGATACGTCTCCAAACCGCCGGTACGGCGCAGGGTGCACAACGCTGCACCGACCTTGTGGTGCAGCTGGTTATCACCGCATCCGGCTGCCAGCATCAAACGGTCGAGCACACACTTCATGTTGCCCGACATACCGCCATGATACACCGGCGATGCCAGCACAATACCATCCGCTGCAATGCACTTTTCAATGATCTCGTTCACGCCGTCATCATCCTGAATGCAGCGCAGCGTGCCATGATCCAAACAATGATAGCACGCCAAACAGGGATGCACCTTCGCGCCGGGCTGGCATACCTCAAATGCAATGCCCTCCGCTTCCAGCACCTTACCAAGCACTGCCAACATCTTGGTGCAGTTGCCGTCCTTACGCGGCGAACCGTTGATTGCTACAACTTTCATTTCTTTTTCCTCCTTCATTTATCTCGTCCTGTACGGACAAAACATACGTTTCCGGTTTCCCCGCAGCCCTGTTCAATCTGCATGCCGTCCGGTCTCCAACCGGTACAAACGCATCACGACCAGCGTGTGATTGAGCTGCGGTCCCATCAACAGAATCATACTTACAATATACAACCAAAGCATCAGCACAATGATCACCGCGAGCGAACCGTACAGCACGGAATACCGCGCCATATTATCCACATAAAACGAAAAAATCCACGATACCAGCAGCCATGCCACCAGAGAAAACAGCGCCCCCGGCCAAACCTCCCGGAATTTCAGATGCAGGTTGGGTACCACCCGGTTAAACAGCATCAAAAAGACAAAAATAAATGCAATCATGACCCAAAAACTGGCGTCATGCGTCATATCAAGCACCGCCTGCGGAATCGGAAGCAGCCGCGGCAGCAGGCGCAGCAGCATCCGCCCCGCTACGATGAGGACAAAGCTGCACACCAGCGACACCAGAAAGCCCGCCGTGATGGCAAACGACAGCAGCACTTCACGCATCATGCCGCGGGGAACCTCCACGTGATAAATACCGTTTACCGTTCGCATCATCGACCGCACCGCGCGGGACAAAAAGTACAGCGTCAGTCCGATCCCGATCATCATCGGGCTGAATGAGGGCGTGCTGGAAAGCTGTATCAGGTATCCCGTGATCAGCTGCTGCAGACTTTTCGGCAGCAGCTCCAGCACGGGTGCGATGCTGTCAATTGAAATATCCAGCCGCGCCAGCACCGAGTTGAGAAACATCAGCAGCGGAAACATAGAGAACAACAGAAAATACGACAGCTCTGCCGCCGCCTGCGGGATCCCATCCGAAAAAAAGCGATATACCATCCGTTTGATCAGATAAAACAGACGGTTTTGTCCGTTCACAGCGTCCCTCCTCCCTATGCTATTGTATTGTATCAGTTTTTTTCCGGATTTACAACTTGCGTTTTCCAGCACAGCGGTGTATACTGAGCTTAACAGAACATTTGTTCTTATCGGAGGGATCACCATGCACGATCTGCGCAGCAAAACCTGTTGTTTTTCCGGTTACCGGATCGAAAAAATGCCTTTTTCGGCAAACGATACTGCAGCAGCCGATGCGCTCTGTGCCACGCTCGACCGCGCGGTTGAGCGCGCCGCCTTGCAGGGCTATACCCGGTTTCTGTCAGGCATGTCCACCGGCTTCGACCTGTGGGCCGCACAGGCTGTGCTGCGTGCACGCGCGCATTTCCCCGTTGAACTGCTGTGCGCCGTCCCGTTCGACCGGCAGGCTGACCAATATCCGGCTATATGGAAACGCAGCTTCAACCAATGCCTGCTCGCCGCCGACCGGGTATATGCCCTATCCCGGCAATATTATCCCGGCTGCTACGCGGCACGCAACCGTTTTATGGTGGATGCCTCCTCCCTCCTGATCTGCTACTTCAGCGGTCAGCCCGGCGGCACCGCACAAACCGTGCGTATGGCAGAGCAGGCCGGCCTGCGAATCGTCAACCTTGCCGAGCGGCAGATGACACTGTTCTGACATCCATACCTCCATACCGGAAAAAAACCGCAGCGCATAGAAAATTCCATGCACTGCGGGGTTTTTATCTGCGTTTTTATCGGGTATCGGCTGCACGGTTGACCGGCACAGCCGACAGCGTGATCCGTGCAGAAGGGATCCCCTGCCGGCTCATGTAGGATGACAGCAGCGTAGCCGTCTGCGCAGAGGCACTGCCGTGATGCAGCGCAGCTACTACCACCGCACTGGTTTCAGCAAACTGCTGCGCTGTGGTAGCGTATGCCCGCTCGGCGGACTGCTCCGCATCCCCGCTGTCCATCGTGCTGTCCCACAGGCGGTATCCGGCTTCGGTCAATCTATCCCGCTGCACCGCCGTCAGCCGGTCACATCCGTCCTGACAGGAAATAATCCGCGTACAGGCACCGGTCAGCAAACGAAGCCGCTCGTTCGCCGCTGTCAGACTGGCAATAAGCGCCGTGGGATCGCTTTTTGCATCGGCATCCAGCAGCAGCGCCGCTGTATGACCTTCCGCCACCATGCGCCGCACCGTATCATCCGGCCAGCCTGCCGGCTCCTCCACCGGCAGGAAAAAGGTAGCGGACCGTCCTGTCTGCTTCAGTGCATCCAGAATCCCCCCTGTATATCCGGTCGGCATGCCGTAAAACGCCAGATACACATAGGACGGCTTTTGTGTCGGCTGCTCCTCTACTTCAGGGATTGGCGGCTCCTCCGGCTTTTCCGGAACGGGCGGCTGTTCCGGCGGGCGCTGCGGCGAAATCCCCTTATAAGTATTGATCACGTTTTCGATCTCGCCGCCCTTCGACGATACAAACCCCGCATCACTCTGCGCGGAACCGTCGGTCACGCGCAGCACAGTCTCCCCCGCGACATTCAGCGTGGAATATCCCAGTCCAAACACCCCGCAGCACAGCTTGACCGGTACATATACCGTACCGTTCCGGTTGTATGCCGGGGTAGAATAACTGTTTAGATTTTGGTCGTACACATACCCCTCTGCCGGGGAAAAGCTGAGGGTCTGCCCGTTGGAGGACAGGCTGAGAACCCCCTCCTCACTGGAAGATGACACGCCGAGAGAAGAAAATACACCGTACGGCACATACATCTCGCCCCCCAAGCGGGCAGGCATGGTCCCCTCATTCAAAGGCAGCAGCGTATCGTTTACCGCCGTCAGGGTGACCGCACGGGCCTGCGCCGGCAGCAGCGGTAGCAGCAGTGCCGCGCACAGCAGCATACCGACCCATCTCTTCACTTGTTTGATGCGCCCTCACCCCTTTCAGCAAATCATACGAACATATTATAGCAAAGTGCAGCCGGTTTGTCACCCTTTGCAGATAAAAACGCCTTGCTTTATCTTGGCAAAGTGCTATAATAAAGGGGTAAAAAATCAAACAGAAAAGAGTGGATCCACCATGCTGCAGATCACCAAACAGCTCACTGCCAATAAAAAGCCCAAGCCAGATGAAAATAACCTCGGCTTCGGCATCTACTATACCGATCATATGCTCGTCATCGACCATGACGAAGAACAGGGCTGGCACGACGCACGCATCGTGCCTTATGCGCCGCTCAGCATTGACCCGGCCTCCATGGTGCTGCACTATGCCATGGAATCCTTTGAGGGCATGAAGGCTTACCGCACGCCGGACGGCTCGATCCAGTTGTTCCGCCCGGATAAAAACGCCGAGCGCATGATCAATACCAACCACCGCATGTGCCTGCCCGCGCTTCCGACGGAGGATTTTGTGCAGGCGGTCAAGGCGCTTGTCTCGGTCGAACGCGACTGGGTGCCGCATGCACCGGGCACCAGCCTGTATATCCGTCCGTTCGTCATCGCAACCGAACCCCATCTGGGTGTCCGCCCCTCCAAAACGCACCAGTTCATCATTATCTGCTCACCGGTCGGCGCATACTACTCCACCGGCATCAATCCGGTCAAAATCTTTGTTGAGGATGAGTACACCCGCGCCTGCCCGGGCGGCACCGGCTTTACCAAGTGCGGCGGCAATTATGCGGCTTCTCTGATCAGCCAAGTCAAGGCGCACGATCTGGGCTATGAGCAAACGCTCTGGCTGGACGGTGTAGAACACAAGTATGTGGAAGAGGTCGGCTCGATGAACTGCTTCTTCAAAATCGACGGCACCGTCTACACCGCCCCGTGCGCGGGCACCGTGCTGCCGGGCGTGACCCGCATGAGCTGCATCGATCTGCTCCGCCACTGGGATATCCCGGTTTCCGAGGAGCGTCTGCCCATTGCCGATGTGATGCAGGCTTCCCGAGAAGGAAAGCTGGAAGAAGTATTCGGCACCGGCACAGCCGCAGTCATCTCCCCGGTGGGCGAGCTGCGGTATGAAAACGATGTCGCCTATATCAACAACGGCGAGATCGGAGACATTACCCACAAGCTGTATGACACACTGACCGGCATCCAGTGGGGCACCCTGCCCGATGAGCTGGGCTGGACGGTCAAGGTAGACTGATTTCATTTTTATACACCGTAAAAGCAGAAGCCGTCAGGACACAAATCCTGACGGCTTCTGCTTTTGTCATATTCAAATCTGCTTGCGGATGTGATCCAGCGCCCCCTTTTCCAGCCGCGAAACCTGCGCCTGCGAAATACGGATCTCCTCCGCCACCTCCATCTGGGTACGGCCTTCAAAAAACCGCATCCGGATGATTTTTTTCTCCCGGTCGTTCAGGCTGTCAATCGCTTCCCGCAGCGCCAAACTGGCCAGCCAGTGGTCATCCGTATTCTTGTGATCCCCCACCTGATCCATCACACAAACCGTATCCGTGCCATCGTGGAACACCGGTTCAAACAGCGATACCGGATCCAGAATGGCATCCAGCGCAAATACGACCTCCTGCTTGGGCACTCCCATCGCCTTGGACAGCTCCATAATATCCGGCTCACGCTGATGCTCCCGGATAAAGGCTTCCTTCGTCTGCAATGCCTTATATGCAGTATCCCGCAGGCTGCGCGATACCCGCAGCGCGCTGTTATCGCGCAGATAGCGCCGGATTTCCCCAATAATCATCGGCATGAACATGGTAAGTCGAAATACAATTATCCTGCGTCTGCCGCACCGGATGCGGCGCCTTCTATGGCGTAATAAACCTCTATTTTCCCGTTTTGCAGCACGATCTTGTCCACACAGGCACGCACCAAGCGCTGCCGTTCCTCAGCAGTCAGCCGATCCCATTCGGTGCCGACTGTGCACAAGGCATCCTGCAAATCGGCATCTGCCCGCCGGTCTGCCAGCAGACGCGCCTGTTCCAGCGCCTGCTCCGCCCGCTCCTTATCCTGCCGCGCGCGGGCGATCGCTTCCCGCAGCGTATCGTCCTCTCCCTCGGCATATAATTCATACAGGCGGCGCAGGCGGCGCGCCGCCCGCTCGCAGGCACGTCGGCAGGCGTCCTGTTCGCCGTCCCGATCGGGTTCCTTCACAGGTGCGGCAGCCAGCCGTGCCAGATCGCGCCGTACCACCGCTTCGACCTCCCGCGCCATCATCCCCCGATTGGGACAGCCCGCATCGTGCACCAGATGCGGCTTGGACTTATCCCGCGAATAGCAGACCAGCTTATCCCCCGCGCCGCCCCATTTCTGATACCGCATTTTAGCGCCGCAGTGTCCGCAAACCAGCAGGCCGGTCAGCAGCTTGCCGCCCGATGCCGCCCGCGGTTGCCCAGCGCGGGACAGGCGGCGCTGCGCCCGCGCAAAGGTCTCCCGGTCGATCAGCGGCTCGTGCCGTCCCGGATACCGCTCTCCCTTATAAACGATCACCCCGGTATTGCTCTCCCGGGATAAGATCTGACGCACCAGCTGCTCATAGCGCAGCCCCAGTTCGCGCGCAATACGGCCGGTCGACTGTCCTGCCAGATACCGCGCATAAATCTCACGCACGGTATCCGCATCCCGGTTGGGCACCAGAATCCCCTGTGCCGCATCATAATCATAACCAAAGGGGATCTTGCCGCCGCCCGGCCAATAGCCCTGCTTCACCCGTTCCCGCATCCCCATGCGGGTGCGCAGAAAAATATTTTCACGCTCGAGCTGCGCAAAGGCCGACAGAATACCAATCATCGCACGACCGTATGGGCTGCCTGTATCGATATTTTCGTTAATCGAAACAAAATCCACCGCGTGCGGCAAAAATACATCCTCAATCAGATACAGCGTATCCTTCTGGCTGCGGCTCAGCCGGTCCAGCTTGTACACCACCACCCGCTCGACCATGCCGCCGCGGATCGCCTCGATCAGCTCGGCCATTGCCGGACGGCTCAGGTTAGAGCCGGAAAAGCCGCCGTCCACATAGCGGCGGAACCGCTCAATCCCTTTCATACGGCAGTAAGCCTCCAGTTTCTCACCCTGTGCCGCCAGCGAATAGCCTTCGTCTGCCTGTGCCTCTGTGGATACACGCAGATACAACGCGGTATGCTTCATATCAAATCCTTTCCGGAACCGCGTCCCTCCGCCTCCAGTATAGCAGAGGGCTGCCCCTCGGGCAATGGAAGCTGCTGCCGGTATCGCGCCGCTTCCAGCAGTGCACCAATGCCCTCGTGGTCGAGCAGCAGCGGCGGCATCACGCCGTGCAGCCGTTTTCCGTTCAAATATCGAATCACCTGCATGATAAACACTCCCTTCTGCCCTATTGTGCCCTGTGTCCTATCCGGTCAACCCGCATTTGCCGAAAAGATGACGGCAGTCATCCAAAATATACCCAAATTACTCTTGAGAAACCGCGCGCTGCGGGTGTATAATAGTGATACCAACGTCCGCACGCAGTTTGGGAGACACCGCGCGGACGCACGAGAGCATATAGAGGAGAGTGCAACCATGTTTGAAAATCTGATCGCTACACTGAAAGCGGACAAGCGCAAAATTGTATTCACCGAGGGTCCCGATCCCCGTATTCTGGAGGCGGCAGCCCGCCTGAAGAAGGACGGTCTGCTGGACTCCATTCTGGTCGGCAAGGTCGACGAAGTCAAGGCGGCGGCGCAGGTCGGCGGCTTTGATATCGACGGCATGGAGATCATCGACCCTGCTACCTACGAAGGCATGGATGAAATGGTCGCCAAGATGGTCGAGCTGCGCAAGGGCAAAATGACCGAGGAGCAGTGCCGCGCGGCGCTTTCCAAGGGCAACTACTTCGGCACCATGCTGGTCAAGATGGGCAAGGCGGACGCCCTGCTCGGCGGCGCCACCTACTCGACGGCAGACACCGTTCGTCCCGCCCTGCAGATCATCAAGACCAAGCCGGGCAACAAGATCGTAAGCTCCTGCTTTATCCTGCGCCGCGATGCCAAGGACGGCGGTGACGAAATGTACGCAATGGGCGACTGCGCCATCAACATCAATCCGGGCGAGGATGATCTGGTCGAGATCGCAATCGAAACCGCCAAGACCGCACAGGCATTCGGCATCGATCCCAAGGTCGCTATGCTGTCCTACTCCACCAAGGGCTCGGGCAAGGGCGATACCGTCGATATGATGAAGAACGCTACCGAAAAGGCGCAGGCTGCCGCCCCCGAGCTGGCAATCGACGGTGAGCTGCAGTTTGACGCTGCATTCTCTCCGGTTGTTGCGGCGACCAAGTGCAAGGGTTCTCCGGTTGCAGGTCAGGCCAACACCTTCATCTTCCCGGATATCAACGCCGGCAACATCGGCTACAAAATCGCCCAGCGTCTGGGCGGCTTCGAAGCCTACGGCCCGATCCTGCAGGGTCTGAACGCACCGATCAACGACCTGTCCCGTGGCTGCAACGCGGACGAAGTTTACCAGATGGCGATCATCACCGCGGGTCTGAAGTAATTTCGCTCCTGCCTATTTTCAACACATCAAACCTACAAGGGCCGAAACCAACCGTTTCGGTCCTTGTTTAATATGGATCCCCCTTCCACGGGAAAGGAGTGTACCGATATGAACAAACGGAAGCTGCTCACGATCCTGCTGTGCGCTGCCCTCCTGTGCAGCGGCGCGGCAGCGTATTTTTACACGCCCTATCCGGTCGCTCCGCAGCCGGAGCTGCTGCATATCTCCATGATCCGGCGTACGGAACAGGATGCTGAAAACACCCTGACATACGAAAATATCACTGACAGAATCGACCCCGATACGCTGATCCGGCAGCTTACATCCTGCAAAGCCACCCGCCTGCCGGTTTATCAGAGCAGCTACACGTTAGGCGATATGCTATACGAGATTGATGTGCTCTATGATGAGCAGCCGCTGCATTTTGTGCTCGGAAAGGACTATCTGGTATGCGAGTACCATCGCCTGCAAAACGCGCAGGACTTGATCAATGTGCTCGATGCCATGACAGCCGCCCCGACCGCGAACCCATAGACATAAAAAGGACTGACCCGCGGGTCAGTCCTTTTTCTTTTCCTCCTGCTGCGCGGCACGCGCCTTTTCCGCCGCGCGCCGACGCTCTTTGGCTGAAACCGGAGGCGCTTCCTCACGCACCTCAACAAAGTGATGCGTTTCCGGATCGATCCGGCTCTTGCCGCGGTAGTCGTTCGTATCCTGCGACAAACCGCGTTTTTCCAGCAGATAATTGATCCCCTCTGTCACCATGCTGTACAGTACCGCAAACAACGGCACACCCACCGCCATGCCGGCAAAACCAAACACACCGCCGAACAGCAAAATCGCAAACATGACCCAAAAGCTGGACAAGCCGGTCGAATTGCCCAAAATCTTAGGGCCGAGGATATTGCCGTCAAACTGCTGCAGCGCCAGAATGAAGATCACAAAATACAATGCCTGCACCGGGCTGATCACCATGATCAGGATCGTGCTCGGTATCGCACCGATAAACGGCCCGAAAAACGGTATGATATTGGTCACACCGATGATAACAGAGATCAGCAGCGCAAAGGACTGATCCATCGTCATCAAACCAAAGCCGATCATCATCCGCAGCCCTACAAAGCAGATCACGCCGATGATGAGCGAATCGATCAGCTTACCGGTGATAAAGCCGCCGAATACCCGATGAATATAATTGACCCGGCTCATAATGCGGTTGGCGCGCCGAACCGAAAACAGGCTGTAAGTCAGCTTTTTCGCCTGCGCGCAAAACGTATCCTTGCTGTTCAGGATATACAGCGCAATAATTACACCAATCAGCAGATCCATCAGCACGGAAACCGTGGTCACCACGCCGGTCATCAGGGCGACCAACTGCGGCAGCGCAATATTCTGCACCCAGTCGATAACCTGCCGCGAAAACTGGTCATAAATCTGCATAAAGTTGCGCTCAATGACCGGATTATCCTTGAGCAGGGCAGCTACCCAACCCGATATTTCATCCAGATAGCTGTCCATGGATTCAAGCAGAGAGAATATGCTGACAACCAGCTGCGGCAGCACCATCCACAACAAAATGCCAACCACTGCAATACCGATCAGCAGGGTCAGGATGCTGCTCAAGCCCTTAGCAATACGGGTACCGTTTTTCATCCGCTGCGACAGCCGCGGCTGCAGCCGCCGGTACAAGCCGTTGAAAACAGGCATCAGCAAATACGCCATCACAAAGCCGTAAATAAAGGGGCTGAGTATGCGCAGAAGCTTTTTGAAAACCTTCCATATTCCGGGCAGCCATTGCAGCAAAAACACCACAATAACGCTCAGTACGATCACACAAAACGCGGTCAGACCCCATTGAAAATAATGGGGCCGATCGCGGAATTTTATTTTATTCTGCTGGTCCGGATCCTGCACAAAGACACTCCTCTCGCTGGTTAACTGTCTGCCGGGGGCTTATTCCTCATCGTCATCAAAGAATACGCGCCAGAACAGATACAGCCAGCTTGCCGTGAAAGCTACAAACAGTATGCCGCGGAATTTTTTGAAAAACCGCGAAAAGCATGCGCCCAGCCATACGCCCAGCGACAGCAGACACACCTTCAAAACGGCAAAATCAAACAGGGAAAAGGTCTGCGCCTTGGTTACCGAATAATCGGCCCAGCGGCTCGCCTGACTGCGTGCACCATCTGCATAGCGCAGCATCTGTTCTGCACGGGCGCGCAGTGCCTCACGGTCGATGTTTTCCAGATAATTTTTCATGATATGCTCTCTCCTTTTTGATTGATCAGAAGGGATGAACGGGCGGACTTCCCGCCCCGGTTTTCCTTTGCAATACTGCACGGCACCATGCCCATGCACGACATGCGGCCAAGCTGCATCCCGATCCGCACTGCAAGCGCATCCGCATCGCGGCATCCGGTTTCACGCAGCGCCGCCTGCAGGATCAGTCCCGCCGCGCGGGCATCCGATCCGGCCTCGTGGTGATCGAGCGGGATCCCCAGTGCTGCGGATACGGTGTCCAGTTTATGATTCTCCAGTTTCGGCCAAACCCGCCGCGCCACCTTAACCGTGCAGACAAAGCGGCAGGACGGCACCGGCAGATGATAGTGCGCCAGACAGGCGTTCAGTACGCCGGTATCAAACATCGCGTTATGACAGACCAGCACACTGCCCTCAGCCTGATCCGCCACCGTGCGCCAAACGGCATCAAACGCCGGTGCATCCGCCACCATGCTTTCCTTAATATGATTGACCCGGACATTTCCCCAATGGAACTTGCCCGCTCCTGCCGGCGGCTTGATCAGCGAAACCTGCTCGTGCACCAGTACATCATCCTCGAAAACACTGATGCCAAGCGCACATGCGCTGAGTGGCGAAGCATTCCCGGTCTCAAAATCCAATGCAAGATATCTCATGACAATGCCTCCCGCGCAGCGGCTGCCGCGCGCTCCTTTGCCGCCAGCAGCAGCCGGTAAAACGGCGCAAGCTGCTGCATCGTGCGCACCATTTCCGGAACGAATGAACCATCCAGCAGCGGGGCAAAATCCTCGGTTTCCCGAAAATCCGCGCCGATCTCCTTGCGGTTAAGCCAGCTTTGATACGCCGGATTCGCATCCGGATATTTGGGACGCTTATACAGCTCGCCGTCGATCTGCACTTGCGGGCAGGCATTGACCGCACGGTAGGCTTCGAGGAACAGGCGATCCTCCCGCAGGATCATTTCACGGAGCGCCTGCATTTCGCCCGTGCCCCACGCGCCCCAGCAGCCGTAACGCCAAAAGGCGGGATGCACTTCAAAATAATAGCACGGAACCGACTCGCGCTCCCGCCGCGGCCGGCGGAAAAACAGCCACAGATTGGCGCGGTACAGGGTTTTGTCCTTGGTATAGCGGGTATCCCGCCGCACACGCGATACCATGCGCGCGGGGGTAACGACAAACTGCGGATCGATCTCCAACATTGCCGGCGTGATCTCCTCGATCAGATCATAAAACGGCTGAATCGCCAGACGCTTGATTTCATCCTTATGGGCATCATAAAATTCCTTGCTGTTTTGCAGGCGGTTGAGCTGCAGCAGGTCGATCCCCGCCGCAGAAAAGCCTGTGAATGCCATGAAAACGGGCACCACCTTTCTGCTTATCATTGTACCGCGTTTTGCTGTTTCGCGCAACAGGATTTTGCCGTTTCCCGCAGTACCTACGCAAAATGTTGGGGTGCCGGTCCGTCCATCTCTGCACACAGCCGACCGCGCTGCCGCATGGGAAGGCACCGATTCCCCTACATTCGGCTGTGGACAAACCGCCCGCCTAAGGTGTATAATAAACCTGATTTCATTTATCAAACAGGAGGCCGTTATGATGGAACATCCCGAGAAATTGCTCGACCTGCTCAGCCAGGACGCTCGCCTGACCCACGCACAGCTTGCCGCCATGACCGGCGCCAGCGAACAGGAAGTGTCCGAGGCCATCCGCGCCTTTGAACGCAACTCCACGATTCTCGGCTATAAAACCGTAATCGACTGGGATAAAACTGCCAAGGAAAGCGTTACCGCGCTGATCGAAGTCAAGATCACCCCTCAGAAAGGCATGGGCTTTGATGAGATCGCCCGCCAGATCTACTCCCACCATCAGGTGGAAAGCGTTTATCTAATGAGCGGCGGCTTTGACCTGACCGTTATCATTAAAGATCGCTCGATGCGCGAAGTCGCCCGTTTTGTATCCGAACAGCTTGCCCCGATGGAGAACGTACTCTCCACCGGCACGCATTTTATCTTGAAAAAATACAAGGATTACGGCGTGGAATTCGACCCCTCAGATAACGATAAAAGAGAGGTCACGATCGCATGGTAGATTACGAACACCTTCTTTCCGACCGTGTGCAAAGCGTCAAACCTTCGGGGATCCGAAAGTTTTTTGACGTGGTTGCCACGATGCCGGAGGCAATCTCGCTCGGCGTCGGCGAGCCGGATTTTGATACCCCATGGCAGATCCGCCGCGCGGGCATCCGCTCACTGGAAAAGGGACAAACCTTTTATACTTCCAACTGGGGTCTTGCCGAACTGCGCAGCCAGATCGCTGCGCTGACCCGCCGCAAGTACCAACTGTGCTACGATGCGGACAAAGAGATCCTCGTCACTGTCGGCGGCTCCGAAGCGATCGACAACGCCATCCGTGCGCTGGTCAATCCCGGTGACGAAGTTCTGATCCCCGAGCCGAGCTTTGTCTGCTACACCCCGCTGACGCAGATGGCAGGCGGCATACCGGTTCCGCTGCCCACCCGGGTAGAGGATGAATTCAAGCTCACGCCCGACTGCCTGCGCGCCGCTATTACGCCGCGCACCAAGCTGCTGATCCTGCCCTACCCCAACAACCCCACCGGCGCGATCATGACGCGCGAGGAGCTGGAAGCCATCGCCGCCGTGATCCGTGAGACCAACATCGCCATTCTGTCCGATGAGATCTACTGCAGCCTGACCTACGGCAGTGCGCCGCATGTCTGCTTCGCAGAACTGCCCGGCATGAAGGAGCGTACCATTGTGGTGGATGGCTTTTCCAAATCCTATGCGATGACCGGTTGGCGTTTGGGCTGGGCCATGGGTCCCCGCGAGCTGATGCGCCACGTGTGCAAGATCCACCAATTCGGCATCATGTCAGCTCCGACCACCGCACAGTTCGCCGGCATCGAAGCCATCCGCACCGGCGAAGATGACATCGAGCGCATGCGCTCTCAGTACGACATCCGCCGCCGCTACCTGCTTGGCGAGCTGCGCGATATGGGGCTGGACTGTTTTGAGCCAAAGGGCGCCTTTTACATGTTCCCCTCCATTACTTCAACCGGGCTGTCCTCCGAAGAATTCTGCGAACGGCTGCTGCGCGAGCAGCAGGTCGCAGTGGTTCCCGGCAACGCATTCGGTCAAAGCGGCGAGGGACACGTGCGGATCTCTTATTCCTATTCCATGAACCATCTGCGGGAGGCCTGCTTCCGCATGCGCAAGTTTCTGCAAACGCTGTAACAAAAAACGCTCTGCTTACCGCAGAGCGTTTTTATCATACTTCTTTACGCCATCGTGCATGCCGCAGCTTTGCGCCGTCATCTTGATCGAATCGATGCATTCCGACCCGGTTCTTAAAATACGCAATACTGCGCCATATAAGCATCCATCAGCGGCAGCAGATGCGCATATTCTTCCTTATCCGCCAGATATTCGCGGATATCCTGCACGGTAACCAGCGCATGCACCTTGATACCGAACGCTTCACCGACCTCCATCACCGCAGTCTTGCCCGGGGTCTGTCCAACCTCACAACGGTTAACCGAAATGAACATATCAGTCACCTTTACATTCGCGCAGGACTGCAGCACCGGCATGGTTTCGCGGATTGCCGTGCCTGCGGTGATCACATCCTCAATGATGATCACACGGTCACCGTCTACCGGCTTGTAGCCGACAATGCTGCCGCCCTCGCCGTGATCCTTCGCTTCCTTACGGTTGAAGAAAAATGGCTTGTCGATGCCGTAATTACGGGCAAGTGCGCCGGACACCGAGGTTGCCAGCGGGATGCCTTTATAGGCCGGGCCGAACATCGCATCAAACGCATCCCCGATGGTCTCTTTAACAAGCGCCGCATAAAACTCGCCCAGACGGGAATTCTGCAATCCGGTCTTGTAATTGCCGGTGTTGACAAAATACGGGGTCTTGCGTCCGGATTTAGTCGTAAAATCACCAAAACGCAATACATCTGCGCTCATCATAAATTCGATAAATTCCTTTTTCGCAGCTGAAAGCATGATCGTTCCACCTTTTTTTCATTTATTATCAGTATAGCAGACTTTATCCCAAGGCACAAGCACGAAAAGCAGCCCTCCCGCTTAAAAAATATTCTGTAACAAATCCTTTTCGTTTGAAGCTGTCATCCAGCCTGCTGGCGAAAGGTTCCGGAGGGGCATAGCATGCAAGAAAACCATCAGGCTTTTTTCTGCAGACTGCACAAAAGGAGATGGACATCCATCTCCTTTTGCTGTTCTTATTCTGATGGTAATACAGCGCTGCAATTTACGATTTGCTGCTCCACAGCAGTTATACAAACGCAACAAACGCATGATTTTCGCTCTTAATCCTGAGGCGGATCGGTTTTCTTCTTCAAATATTTCGACACTGTACTATACAGCAGATCCATCTCCACTGGCTTCGAGATGTGAGCATTCATTCCAGCCTCCAAAGCGTTACGCACATCCTGCGCAAATGCATTTGCCGTCATTGCAAAAATGGGGATAGATGCAGCGTCCGGATGCGCAAGCTTTCGGATTTCTCTTGTTGCTTCATAACCATTCATCACCGGCATCTGTATATCCATGAAAATTGCATCATATGTTTCCGGCTCAGACTGATTGAACTCGTTAACCGCCTGAAGTCCGTTACACACAAGCGTAAATGTGGCGCCCCACATCTGCAGCAGCTCTCCCAGTATTTCAGAATTGATCTCATTATCCTCTACCAGCAGAAAATGATAGCCGGACAAATCACCAGATTCCACCTCAACATGTACATTCCGGGGCTGCTGCTCCTGTTCAAGGAGCGCGTCAAATTCAAGCTCGACCTCAAACTTGGTTCCCTGTTCCTGTTTGCTTTCTACTTGGATCGTACCGCCCATCAAATCAACCAGTCCCTTGGTGATACTCAATCCCAAGCCGGTTCCCTCTACCTTGGATACCTTTTCACTCCGGTTGAATGGCTCAAACAGCCGGCTGAGTAATTTATCACTAATACCGATCCCTGTATCCTGAACGGTAAACCGGTAGCGTACACGTTCACCGTTCTCTGCGCCAAGTTCCTCAATACGGAAGGTGACCGTTCCGCCCTCCAGTGTGAATTTGAATGCGTTGCTCAGAAGATTGATTAAGATTTGCTTAATTCTCAGCGCATCACCGGTAAACCTGCTATGTCGGAACACGCCTGTCTCAATGTTGAAGCAAAGCCCCATACTTTCTGCCTGCGTGGTCATAATAGAAGATATGTTTCCGAGCAGTTCCTCAATGCGGATAGCCTGAAGGTTCAGATGTATTTTAGATTGCTCGATCTGGCTCATATCCAGAATGTCATTGATCAGGCTGAGCAAATGCTGGGAGGACACAGATATCTTGTACAAATAATCCTCCAGTTTGTCCGTGTTATCCAGATTCGCAAGCGCCAAGGTCGTCATACCGACGATCGCATTCATGGGGGTACGGATGTCGTGGCTCATGGAGGAGAGAAAATCGCTTTTCACTTTACTCGCGTTTTCAGCTTCGCGCAGTGCTCGTTCAAGTTCTTCCTTCGCCTTTCGCTCTGCGTTCAAAACATCTGTCACATCCGCCCGGATGATGCAGACCCGCCCGAGCCGCAGATCAATGGCTGAAATCGTCATTTTCTTGGTCCGGATCTCACCAGCGGCATTATGAAGAGAATAGATGAATGAATAACTGCCCTGCACCTTTAACCGTTCCAGCATCATGGTGGGATCAAGCATATTTTCTACATATCCGTCTTCTCCCCATCCCTTGACAAGTGTTTCTTTCACTACCTTCCGGATACGCTCAGAATAACACCCTGACATCTCTGGAATGTTGTCATCTCCGCCGCTTACGATCTCATACCGGCCGGCCAGAAGATCCACATCAGCCACCAAGTCGTACTTCGTAGAGGACAGCATTAAAAATATCTTATCTCGGATCGCCTTCTTTGTGATGTCTGTCACAGTCAGGATACCGGTGATATCCCCTGTATCCGGTGTTTCCACTAAGCGCACATTAAATTGGACATATTTCCCGGCGCGCTGCTTCGGGAGAGCAATGAAGCAGGGCATGACGACCTCCCTGTCACCGGCGGCATAAGCTCTCCGAGAGGGCTCATTGAGATATTTGGAATAAAATAACTCCCGCTCCGCAGGATCGGTGATCAGTGTTCCCAGTCCGGTGAAAAAGTTTTCACGTTCCGAGCCAAATATGGAAAGAAGATCGGAGTCTGTGTGGTCCACGATCTCAAGAATCTGATTTTTCGTGATGTTGCAGTGTCCAAGGATCAAGGCGTCCGGCCCAGCCAGCTGGTAGTGCTGATAGATCTGCTCCTGATACTGCTGGCGCAGCTGCTCCTTGACCTTTTTTCTGCGGTCACATCGTGATAATTGGCATAGACTCTTACACAGTCGCCGTCACCCTGAATGACGGATACCTTAGTCTTGACCCAGATATACTTCCCATCGCCCTTTTGCAGCCGATACTCAAGCTCATATTTCTCGCGCTTTTCGCTGATACAGCGCTCCAGATTCTCCTGAACGAACGCCTGATCGTCCGGATGCACGCCGGCAAGGGCGCTCCCCTGATACATAGCCCAAGCGTCCTCGGGAGACATATCCAGCATTTCTGAAAAGCCTTCTGAGAGATACTCCGGTTTGATGCTTCCATCTGCATCATGGCGTATCACAGCCATGCCGCCGGGAAGATATTTTACTGCGGTCTGAAAATACTGTTCAAGCCGCGTCTTCGCCTTTCGCGCTTCAAGCTCCTCCGTTATATCGCGTACGTATTTTATATACGCAGGGGTTCCATTCCAGTCTGTCTCCCGGGTTCTCGTCGCATAGGTTCGCCCGTGCAGCTCGTATATCGTTGTATCTTCCGGCTGAGCGGAGTCGCTGGAATGTAAAGAGCAAAACTCACATGGCGATGTTTTGCCGTGCAATACCGCATAGCATTTCCCGGATGGGAATGTTTTTTCCGTCTCCCCTTTGCGCTTTAGGCCGTTGGCATAAAAGATCATAGCTTTTCGAAGCAATCACGTAGATATCATCCGCCGTTTCGCCGGCAATATTTTGGAACAGCTGAATCTCCGGAGACAGCCCGAAGAACAGCACCAGAAAATCCTCTCCAGACGGCCACCCCGCCAGTTGACACCAGATCAGGTAACCGCTTCTTCCTTTCAGCCAAAAATATGCGCTCAGCTCTGTATGCTTTTCCCGTGCCGTGCGCAAGGCTTGTTCCACCTGCTCCCGGTCACACTCACAAACGATCTGCAAGGCGTCCCCATGGGTAAACGCTTCAAATTCCGACCGATCGCCGCAGGTCAGCTTTACAAGCGTATCAGAGCAATACCGAAACACAAATCTATCCGTAGACCTGTCATAGACGGCAAGGCCTCCGTGGAGTGCATCGATCCCTCTGTCTTGATTCTGATTCATAAACAATCCTTCCTGCCTCACTGTTTTCCCATCGGATGTGAAGCTTTTCAACGCGCATATCTCTGGATACAGAGTCAGGCGCATCGTCTTTTTATCGACCTGCTTACCGGGCAGTGAGCATCAAAGAATGCTCACGACAGAACCTCGTTGAATATCTGGTCGATCCGGCTGTGCAGCGTCTGCAAGGTTTTTTGCAGGTGCTGGTTCTCCGCCTTCAGATCCTGAATAAACAGCTGGCGCTTGATCTTCAGCCGCAGCAGCTCTGCATTCACGGGTTTCTGAAGAAAGTCTGACGCTCCGTTGGTAAAGCCCTCCAGTTCGATATCCACTCCCTCTAAGCTGGTCAGGAAGATCACAGATATATTGGACCAGTTTTGAGATTTTTTCAACACCTTGAGCAGATCCATGCCGCTGACGCCCGGCATCACCATATCCAACAGGATCAGATTCAGATCCGGCGAACGCTGAAGCTCGCCCAAGGCCTCCACCCCAGTATTGGCGCTGACCACCTCAAATTCCGGCTCCAGCAGAGCCTTAACGATGGCCACACTGGTCACATCGTCGTCTACGATCATGATTTTTTTCATCTGTGCTCCTTCTTTCAACCGGTTTGTTCCGCTAAGAACTGGGTGATACTCTGAGTGACCCTGCGGTACTCCTGAGTGAGTTGGCGTTGATAAGTTGTCAGCTCACCGGGGGGCACAGCGTTTCTGATCTGCTCCAGATATTCGGCAGACAGCTGGCGCAACGGCTCGATGCCCAGATTGGCAGTCAGCCCCTTCAGCGTGTGAACATGGCGTTCCAGCGCCTTCATGTCGCGAATGTCATAGGCCTGAGCCAAAGCACTGAAGGTCGGATCCTGTGGAAATTTTAAGATAAAGCGTCTCAAAATCGACTCCATTCCTCCCAATCTGGCCACAGTCGCCGGTGCATCTACCCCGATCTGCTCCAGCAGTTCATGAAATTCCATACAGTTCCCCTCGCTTTCTAACAATCAATCGAGCTGCGCGCTCTCCGCAGAGCATTTGCACCCAATTCCTGTTTACAGTTTATCTTTATTTAATTGTAACAGTATTTTTACAATCTGTATAGATAGAAAATCTCAAATTCCATAAAAATTACAGTATGTCCACAAGAAGAGAGACGGGTCTGTTCCGCCTAAAAAACAATCCGATCCTGTGCGGAAGGGCGCTCCGCAGGTTGGACTTAAAGTAGGGCATTGATATATTGGACAAAATATACCGGCCAAAAGAATATGGACATTTTTGTAAAATATAGAACTTCCTTGGCGTTTCAAAACAGGCTATGGCTAACGGCGAAATTAGTGTCTCCATCCTTTTCGGTAAATGAGGGGCAAACTGGTACATGGATTTGAAGAAGCCTGAAGTACGCAAGCTTGACAGAGATTTAACAAGCAAATAATACTTTATCGCATTTAGTATACCATACTTTTCAAATTCTATCAATGCATATTGTAGCCGATGGCGTTCATACCTGTCAGCCCCAAAAGCAAAGCAGCAAAAACGCCCTCATTCAGAGAACAGCGCATCCATTTTCTCCGCAACAAAAAGACCCCGAAACGCTGTTTCGGGGTCTTTTCATACGCTGTATTGCAAACACAGTTCGATTTACGCTGGCGCGCATACTTTTTACCGGAGCACCGCGCCCTGATCGGCCGAAGTGACCTGACGTGCGTAGCGTGCCAGCCAGCCGGTCTTGATGTTCGGCTCACGCGGCACAAAGGCGGCACGGCGCGCCTCCATCTCCTCATCGGAAATTTTAACGTTCACACTGCTTGCCGGAATGTCGATTGCGATGATATCACCCTCCTGCACCAACGCGATCTCACCGCCGGACGCTGCTTCGGGCGACACATGACCGATGGACGCACCACGGGACGCACCGGAAAAGCGGCCGTCCGTAATGAGGGCGCAGTCCTTATCCAGCTTCATACCGGCCAGCGCCGAGGTCGGATTGAGCATTTCACGCATACCCGGTCCGCCCTTCGGGCCTTCATAACGGATCACGACCACATCGCCCTTGTGGATCTCGCCGGCGTAGATAGCCTTAATCGCATCGTCCTCGGAATCGAACACACGCGCCGGGCCTTCGTGCACCATCATCTCAGGCGCCACCGCCGAACGCTTGACAACGCAGCCATTCTTTGCAATGTTGCCCCACAACACGGCGATGCCGCCGGTTTCGGAATACGGGCTTTCGAGCGGCCGCACGACCTCGGTATTCCGGTTGACCACGCCCGCAAGGTTTTCACCCACCGTTTTGCCCGTTGCCGTAATAAGCGACAGGTCAAGCAGGTCGCGTTTGGTCAATTCCTTCATGATGGCCGGAACGCCGCCTGCCATATACAGCTCCTCAATATGATGCGAACCGGCAGGCGCCAGATGGCAGATATTCGGCACCTTGGCGGAAAGCTCGTTGAGCGTCGCCAGATCCAGCGGCACGCCCGCCTCATTTGCCAGCGCCAGCAGATGCAGCACCGAGTTGGTGGAACAGCCGATCGCCATTTCACAGGTCAGCGCATTGCGGAACGCCGCCGGCGTCAGGATATCGCGCGGCTTGATGTCACGACGCAGCAGCTCCATGATCTGCATACCGGCGTGCTTGGCCAGATGGATGCGCGCCGCATGCACCGCCGGGATCGTGCCGTTGCCGGGCAGCGCCATGCCGATGGCCTCGGAGAGACAGTTCATCGAGTTGGCGGTGTACATACCCGAGCACGAGCCGCACCCCGGACAGGAACCGCATTCACACTCCATCAGCTTTTCATCATCGATCAGACCGGCCTTATATGCACCGACCGTTTCAAACGTCTTGGAGAGCGAGATCTCCTCCCCATCGTAGTGACCGGCCAGCATCGGGCCGCCGGATACCACGATGGACGGAATGTTAAGGCGTGCCGCTGCCATCAGCATGCCGGGCACGATCTTATCGCAGTTGGGAATAAGCACCAGCGCGTCAAACTGATGCGCCTGCGCCAGCGTTTCCACACTGTCCGCAATCAGCTCACGGCTGGGCAGCGAGTACTTCATGCCGATGTGTCCCATGGCGATGCCGTCGCACACGCCGATGGCCGGTACCAATACCGGCGTACCGCCCGCAACACGCACGCCCGCCTTGGCGGCATCCGCGATCTTATCCAGATTGATGTGCCCCGGAATGATCTCGCTGTAAGCGGAAACAACGCCGATGATCGGCTTTTTCATTTCCTCTTCCGTCAGACCGCAGGCACGCAGCAGCGAACGGTTGGGCATGCGCTCCGCACCGGCGGTGATATTATCACTTCTTTTCACGGGAAATTTCCTCCTTTTTGCGGAACAGGCGGGCGGAACCCCCGCCCGCCTGTGCGTTTGTTCATCGTCTGCACCTGCCGTCAAGCTGCGCCGCAGGCGCATTTTAATAGAAAAATCCAGCATACTGGATTTTTCATCAAAAGTGCGAGCTTTGCCCGTGCTTTTGATACAAGAGCGGAGAAAAGTTTCGCTTGTCGGAACTTTTCGCAGCCCCGGACGTGTCCGCGCCATGCGCGACACGTCCCCTCGTTTGAAACTGTACGTTTCAAACGAAGTTTTTATTTTTTCAGCCAGCTCATCATGCTGCGCAGCTTCTTACCGGTCTCCTCCAGCTGGGTATCTGCCTCGAGTGCGCGGGTGGCAAGGAACTTCGCACGGCCGCCCGCACGGTTCTCCTGAATCCACTCGGAAGCAAAGGTGCCGTCCTGGATTTCGCGCAGGATCTTCTTCATCTCCTTGCGGGTCTCCTCGGTAATGATGCGCTTGCCGGTGCGGTAATCGCCGTACTCTGCGGTATCCGAGATCGAATAGCGCATCTTGGCAAAGCCGCCCTCGTTGATCAGGTCAACGATCAGCTTCATCTCGTGTACGCACTCAAAGTATGCGTTCTCCGGCGCATAGCCTGCCTCGACCAGCGTCTCAAAACCGGCCTTCATCAGTTCGCAAACACCGCCGCACAGAACAGCCTGCTCGCCGAACAGGTCGGTCTCGGTCTCGGTTTTGAAGGTGGACTCAAGGATACCCGCACGGCCGCCGCCGATACCGCAGGCATATGCCAGCGCAATGTCCATTGCCTTACCGGAAGCGTCCTGCTCCACGCAAACCAGATCGGGAACGCCTGCGCCCTCTACGAACTGGGAGCGAACCGTGTGACCCGGGCCCTTCGGCGCGATCATGATAACGTCCACATCCGCAGGAGGAACGATCTGCTTGAAATGGATATTGAAGCCGTGTGCAAACGCCAATACATTGCCGGGCTTGAGGTTGGGCGCTACAACTTCCTTGTAGATATCCGCCTGCTTTTCATCCGGTACCAGCATCATTACGATATCACCGGCTGCAGCAGCCTCCGCCGGGGTCATAACCTCAAGACCGTAAGCCTTGGCCTTGGCCTCGTGCTTGGAGCCGGGGCGCAGACCAACCACAACATGCACACCCGAATCCTTCAGGTTCATCGCGTGCGCGTGACCCTGCGACCCGAAGCCGAGGATCGCAACGGTTTTGCCGTCCAGCAGGGACAGATTGCAGTCCGAATCATAATACATCTTTACCATTTTCATTACCTCCTGAAAGTATATAAAGTGGAATAGGTAAACATATCAATCGCCGAAAATCACTTCTCGATCGCGGTCACGCCCGAGCGGCTCATTTCCAGCACTTCAAAGTTGGAGATCACATCGAGAAACGCATCAATGCGGCTGGGTACAGCGGAAAGCTCTGCAATCAGAGAATTTTCTGCCGATTCCACGATACGCGCATCGTACAGGCTGCAAAGCTGCCGGATATCATCGCGCATGCCGCCGTCTTCCGCACGCAGCTTAACAAATACCAGCTCGCTGCAGCAGGATTCCTCCTCCAGCAGATGATCCACCCGCATAACCTCTTCCAGCTTCAGCAGCTGCTTGATGATCTGCTCGAGGATCGCCTGATCGCCCTGCACAATGATCGACATCCGGGAGACCCGGGGATCGGTAGTAGCCGAAACCGTCAACGAGTCAATGTTATAGCCGCGTCGGCCGAACAGGCTGGATACACGAGCCAAAACGCCCGCATTATTCTGCACGGTAACAGAAAGGATATATTTTTCCATCTTGCATCCTCCTTTCAGTCCGCCACGATGTCATCGACCGTGCCGCCCGCCGGGATCATAGGCAGTACGCGCTCATCCTTGTCGATCACGCAGTCGATCACCACCGGGCCGGTGCGCTGCAGCGCATCTGCCAGCGCAGCGCGCAGCTCCGCGATGTTGGTCACGCGGAAGCCGCGTCCGCCGAATGCCTCTGCCAGCTTAACATAGTCGGTCTTGCGGCCGGGATCGGTCGAGGAGTAACGCTTTTCATAAAACATGGTCTGCCACTGGCGCACCATACCGAGCACCCGGTTATTCATCACCAGCGTGATGACCGGCAGCCCGTAGGACACCGTTGTGACCAGTTCATTCAGGTTCATATGGAACGAGCCGTCTCCCGTGATATGGATCACGGTTTTATCCGGGCAGGCCACCTGTGCGCCGATTGCCGCGCCATAGCCAAAGCCCATTGTACCCAGACCGCCCGAAGTGATAAACTGATGGATTCTGCGGCGGCCGCCGTACTGCGCCGCCCACAGCTGATGCTGTCCCACATCGGTTGCAAAAATCGCATCGCTGCCCGCCATCTCGGAGGCCACCTCAATCACCTGATGCGGCTTCAGGACGGAATCGTCATCCTTGGGCACATAGTCCAGCTTGCGCCGCCATTCTGCGATCTGCTCACGCCATGCAGTATGCTGGGCGGGCTGCACGTAAGGCAGCAGCGCCTGCAAAAACTGATCGGCATCACTGACAACCGCATACTCTACGCCGATGTTCTTATTGATCTCGGCATCATCAATATCGATATGGACGATCTTGGCCTTGGGGGCGAACCGCCGCGGATTGGTCGCCACACGGTCGGAAAAGCGTGCGCCGATGCAAATCAGCAGATCGCTCCGCTCCACCGCCCATGCCGCGGATACCGTGCCGTGCATACCGACCAGCCCCAGACTGAGCGGCTCGGTATCCGGAATGCAGCCAATGGCCATCATGGTATGCGCTGACGGAATATCCGCTTTTTTCATCAGCTCCAGCAGCGCCGCACCGGCATCTGCGGTTTCCACACCGCCGCCGTAGTAGATCATCGGGCGCTCGGCCTGCTCGATCATACCGGCTACCGTTCGAAGCTGCTCCTCGGTCGCCATGCACACCTTGCACAGCTCGACCTTATGCCCGGGTACAAATTCACACTCGGCACTGGTGATATCCTTGGGAATATCGATCAGCACCGGCCCCGGCCGGCCGGAGGACGCGATGCGGAACGCTTCGCGGACGATATCCGCCAGCTCCTCCACATGGCGCACGACAAAATTGTGCTTGGTGATCGGCATGGTGATACCGGCGATGTAAACCTCCTGAAAGGAATCGCGCCCGATCAGGCTGGTACCGACGTTGCCGGTGATGGCAACCATCGGGATAGAATCCATGTACGCAGTCGCAATGCCCGTCACCAGATTGGTCGCACCCGGCCCGCTTGTAGCCAGGCATACGCCAACCCGCCCTGTCGCGCGGGCATAGCCATCCGCCGCGTGGGCGGCGCCCTGCTCATGTGCTGTTAAAATATGATGAATGCGGTCGCTGTTTTTGTAAAGGGCATCATAGATATTGAGGACTGCGCCGCCCGGATAGCCGAAAATCGTATCGACACCCTGCTCTACCAGTGTTTCCACCAAAATCTCAGAACCGTTCTTTACCATGCGAATCCGCCTCCTTTCCCTGTTTGCTGTATTGTAAAACCGCAGTCCGTCCGCCCCCGGCGAATAAAAAAAGCCCTTGCCTCTTCAAAGAGACAAAGACTATCACTCTGCGGTACCACTCTTTTTGCCGTGCGTCACAAGCCGTTCACGACCACTCACCTGATCCTGTAACGCAGATCACGCGAAACGCCTTACACAGGACCCTATTTCATCCCTTTTCAGACGTTCGGCTCGCGGGAGACTTTCGCCGCTTCCTTCCTCCACCGTCTCACACCGCCCGACGGCTCTCTCTTCGGATTCCAGACGCTACTTTTCCGGTCATCACCTGTTGTTGTATTTCAAAATGTAATCATATTATAAAACCACGGATAGCGAATGTCAACACATTTTTTCGCATATTAGTTTGTTAAATTCCTGTCCAAGCATAAAGCGGCGTTTTCCCGCCATACTATACGCAGAATGATAGGAAAGAAGGCGAAAATATGGCTGTTCCCCTATTGCGCACGTTGATTTTATATTTTGCCGTTACAATTGCCGTGCGCCTGATGGGAAAGCGGCAGCTCGGCGAACTCGACCCCTCCGAGCTGGTTGTGACCATTCTTGTATCCGATCTGGCCTCGGTTCCCATGCAGGAGCTGGGCATCCCCATGGCGGCCGGGCTGGTGCCGATTGCGGCGCTTATCGTGCTGGAGATCCTGCTGAGCTGGATCGCACTTAAAAGCCGCCGGTTCCGCCGCCTTCTCAACGGCCAGCCGGCCATCATCATCCGCAGCGGGCAGCTTGATATCCCCAAGCTCCGCCAGATGCGTCTAACCACAGACGAGATCATCGAAACGCTGCGCAAGCAGAATATTGCTTCGGTGGCCGATGTGAAATACGGCGTCATCGAGCCGGATGGTACGCTGAGCGTAATCCTGAAACCGCAGCAGCAGCCGGTTACCGCCGAAATGCTCTCCCTGCAGCCCAAAGATACAGGTCTGCCGCTCGTTGTCGTGTCAGACGGACGGCTTGTTCCCCGCTCGCTGGAGCTGCTGCATCTGGCTCCCCGGGAGATCGAAAACCGGCTGCGCAACCGCAGCATTCCTTTGTCTGATGTGTTCCTGATGACACTGGATGACTGCGGCAACTGTTTTATACAGCGAAAGGAGGACGGTAAATGAAGCGCCTGATCATCGCCCTGCTGCTGTGCGGCGCACTGACCGGCGGCAGCGTATGGAGCTGCCGCGCTGTCGATACCGCGGTTGCACAAATCACCACGCAAATCGAAGCCGGTGATCTGCACGCTGCGCAGGCGGAATGGCAGCGGGCGCAGCCGCTCCTCGGCGGGCTGCTGCAGCACACCGCACTTGAGCCGATCGACCGCCTGTTTGCCCGCATCACCGCCGCGCAGCGGCACGGCGCGGACGAAGCCCGCATCACCGACCGTGCAGAGCTGCTCGCCCAGCTGCGCAGTCTGCCGGATATGCTGCGCCCCACGTTAAAGAACCTGCTTTGATCCACAAAACTGCCTGTCTTTTTTGTGAAATCTGCCGTAGCGTACTCCCCTTTCATGTGGTATAGTGATAGTGTATACCAAGTCATTCTACGATCCACCCACTGGAAAGGATACCCTATGAATAATGCTGCTTATAAAAAACTCGATTACAGCATGGCGCTTGTCTCCACTTCGGATGGCGGCAAAAACTTCGGCTGCATCATCAACTCCCTGCATCAGGTCACGTCCTCGCGGCCGCCCAAATTTACGTTATCCCTTAATAACGATTCCGCCACCTGTGCAGCATTCAAAAAAACCAGGGTAGCTGCGGTTACGCTGCTGGCTTCGGATGCCGAGGAACGGATCGTCAATGAATTCGGCTATAAATCCGGGCGCACCATTGATAAATTCGCTGCATTCCCCTTTGAAACCGATACCAACACCTGTCCCTTCCTGCGGAAAGGCATGCTGTCCCGCCTGAGTCTGCGCATCACAGAAACCGTCGCCATCGGCTCCTACACGCTGTTTATCTGCGATCTGCTGGACGCTGAACTGTTTCAGGACGGCGACTGCCTGACTGTAAAAGCCTTCGAAGACCGCGGCAAGGCCGTGCCGCCTGCCGCACCGGTTTACCGCGAGCTCTCCGCCGATGCCGGCTGGAAGTGCACAGTATGCGGCTATGTCCGTCTGGATGAGGACATCCCGGACGACTATATCTGCCCGATCTGCCGCGCGCCGCGCAGCAAATTCGTAAAGCGCAGTGAGGCATAAAACCAATCGAATACGCTTTCAACAAATCGAAGCAGGAGTATTGATATGATCCTCCTAAAGTAGACCATGGAAAAAACCAAAATCTACTTTAGGAGGATTTTTTATGGGCAAAATAAAATTCACTCCAGAGAAGAAAATAGAAATCATAGAAGCGTATAAGTCGGGTAAGGTTGCCTATTCTCAATTACAAGATGTTTATGGAATGAATCGTGACGAGATATATAGATGGATATCCAAGTACGAAGCGAACGGTATTGAAGCCTTTGTAAGTGGAAACAGAAGGTATTCCAAGGAATTTAAGATTCATTGCATTGAAGAGTATCTTAGCGGAATTGGCAGTGTGGATGATATCGTAGCCAAATACAATAT
>NZ_JNJN01000022.1 GCF_000701665.1 Agathobaculum desmolans ATCC 43058 | reverse complement strand
CAGACGAGCCTGTGTTCCTGTTCTTGGACAAGAAGCGTGCCGAGGGTAAGCCGTACTACGTTTACATGACGGCTGGTGCCAACAAGTTCCTGCGCCGTTACTACGGCAAGGTGATGACCTACTTCTCTACTCTGGATGGTCTGCCGCTTGTAGATATGGATTCCACCGGCCTGCAGCACGCGGACTAATCAACTGTAATTGACTCTTTCCGGTCGGCGTGTTTGCGGCGGCCTTTTTGTGTTGCACTTGTTTTCTACCTGCCGCCTACAAAGTTTTCTTTCGTCAAGTCCTGTTCGGGGCTTGACTTCTTATTTGCAGGCTTTCGCCTTCGCTTTATCCAAACAGACTGATCTGTGTGGTTTTGGGCATGGTGCCGAGCGCGCCGATCTGATCGAGCAGCTCGATGACTGATTTGGATGCCTTGGGGCAGCGCACCGCCATCTCTTCAGCGGACAGAAACCTGCCGTTTTTGCGCTCCTCTACAATATTCTGCGCCGCCTGTTCGCCGATGCCGGGCATCGAGGTGAACGGCGGGATCAAGCCGTTTTCGGTTACGATAAAGTTTACCGCATCCGATGTATACACATCCATCGGCTCGAAAACAAAACCGCGGCGGTAAAACTCGTGGCAGACCTCCAGCGTGGTCATCATTTCCTTTTCAGCCGCTGTGATGGTCTTTTCACGATCCTTCATCTGCAGCTCCTTAATTTTTTCAATGCAGACCTTATCGCCCTTTATCATGCAGGAAGCGTCAAATCCCTTGGCGCGCACCGAAAAATACGCCGAATAGAACGCAAGCGGGCGGTGTACCTTGAACCACGCGATGCGGAACGCCATCATAACATACGCGACCGCGTGCGCCTTGGGGAACATATACTTGATCTTTTTGCAGGAGTCGATATACCATTCCGGTACGTTCTGCTCGTTCATCGCGGACTCCATTTCTTCGGTCAGCCCCTTGCCCTTACGGACAGACTCCATCGTTTTGAATGCCAGCTTGGGCTTGACCCCCTGCAGAATCAGGTAGTTCATAATATCATCGCGGCAGCAGATACAGCCGGACAGCGGAATCCCCTTGCGCACCAGCTCGGCTGCGTTGCCCAGCCATACGTCCGTACCGTGGGACAGACCGGAAATCGACACCAGCTCGGCAAACGTAGAGGGATGGGTTTCTTTCACCATGCCGCGTACAAACTTGGTGCCGAACTCCGGCACCGCCAGACATCCCAGATCGCCGAGGATAGCATCCGTATCTGGATTTTCTCCCGTGTATTGCAGCGCCTTGCAGGAATGGAACAGGCTCATGGTATCCGGATCGTCCAGCGGGATCTCCTGCGCGTTGACACCGGTCAGGTTTTCGAGGTGCTTGATCATGGTCGGGTCATCGTGCCCCAGCTCGTCGAGCTTCAAAAGGTTTGCATCGATCGAGTGGTACTCGAAATGGGTGGTGATGATATCCGAATCCGGATCGTCCGCCGGGTGCTGCACCGGACAGACATCGTAAATTTCGATCTCCTTGGGCACAACTACCACGCCGCCCGGATGCTGTCCCGAGGTGCGCCGCACGCCGGTGCAGCCCGCCGCCAGCCGGTTTTCCTCCGCGCGCGAGCATTCGATGCCGCGCTCATCCATGTATTTTTTCACATAGCCGTAAGCGGTTTTTTCTGCCACCGTGCCGATCGTGCCCGCGCGGAACACATGATCGTGCCCGAAGATCTCACCGGTATAATAATGGATGCGGGACTGATATTCGCCTGCAAAATTCAAGTCGATATCGGGCACCTTATCGCCCTCAAAGCCGAGAAATGTCTCAAACGGAATATTGAAGCCCTGCTTGGTCAGGGGCTTGCCGCAGTTCGGACAGGTTTTGTCCGGCAGATCCACGCCGCAGGAGTATTCTTCATGCCACTCAATGTATTTATCATCCGGACACAGGTAGTGCGGCGCCAGTGAATTTACCTCGGTGATATCCGACATAAACGCCGCCAGCGACGAACCAACCGAACCACGCGAACCGACCAGATAGCCGTCCTGCAGGCTCTTGGTCACCAGCTTCTGCGCAATAATGTACATCACCGCATAGCCGTTGCCGATGATGGAGTTCAGCTCACGGTCGAGCCGCGCCTGCACCAGCTCGGGCAGCGGGTCACCATAGATCCGCTTCGCCTTTTCATAACACATATTGCGCAGATCATCCTCACAGCCGTCAATATGCGGCGGATAGTTCTCCCGCGGCACGGGACGGATCTGCTCGCACAGATCTGCGATCTGATTGGTGTTCTTAACCACCACTTCATACGCGCGGTCCTCGCCCAGATAGGAAAATTCCCGCAGCATTTCATCGGTCGATTTGAAGTACAGCGGCGCCTGATTATCCGCATCGCCAAAGCCCTGCCCTGCCATCAAGATGCGGCGGAACGCCTCATCCTCGGGTTCAAGGAAATGTACGTCGCCGGTCGCGCAGCAGGGCTTGCCCAACTCATCCGCCAGCCGCAGGATCGCGCGGTTCCAGTCGCGCAGCTGCTCCTCGTCCCGCGCCATGCCTTTGGCGATCATAAACTGGTTATTGCCGGTCGGCTGGATCTCCAGATAATCATAAAATGAAGCCAGACGCTTCAGCTCGTCCCACTCGGCGTTTGCAGTCAGCGCGCGAAACACCTCGCCCGCCTCGCATGCCGAGCCGAAAATCAGCCCCTCACGGTGGCGGATCAGCTCCGAGCGCGGCATGATCGGCCGCTTGTTGTAATACTCCAGAAAGCTCTTGGAAATCAGCTGGTACAGATTGCGCAGACCAGTCTGATTTTTCACCAGAATGATAAAATGATAGCGCGGCAGATTTTTCAGTTTATTTTTCCGGTCGGTCGTGGCGGCCAGCACGGGATTGATATCCGCCGTGGTCACCGCGTGCATTTCCTCCCGCAGCCGCGCCAGAAGCTTTACGAAAATGCGTCCCAGCACCGCAGCATCCTCACTGGCACGGTGATGCTCAAACGGGCCGACCGCCAGCTCCTTCGCCAGAATGTTCAGCTTGAACTTGTGCAAATGCGGCAGCATCAGGCGGGACATTTCCAGCGTATCGATCGCGGTGAACACCCGCTCGATCCCGAGCCGCTTGCATGCCGTGCGCAAAAAGCCCATATCGAAGCCTGCATTGTGCGCCACAAGCGGATACTGTCCCTCGCCCGCCCACGCAAGGAACTGCGGTACTGCCTCGGATAGTTCCGGCGCATCCGCAACCGTTTCATCCGAAATGCCGGTCAGCTTGGTGATCTCCTCGGGGATCGGCTTGTGCGGATTGACATACGTTTGAAAAGAGTCCTGAATCACGCCGCCGGTCACGCGGCAGGCGGCGATTTCGGTGATTTCCTCACTTGCGGGGTTGAGGCCGGTGGTTTCCAAATCGAACACGATAAACGTGCCGCTAAGCGGCTCGTCCGACGGCCCGCGCACCACCGAAAGGCTGTCCGCATCGTTGACATAGTACGCTTCAATGCCGTAGATGATCTTCATATCCCCGATGATACTCTTCTGCTTACCCTCCTGCGCATGCAGCGCTTCCGGGAACGCCTGCGCCACACCGTGATCGGTGATGGCCATGGCGCGGTGGCCCCACTGCGCTGCACGGCAGAGCAGCGCCGCGGTCGATGTCATGCCGTCCATCGCGCTCATATTGGTGTGCAGATGCAGCTCCACCCGCTTCATGCCCTCGGCCTTGTCCTGCCGGACGGGCTTTTTCGCTTTGACGATACCGGTCGGCTCGAGCACCATTTCCTTTGCATAGGAATCATACACCATGCGTCCCTGCACCGTGCAGTACAGGCCGTTTTTGATGTGCGATGCGGTATCGCCCGCCTTATCCGCCGCAAGAAACTTGGATACCCGCACCGAATTCGTGCGGTCGGTCATGTCAAAGGCGATCTTCACATAGTCCTTGCCGGTCTTTTTGCTGTGAATATCCTTATTCTCGGTAAAGAACACTTCGCCCTGCACCGTGACCATATCATACGCGGCGATCGCTTCGTTGACCGAAACGATGGGGTCCTGCATCAGCTTGCCGAAGATCAGATCGTCCTCACGCACCTTTTCCGCGCGCGGACGCTGGTAGCCGCTGTGCTCCTGCCGCGGCGCGGGACGCGGCTTTTTGGGCTTGGGTTCCGCCGGCGCTGCGGCAGCCGCCTCCGCCACTGCCTGCTGCAAAATTTCCTCACGCGCCGTTTCATCGATGGGCGGCGCAACCTCCTCCGCCGCTGCCCGCACCGCATGCACCGGACAGTGCAGCTCGGTCTCGCGCCGGATCCGCGCTTCCAGATGGCGCAGCGCATTGGCAAAATGCTTTTCGCTCACTTCATCCATTGGAATCTGCAAAGCGCCGTCCGCATATTCCCAGTTGCTGCAATCGAGCAGGCCGCGTGCCGACGGCATCCGGTACGCCATATCGTCATACAGCGAGCGGATATAGGCGCCGGTCAGTCCGTCCGGCATGGCATAGCGCGGCTCAATGCACACCCGTTCCAGCCCGTACTGCTTGGCGATCTGCTTTTCCGCTTTGGCAATCGCCTTGCGGCTGACCACCTCTTCCAGCGCCAGCTCAACCACCATTACGGTGTTATTATCCCCAAATGCGAGAGAACGCACCTCGCCCGCGGCAAGGTGCTGTTCTTCTGATACGCATTTGCAGTTTCCACATATATCAATAAGCTTTCCAGCCAAAGTATTCGCTCCTTAAAAACGCTCGATCTCTTCCATCAGCGCATCTACCAGCTGCTCCTGCGGCACTTTTTTCAGGATCTCGCCCTTGCGGAACACAAGGCCTTCGCCCTCGCCGCCCGCAATGCCGAGATCGGCCTCGCGCGCCTCTCCGGGGCCGTTGACCGCACAGCCCATCACGGCAACCTTAAGTTTTTTGCCGCGGATGTTCAGGCAGCGCTGCTCCACTTCCTTGGCAATGGCGATCAGGTCGATCCGGGTACGTCCGCAGGTCGGGCAGGAGACGACGTTGATCCCATCCTCCGCCCGGCCGACAGCCTTGAGGATCGCCTTGGCGGCATAGATCTCCTTCACCGGATCATCGGTCAGCGACACGCGGATGGTGTCCCCCACGCCCAGTGCCAGCAGGCCGCCGATCCCCGCAGCCGACTTGACCGTGCCCATGTACTCTGTGCCTGCCTCGGTCACGCCGAGATGCAGCGGATAGCCGGTCTTTTCGCTTGCCAGCAGATACGCCTGCATGGTATACGGCACGGAAGAGGACTTCATCGACAGACAGATATCAGTATAATCAAATTTCTCAAGCAGCGATGCGTGATACAGCGCGGAAGCGACCAATGCCTCCGGCGTCGGCCCGCCGTACTGCGCAAGGATGGATTTTTCCACCGAGCCCGAGTTGACCCCGATCCGGATGGGGATGCGCCGTGCCTTCGCCGCCTGCACCACAGCCTGCACACGATCCTCCCCACCGATATTGCCGGGGTTCAGCCGAATCTTATCCACGCCCGCCTCGATGGATTCCAGCGCGAGCCGGTAATCAAAATGTATATCCGCCACCACCGGCAGCGGGGAATGTGCGCAGATCTCCCGCAGGGTCTGCGCCGCCTGTTCATCCGGCACGGCGCAGCGCACGACCTCACAGCCGGCCTCCGCCAGCGCACGGATCTGCGCCAGAGTCGCCGCCGCGTCCCGCGTATCCGTATTGGTCATGGACTGGATCACCACCGGCGCGCCGCCGCCAACCAGCACGTCGCGGATCTTGATCTGTTTGGTTTGTTTCATGGTGTTTCCTCACTTTTCGGCGCAAAGCGCCTGTTCAATCGTTTTCAGCTTGCTGAAAACATAAAAAGTTGGGGGTATCTAATTATTTTACCGGCAGAAAGCAAAGTTTTGTTAAAACCTTTCTTCCCGCGAAATATATCCGATCCGCAGGGCAGGCATATTCCCCTTCCATTGAAACCGTGGTTTCAGTGGAGCAGCCGCAGGATATCCTGCCCTGTCACATATACCATCAGCGCAAGCAGCAGAATAAGGCCAACCGCGTGCACATAGCCTTCATACTTAGGCGGTACCGGCTTGCGGCGCACCGCTTCGATCAGCAGGAACACCAGCCGTCCGCCGTCCAGCGCCGGCAGCGGCAGCAGGTTCATCACGCCGAGGTTGACGGAAATAAACGCAACCAACTGCAAAAACGCTGTAATGCTGTAGCTTGCGGTTGTTGCCATCACGCCTGCCACGCCAACCGGCCCGGAGAGCTGGTCGATGCCGACCTGACCGCTGACCAACATTCCAAGGCTGGACCATACCATGCGCGCATAGTCCACCGCCGTGCACGCTGCCATGCGCAGGCGCATCCCGAAGCCGCCCGGCTGTTCGGCAAAGGTCAGGCCGATCATTTTGCGGCCGTTCTCCCCTTCAATCGTCGGTTCAAGCCGCACATCAGGCAGCGTCAGACGCTTCCCATCGCGCCGTACCACCACCTCATAGTTCGTATCCGTGCCGCGTGCCAGCGCAACCTCAAAATCACTGCGGAGCAGGATGCGGTAGCCATCCACCTTCAGGATCTCGTCCCCCGCCTGTAAGCCCTGCGCACCGGCAGCAGAACTGCGCGGATCCACCTGCTCCAAAGTGGAAACAACGTAGCCGCCATTCAATCCATTCGGCTGCATCACAGCCAAAATGATCAGAAAGCCGACTGCAAAATTCATCAGTGCGCCCGCCACAACAATCAGCATACGGCGCGGCAGGCTCGCCTTGCCGAATGCCCGCTGACTTTCGCTTTCGCTGTCCTCGCCCTCCATCACGCAGGCTCCGCCGAAAGGCAGCAGCTTCAGGCTGTACAGCGTGCCGTGATATTCCTTTTTGAGCAGCGTTGGCCCCATGCCGATCCAGAATTCATTAACCTGCACCCCGCCGCGTTTGGCGGTGATAAAATGCCCGAATTCATGCACGATTACCAGCATACCAAAGGCTAAAACGGCTAAAATGATTTGCAGCAAAGCGCCTCTCCTCTCCAACAATCCAACATGTGTTTATGCACGCACGATTTCGCGCGCAGCGCGGTCGGCCGCCAGCACATCCTCCAGCGACGCGGACGCATGGTACGGGATCTCGTCCAGCGCCTGCGCCACCCGCCCGGCAATTTCGGTAAAGCCGATCCGACCCGCAAGGAACAGCCCGACCGCCGCTTCGTTCGCGCCGTTGAGCACCGCGCCGCGGTCGCCCTTTAACTTTGCCGCATGGCGGGCAAGGCGCAGCGCGGGAAATGCCTGCTCATCGGGGGCAAAAAATGTCAGCTTCGCCAGTTCGGACAGATGCATACGCGGCACCTTGCAGGGCACCCGCATCGGCCAGGTCAGCGCATACTGAATGGGCAGACGCATATCCGGCAGGCCGAGCTGCGCGATCACCGCACCGTCCTCAAACTCCACTGCGGAGTGCAGGATGCTTTCCCGATGGATCACGATCTCGATATCCTCCGGCTCCATATCGTACAGCCACATCGCTTCGATCAGCTCCAGCCCCTTGTTCATCATGGTTGCCGAGTCGATCGTGATTTTGGCGCCCATGTTCCAGTTCGGGTGCGCCAGCGCCTGCTCGCGCGTCACATCCCGCATTTCCGCCGCGGTTTTGCCGAAAAACGGCCCGCCTGAAGCGGTAAGCAGAATCTTGCTCAGCCGGTTGCCCTGTGCGCCCTGCACACACTGGAAAATTGCCGAATGTTCGGAATCCACCGGCAAAATTTTCACGCCTTTTTCGCGTGCTGCGCGCATGACCAGCTCACCCGCACAGACCAGCGTTTCCTTGTTCGCCAGTGCAATATCCTTGCCGGCGTCGATCGCGGCAAGGGTCGGCAGCAGGCCGACCATGCCGACCACAGCGGTCACCACGATATCCGCGCCGCTCTCCGCGGCGCAGGCAGTCAGACCGTCCATCCCGGCCAACACACGGATATCGGTATCCGCGAGCCTGATTTTCAGCGTCCGCGCGGCCTCCTCATCAAAGGCACACACCATTTTCGGGTGCAGCGCCCGCGCCTGTTCTTCCAATAAGTCTATGCGTTTATTCGTCGTCAATGCGACGACTTCCGCATCGATCGAGGGTAAAATATCGACAGTCTGCGTGCCGATCGACCCGGTCGATCCTAAAATTGCAATTTTTTTCATATCGATACCTCTTGTATCTTCTTTGCCTAACCGCAAATACCGTTTGCGGCATAAAAAACGCGGTTTGCCTGCAAACCGCACCTACAAGGCAGATGCGGCGCTCCGCGTTGCATCCCAACACGCAATCGCCCGGGCAATGTCCGGGCGTATCGCCGGATGGTTGCTTCGGAACCATCCGGTGTATACAGAAGGTATGGGATACCCCCTGTACTTACCAGACGATTCGGAACAAAATCTCGGCAAACGGCGCAACAAACAGCACGCTGTCAAAGCGGTCGAGCACCCCGCCATGACCGGGGAAGATATGCCCGTAATCCTTAATGCCGGTCTGCCGCTTGATAATGGAAAAGGACAGGTCGCCGATCTCGCCGATCATCGCGCCCGCGCCGCCGAGTACCGCTGCCGACCAGAGCGGCATATCCAGATCCAGAAAAACGTTCATCAGCACCGCCGCCAGCAGCACCAGCACCGCGCCGCCAACCACGCCGCCAACCGCGCCTTCCACCGTTTTTTTCGGGCTGACCACAGGCGCCAGCTTGTGTTTGCCGAACAGCATGCCGGCAAACAGTGCGCAGGTATCCGCGCCCCATGCCGCCAGCAGCGGCAGCAGCACAAGGAACTGACCGATATGCAGCTCGGTATCGCGGATGGGCATAAAATTCATCTGGAAAATACGTACCAGACTGAGCATCAGGTACGGCACGGCCAGCGCACCGAAAAATCCCCACGCGATCTGCGATACCTTCATGCTGTCGTGGAATTTCAGTTCAATCGCAAACGAGCCGATCAGCAGCACGAATACCAGCCCCTGCATCACATCCTGCAGATCGAGCGGCAGGATACCAAAATGCCCCACCGCCAATCCAAGCGAGACCAACACGCACAGCAGCAGCTCCAGCCGGTTATGCACCAGCCGCGTCGAGCCGAGCACCTCCCATGTGGCCAGCACGCACAGGGCGGCTACCGCCAACTCCAGCACGATCGGCGGGAACACATACAGCGCGAGCAGCACCGCCGCAAAGCCTACCACACCGAATAAAACTCTTGCTTTCATATCGTCACTCCCCGCTTCCCGGATCATACGCCGCCAAAGCGGCGGTTTCTTTTATAAAATGCATCAATCGCTGCATCCATGTCTGCCGGCTTAAAATCCGGCCACAGAATATCGGTAAAATAATATTCCGCATAGGCGGACTGCCATAGCAGGAAATTCGAGGTGCGGATCTCGCCCGACGGACGGATGATCAAATCAGGGTCGGGCATATGCGCCGTATACAGATTTGCACGGATCGTTTCCTCTGTGATCTCCTCTGGCGCGAGCGCACCGTTTTTGACCTGCTCCGCGATTGCGCGGACGGCATTCTTGATCTCGTCCCGTCCGCCGTAATTGATGCACAGGCTGGCGGTCGCCGCCTCCGGTCCGAGCCGGTCGGCGATCTCATCCACCTCGCGGATCTGTGCGCGGATATCCGCCGGCAGCGGCGACAGGTCGCCCAGCACCCGCACAGCCACGCCGCGCTGGAACATGGTTTCCGCCGCCTCCTTCAGGTAAGCGCGGAACAAATTCATCAGCGCATCCACTTCCTCCTGCGGGCGCTTCCAGTTTTCCGTAGAAAAGGCATACACTGTAAAATATTGCACGCCGATATCCTTGCAGTACGTGGCAATGGTGCGGAAGGTCTCCGCCCCCACCTTATGCCCCGCCTGCCGCGGCAAACCGCGCTTTTTCGCCCAGCGGCCGTTGCCGTCCATGATAACCGCAATATGCCGCGGCACCGGCCGGTCTGCCGCCGGCGTATTCTTCTTTTTCTTTGTAAACAGACCCACGCTGCTTCCCCCATGCAAAGGGGCGGCGAACCCGCCGCCCCCCAAATCTTTACTTCAACAGGAAACCTTGTTCCCTTATCCACAGATGCCGCAGCATCTGCGATCCAATCCTCCATAAAAGCCTAGCTCTGCCGGGCTTTTATCCCGCTGCTTCGGGACAGGTGTCCCGAACCGCCCTTGCCGTGCAAGGGCGAGGGGGTTATCGAAAAAAGTTTCTTCGGAACTTTTTTCGTATCTAAGGGGGGACGGTGTCCCCCTTAGAGGTGTTTATACTTCTGCCAGCTCCTTCGACTTCTTTGCAACCATGCCGTCGATTTCCTTGACGTACTTATCGGTCAGCTTCTGCATTTTGTCTTCGCCTTCGTGCAGCTCGTCCTCGGTCATCTCGCTCTTTTTCTGCGCCGCCTTGAACTTATCAATCGCATCACGGCGGATATTGCGCAGCGCGACCTTGGATTCTTCGCCGATCTTGGATACGCCCTTGATCAGCTCCTTACGGCGCTCTTCGGTCAGCGGCGGAAAGTTCAGACGGATCTGCTTGCCGTCATTCTGCGGGTTGATGCCCAGATCCGAGGTCTGGATCGCCTTTTCGATCGCCTTGAGCACGGAAGCATCCCACGGCTGGATCGCCAGCGAACGCGGATCCGGCGTGGAGATCGCCGCCACCTGATTGAGCGGCGTCGGCGCGCCGTAGTACTCCACCGTGATCCGGTCGAGCACGGCGGGGTTGGCGCGGCCTGCGCGGATCGCCGCCAGATCCCGTGCCAGTACGTCGAGCGTTTTCTTCATCTTTTCTTCATAACTATTGAGCTGTGCCTTCATTTTTTGTCCTCCTCTACAATCGTGCCGATCTGTTCCCCATTGACCGCACGGTAAATATTTTCAGGGTCGGAAAGCGCAAATACCAGAATCGGGATATGGTTGTCCATGGAAAGCGAGGTTGCCGTCGTATCCATTACGCCCAGCCCCTGATTGAGCACATCCATATAAGAGAGCTTGTCATACTTTTTCGCATCCGGGTTTTTCGCCGGGTCGGAATCATACACACCGTCCACATTCTTGGCCAGCAGGATGACCTCCGCCCCGATCTCTGCTGCACGCAGCACCGCTGCCGTATCGGTCGAGAAGAAGGGATTGCCCGTGCCGCAGCCAAAAATCACAACGCGGCCCTTTTCCAGATGCCGGGTCGCCTTCTGGCGAATGTACGGCTCGGCGATGCGGTTCATTTCGATCGCGGTCTGCACACGCACCGGCACGCCGCGCTGCTCGAGCGCATCAGCCAATGCCAACGCATTGATCGTAGTCGCCAGCATCCCCATATGATCCGCGCGGGTGCGCTCCATCTTTCCGCCGCCGTCCTTGACGCCGCGCCAGAAGTTGCCGCCGCCTACGACCACACCGATCTCGCAGCCTTGCTCATTGCATTTTTTGATCACATCACATACCGGACCGATCACATCAAAATTCAGGCCAAAATGCTTATCGCCCGCCAGCGCTTCTCCGCTGATTTTGATCAGCACGCGTTTATATTTATGTGCTTCCATATGCCACTCTCCTCTTGCTTCGTTTTCCTGATTTATATTCTACCCTATCACAGCCTGTTTTGCAAAGGGTTTTACACAGTTTTCGATGAATACAACAATCCCGCCCCTGACGGAGCGGGATTGAGATCTGCAATTCAGATAATTACTTCAGAACGACTTCGCCGCCCAGACCGGTACGCGCGGTGATGTACTCGCGGCCCATCTTGGCATACTCGTACGGATTGGCCTTTGCCGGATCCTGCTCAGCCTCGACCATGATCCAGCCGGTGTAGCCGGCCTTATCAAGCAGGTCGAATACCTTGTCAAACTCTACGCAGCCGTCCGGATCGCCCGGTACAGTGAACGCGCCTGCACGAACGGCATCGAGGAAGGACCAGTGCTCTGCACGCGCCTTATCAACCAGCGGCATACGCATGTTCTTCAGATGTACGTGACCAACACGGTCTGCAAACTTCTCGAGCATCTTGACCGGATCCTCGCCCGCAAAGGTGAAGTGGCCGGTATCGAAGCACAGGAACACGTACTTGGGATCGGTGTTCTCCATCAGGCGGGTGGTTTCCTCCACAGTCTGGCACACCGTGCCCATGTGGTGGTGGAAGCAGGTGCGGATGCCGTACTTCTCCATGGACAGCTTGCCCAGCTTGTTCATGCCGTCGCAGAAGCGGTTCCACTCCTCATCGGTCAGCACGCGCTTGTTCTCCATATCGAGCACAGCGGTGTCGAGCTTGCCCTGAATCGAGCCGGACTGCTCGGAAACATTGATCGCGGTAGCGCCAACAAAGGACAGGTACTCCAGCTCCTTGATGAACTCGGCCTCTACCTCTTCATACGGCTTATCAACGAGGAAAGAGGAGAACCACTTGGAAGCGATGGTCATATTGCGCACGTCCAGCATGTGCTTGAGGACTTCCTTATCCTCCGGATACTTGTGACCAACCTCGCAGCCGTCAAAGCCGGCGAGCTTCATCTCCGAAATGCACTGCTGGAACGTGTTCTCGTCACCGAGATCCCACATATCATCGTTGGTCCAGCCGATCGGGCAAATGCCGAGTCTTACTTTCTTCGGATCTAACATGTTATTCCCTCCATAATCTTCTCTCATATACCACACGTTTGTGCGTGGTCAGCTATCGCTTTTATTGTACCCAACAATTCACCAAAAGTCAAACGCATTTTTGCACGAAACACCCTGTGCAAATCTTTCTTTCACAAAATGCACAGCGCCATGTGCACGAGCACGCACTTACCCTGCGGCACACCAGACACGCTGACGCCCCCGCTATCCGCGCCGCTGCCCGCCCCCTGTTCAAATGCGGGCTACGCCTGTTTCCCGTGCCGCCTGCGCCACCGCATCCGCCACCGCGCGGATGACCTTTTCATCAAACGCCATCGGCATGATATACTCCGGCGCCAGTGCCTCGTCCGGCACACAGCCCGCGATCGCCCGCGCCGCGGCCAGCTTCATCTCCTCATTGATATCGCTTGCACGCACATCCAGCGCCCCGCGGAAGATGCCCGGAAATGCCAGCACATTGTTGATCTGATTGGGATAGTCCGACCGGCCTGTGCCAACAACCGCCGCGCCGCCCTTTTTGGCATCCTCCGGCCAGATTTCGGGCACCGGATTGGCCATAGCAAATACCATTGGCTGATCGGCCATGGTGGAAACCATTTCGCTTGTCAGCACCTGCGGAGCAGACATGCCGAAAAACACATCCGCACCGCGGATCGCATCCGCCAGCGTACCGGTCATGTGGCTGCGATTGGTCACACGCGCCATCTCCTGCTGTGCCAGATTGAGCCGCTCGTCCCCTTCGCACACGATGCCGAAGCGCTCAACCATGGTCACATCTTTTACACCGAGGAACATCAAGAACTTCGTCACCGCAATCGCCGCAGCGCCGCAGCCGTTAACCACCATGCGGATCTCCTCTACCCGTCGGCCGGTCAGCCGGCAGGCATTGAGCAGCGCAGCACCGCAGCATACCGCCGTGCCGTGCTGATCATCATGAAAGACCGGGATATCGCACACCTCTTTAAGCCGCCGCTCGATCTCAAAACAGCGCGGCGCCGCGATATCCTCCAGATTGATGCCGCCAAACGAGCCGGAGATCAGCTCGATCGTGCGCACGATCTCGTCCACATCCTTGCTCCTTACGCAAAGAGGGAACGCATCCACATCGGCAAACGCCTTGAACAGCGCGCACTTGCCCTCCATCACCGGCATACCGGCCTCCGGTCCGATATCCCCCAAACCGAGCACAGCTGTGCCGTCCGTAATAACCGCCACTAAATTGTGACGGCGGGTATAGGTATAGCTCAGGGAAGGATCTTCCTTGATTTTGAGGCACGGCTCGGCAACACCGGGCGTGTAGGCGATCGAAAGATCCTCCTTACTGTTTACCGCACAGCGCGCAACGACCTCGATCTTGCCGCCCCATTCTTTGTGCGCTTCGAGCGCGCGTCCCTTCAGATCCATACCCATATTCCTCCGTTATTTATACTGTTTGTCGACCGTCCCGCTGTCCGGCGAACGGCCGGTTATTTTTCCATTATACACCGCCCCGGCAGGATTGTCATGCGTTTTGTGTATCTTCCTGCTCCCTCCGGCGCATCAGCTTGGGGAACAGTACAAAGTACGCCACCCCGGATACACTGGCCGACAGGATATCCGACAGCGGCTCGGCATACAGCAGTGTCGTTGCCGAAAACATTGCCGGCAGGATAAATACGCCCGCCAAAAAGATCAGCTTGCGGAACATGGAGAACAGCAGCCCCCATTTCACCAGCCCCATACCGGTCAGTCCATCCACAAAAGGATACTGCACCGCCAGACCGACCACGCCCAGCGTATAGATGCGGATCATCCAAGCCGCCATCTCGATATTGGCCGGATCGTCAGTAAATATGCCGGCAAATACACGGGGTATGGTCTGTGCAGCCGCAAACATCACCGCCGTAAACACAAAACACAGCAGCACGATATACTTCTCCGCGCGAACCACCCGCTTGGTATCACCTGCACCGTAATTATATCCTAAAATCGACTGTGTCCCCGCTGTGATGCCGCCCAACGGCATGGTGATGATGAGCATAAAGCTTTGCAAAATCGCCGCGCAGGCGATCAGCATATCGCTGTCCGTACCGCCGTAACGGCGCAGCATCACGTTTACCGAAATCAGCAGCACATTATCCAGCGCAATGATGAGCGCCGGGGACAGGCCGACCTGCACAATGCGCCGCAGCCATCCCACACGCAGCGGCTGCCGCGTAATACCGACCAGCGCCCGCCTGCCGAACAAAAACCGCAGCGTATAGGCGGTCGAGCACGCCTGTGATACAACGGTAGCCAGCGCCGCACCGCGCACGCCCATATCCATCCAAAAAATAAATACCGGATCGAACACGATATTGACCGCCGCCCCCAATATAACCGAACGCATCGCGGTTCCGGAAAAGCCCTGACTCATCACAATCTGATTCAGCCCCACGCTGAGCAGCGCAAATACCGTACCGGATACATACGTGGTAAAATACGCCTCCGCATACGGCCATAGCTGTTCACTGGCGCCGAATGCAAACAGGATCGGCTGCCGCAGCAGCAATACCGGAACAGTTACCAGCGCCGACAGGAGCAGCAGCAGATAAAAGCTGTTGGCAACGATCTGCCGCGCACCCTCCATATCCCGCCGCCCCATGCGGATGCTCATCAGCGGCCCGCCGCCGAAACCGACCAGCACCGCAAACGCCGTAATCATGGTGACGACCGGCGCGCACACGCCGACGCCTGCCAGCGAATCCGCTCCCGCGCCTGCAATGTGACCGACATACACCCGATCCACCACACTGTATAAAATATTCACAAACTGCGCCAACATCGCCGGGATGGCAAGCTGTAACACCAGCTTACCCACCGGAGCGGTGCCCAGCGGACTTTCCGTCTGCTGCATCGCCGTTCTCCCCCTTTATAAATCGTGATATCCTTCCACCATTATAGGAGGGGAAAGCGCTTTCGTAAAGATGCTTTTTTCCCCATCCTGATTTATTTTCGGACTGTCGGAAATCCAATATACCGCACCCGTTTGACCCACATCACAGCATAGCCGTCTGCCAAAGCAAGCAAAAGCGGCAGCCGAAGCTGCCGCTTTTTGTTCATTCTACTGCTGCGCTTACTTGCGGGCGATCGCCTTTTTGGCTGCCTCTACAATGTGCGCGGCCGTCAGGCCATACTCTTCACGCAGGAAGCCTTCTGCGCCAACCTGACCGAAGCGATCCTCAACACCGACCATTTCCATCGGAACCGGGCAGTTCTGGATCACCACATTGGCAATCGCAGAGCCGAGACCGCACTTAACCTGATGGTTTTCAGCCGTTACGATCGCGCCGCACTCCTTGGCGGAATCGATCACAAGCTGCTCATCGAGCGGCTTCCAAGTGAACATGTCGATGATCTTGGCGGAGATGCCCTCTGCCGCGAGCTGCTCCTGCGCCTTCAGCGCTTCATCTACCATAATACCGGAGGCGATGATAGCAACATCCTTGCCTTCCTTCAGGGTAACGCCCTTGCCGATCTCGAACTCGGAGCCGTCCGCATAAACAGTGGTAAACGTCTTGCGGATCATGCGCATGTAAGAGAACTTACCGGACTCTGCCAGCTTCTTGGTCAGGCAGTTGATCTGCGCATAGTCAACCGGATCGAGCACAACCGCATCCGGAATGGACAGATACAGAGCGCAGTCCTCAAACGGCATATGGGTGCCGCCGTTGTAAGCTGCACATACGCCGGGGTCGGAACCGACAACATGCACCGGCAGCTTGGCATAAGCCGCGGACATGAACGCCTGATCGAATGCACGGCGGGAAGCGAAGCAGCCGAAGGAGTGCATAAACACGGTCTTGCCGGTCGCACACAGGCCTGCGGCAACGCCCATCGCGTTAGCTTCCGCAATGCCGGCGTTGATGGTGCGCTCCGGATATGCCTTGGCCAGCTTACCGGTATTGATGCAGTTCTCCAGGTCGCAGTCAATGTGCATGACCGAGGAGTCCTTCTCCATCATCTCGAGCATCGCGTTAACGTAGCCGTCACGGTTTGCACGGGAATCCTTTTCGTGTTTGCCAATCAAAGTAAAGCTCATGTTCGTACCCTCCCTTACTGTGCCTTGATCTCAGCGAGCTGCTTCTCAGCGTAAGCAATGGCTTCATCCCACTGCTCCTTGGACGGCTGAGAGGAGTGCGCGCCCGTACCGTCGGCAAAGGTAGCGCCCTTGCCCTTTACGGTGTTCAGCACAATGCAGGTCGGCACGTCCTTGGTTGCATAAGCGGCCTGAACAGCGTCGTAGATCTGCTCTACGTCGTTGCCGTCGGCGCACTCTACCACGTTCCAGCCAAACGCCGCGAACTTTGCACCGATGCCGTTGGCGTGCTTCATAACGGTCTCGCAGGAGCCGTCGAGCTGGTACTTGTTGTCATCCACAAAGCAGACGAGATTGTCCAGCTTATAGTGAACGGCAAACTGAGCAGCCTCCCATACCTGGCCCTCGTCCGCCTCGCCGTCGCCCACAAACACGAATACGTGGTTGTCGCGGCCGTCGATCTTGTTGCCGAGCGCAGCGCCCGTAGCGGTGGACATGCCCTGACCGAGCGAGCCGGTCGTCAGGTCAACACCGGGGGTCTTGGTGCGGTCGGTGTGGGACGGGAAGTTGGTGTGGGGCTGGTTGAGCGTATAAGCGTTCTCCAGCGGGTAAAATCCCTTCAGGCCGAGGGTAGCGTACATCGCCGGGCCGGCATGACCCTTGGACAGAACGCACCAGTCACGATCCTCCCAACGGGGATTCTTGGGATCGACCTTCATCACATCACCGTACAGTACGGCGAGTGCATCGATAATGGACATCGAGCCGCCCACATGGCCAAAGCCGAGCGAGCCGATGGTCTTGAGGGTCTCCAAACGGATTTCCTGAGCAAATACGCGAAGCTCCTGCATCTTTTCTGCTTTCTGCATTGCATACACCTGCCTAATCAAAAATTATTTTCTCTCCGCGGAACAGGTTCCAGCGCGCAGCGGCAGAGCACCGCTGCTTATCGATATCAGTGTATCACCAAGCTACCCAGATTTCAACCAAAATCCACACATTTGTTTACAAAAATTCCACCCGCCCTTTGGGGCTGCCGGAAAAATCAATAAAAATTCCCGACGAAAAACAGGAAATTTGTTTGTTATGTCTTGGTTGTATTTTTATTTCTTCTTGGTCACATTCCCAGACGCAGCAGTTCCCGTCCCGGCACGCCGCTTGTGCAGCCGGAACTGTTCAATCTCCGCTAAATATCTGCTTTTTTCAGCAAGCCTGGCTGCCGCATCCAACCGCAAAGAAAATAATTCCCCTTTATTTTTCACATTCTCTTCGCATTTTTGGTGAAAATCCGCCGTATCAGCCGAAATAATCAACTTTTCATCGACATATCTCCAAAAAACTAAACCTTTTCCCTTTTCAGATAACTGTGGACAATTTGTTCAATATTTGATACACTAGAAATAATTGTTCTGGTTACATTTCGGTTAAGATCGGGGATAGAAAGATGAAAGTCAGCCGACTCAATTCCATAGAGCAGTATGTCATTTCACGCGAGACCGTCAGCATTGATGAACTTTGCGAGGTTTTCGGCGTATCCAAAAACACCATCCGCCGCGACCTAAACGAGCTTGAAGTACGCGGCCACATCACCAAGGTTTACGGCGGCGTAACCGCCACCGTGCCATCCGGCGCAGTGCCGACGCCTATCCGCTCGGGTCTCAATCCAATCGACAAGTCACTGATCGGACGGCTCGCAGCAGAAGAAGTGCAGGACGGGGATACTATTTTTATCGACTCCGGCACCACAACGTTGTGTCTGCTGCGGTTTCTGGTCGCAAAAAAACGTCTTACCATCATCACACACTCGCTCGGCGCTCTGAGCGAGGCCTCCAAGTATGATAACCTGAATGTCATTTCGCTGGGCGGCATTTACAGCCCCACTACCGATTCTTTCGTCGGTCTTTCCACAATCGAAGCCCTGTCCGCTATGCGTATCAATAAGGCATTCATGGGTGCGACCGGTGTATCGCTCACCGCCGGCATGACAAACACCACATTTCTGGAAGCAGAGATCAAGCGTGCTGTTGTGCAGCGTGCGGACAGTATTTACGGCATGGTGGATTCCTCCAAAATCGGTAAGGAAGCCATCGTTACCTTCTGCCACCTGAAGGATCTGACCGCCTTTATCACCGACCGCGAACCCCCTAAGGAGTACGTGGAACTGTGTCAGCAGGAAAATGTTCTGCTTCGGTATGAATAATACCGGCCGGCACGACTGTTTTCCTATCAGGGTTTTCCGGTTATTTCTGCCGGATCTGCTGTGCCGCATCAAAACAACATATTTTTGACCATCTTCCGTCCGGTTCACCTATGTGAGCCGGACTTTTTTGTGCAGCACAACAGTTTAGAGTGCAGCACTGTTTTTTCGGTAATGGGACGGGGATACCCCATACACGGTGCGGAAGCGTTTGATAAAATAGCTGAAATTATCAAACCCCACATTAAAGCCCACCTCCATAACCGGCAGATCGGTCTCCCGCAGCAGGCGAGCTGCCTGCTCAATCCGCAGGGAATTAACATGCTGGGTAAACGTGCGCCCGAAATTATCCCGAAAAAAACCACTGAAATACTGCGGGGTCAAGCCAAACCGCGCCGCAACCTCGGTAAGCGTCAACGGTTCGGTAAAATGCTCGCCCAGATACCCCACGATCTCTTTGAGCTGACGCGCCTTGTAATCCGCATTCGGACGAACCTGCCGTCCGGTCAGGCAGCCGTTTTGGGCGCAAACCGCCACAATTCCGAGCAGCGCCGCCTTAACCGCCAACTGGCAGCCTGCCGCCTTGGTCTGCCATGCGCGCACAATCTGCGCCAGCAGGGTGCGCACCTCCCGCTGCCCGGGCGCGCCTGCCCGCAGGCAGGTCGCAAAACGCAGCCGCCCCTCAGCCAGCGGACGCAGCAGCTCGATCTCGGTCAGATCGCCGCGTGCAAACTGCAGAAAATCCACCGGAAACACAAAGGAACGGAACTGGTTTTCCCGTCCGGCGGCTCGTATCTCATGCAGCTCCTCCCCTGCGGCGAAGAATACATCACCGTGCACGCCCTCATAAATATGGTCGGCAATGGTCAGCGAAACGCGGCCGCTGTCCACCGTAATGATCTCCAGTTCCGGATGCCAGTGATATGGAATAAAATCACTGTCATCCGCCTCACTCCCATCCAGTGCCGGATAGATTTGAAACGGGAAGGCCAGTGTGCCGTGCTCCTTTTTCTCGCGCCGTGCCGCATCCATGCGATCCCTCCGTTTTTCCTTAAAATCGTGTTATTGTTGATTAAGATATTACAAGCATTTTTGCCGTTCTATGCTATAATTATAAATAGTTCAGGGAACATTCGCAAGAGTACAGCACAAAATCATCGTATTTTTGTTGTATCATTTGCAAGAAGCGGCCTCACCGTTTTTGTGATAAATGACGAACCGTTCCCATCCGCGGGTGAACAGTTGAAACCGTTTGCCGCCGCATGTTATAATAGTAGGTGGAGGACCGTCCGGTCATCCGCCGGTATCCGGTATCAAACTGCCGGCTGCCGCACCAAAAATTCTTTTTTGGAGGGAATTCCGTTATGTACATTGATAAGCAAGTCAAGCGCGGATACAACGAGTACATCCGTTTGGATGAAGGTATCGGCAAGGATGCCATGATGGACGTTGCACTCCTCGTCATGGAGGATGGCGACACCCACTCGTTCGAAGAAGCCGAGAAGGAGCTGGCCGCACTGGTATTCGACGGCAAGTGCACCATCGAGTGGGATGACCAGTCCTACGATGTAGACCGTCCCAACCCGTTCGACTACAATCCGTCCTGCCTGCATGTATGCAAGGGCACCAAGGTGAAGATCACCGCGCACGGCCCCTGCCATATCTATATTCAGAAGACGCTCAACGAAAAAACGTTCCCGAACAAGATGTACAAGCCCGAAGAAACCGATACTTGGGCGCGCGGCGCCAACGGCGAGCTGATGGGCTGCATCAAGCGTGATGTCCGCACCTGCTTTGATCTGGACAACGCGCCCTATTCCAACATGGTGCTGGGCGAAGTGGTCAACCTGCCGGGCAAGTGGTCGAGCTATCCGCCGCACCATCATCCGCAGCCCGAGGTTTACTTCTACCGCTATGACCGTCCGCAGGGCTTCGGCGCCGGCTGGGCCAACGGCGAGATTTATGAAACCCGCCACAACGGCCTTGCGATCATCACCGATAAGATGCATTCTCAGGTCACCGCGCCGGGCTACTCCTGCTGCTACGCATGGGGCATCCGCCATCTGCCGGGCGATCCGTGGGATAAGACCCGCATTGACGACGAAGAGCACCTGTGGCTGCTCGAGGATGATGCAAACGATCACATCTGGCACTGCCCGACCGGAAACTAATTTCCCAGCGAGCACTGTTCCGCCCCCGCAGCACCCCCGGCTATCTCCGGCGGAACGGAATTGCTTGGCCGCACCGCGGCCGTCCGTCCGGCACCCCGGTACCGGACAAATCCAGTGAGAGAAAATATTTTTAGGAGGAATTCACCTTATGAAGCATATGGAAACTGTCCGCCTGACCGCTTCTCAGGCACTCGTCCGCTTCCTCGAGAACCAGTATGTCAGCTACATCGACATGGACGGCAACGAGCAGGAGCATAAGTTCGTCAAGGGCATCTTCATGCTGCCCGGCCACGGCAACGTCGTTGGCTTCTGCAACGGCGTAGAGCAGGAGCTCAAGGACATGGTCGTTTATCAGGGCAAGAACGAGCAGGGCATGGCGCTGGCCGCTGTCGGCTACGCTAAGCAGATGCGCCGCAAGCAGATCTTCGCGGCCACCTCGTCTGTCGGCCCCGGCGCATGCAACATGATCACCGCTGCTGCGACTGCGACTGCCAACAACATCCCGGTTCTGATCCTGCCGGGCGACATTTACGCTTCCCGTCAGCCTGACCCGGTTCTCCAGCAGATGGAGCAGCCGCACAACCTGTCCATCTCCGCGCACGACGCGTTCCAGGCTGTCACCAAGTACTGGGGCCGCATCAACCGTCCGGAGCAGGTCATGACCGACATGATCTCCGCGATGCGTGTGCTGACCGACACCGCCAACACCGGCGCTGTTGCGATCTCGCTGCCGCAGGACGTACAGGCGGAAGCCTATGACTATCCGGTCGACTTCTTCCAGAAGCGCGTATGGCGCATCGACCGCCGTCCGATTACCAAGTATGCGCTTGAGAAGGCTGTTGAGGTCATCAAGAACGCTAAGAAGCCGCTCCTGATCTGCGGCGGCGGCGTACGCTACGCTGAGGCGCACAAGGTATTCAAGAAGTTCGCTGAGGACTTCGGCATTGCCTTCGGCGAGACTCAGGCGGGCAAGAGCGCAGTTGAATGGACCCACGAGCTGAACCTCGGCGGTCTGGGCACCACCGGCGGCATCGCTGCCAACAAGCTGGCCCACGAGGCGGACGTTGTTATCGGCGTCGGCACCCGCTACACTGACTTCACCACCGCTTCCAAGTGGCTGTACCGCACGGACGCTAAGTTCGTCAACATCAACCCGTCCGAGTTCCAGGCGTACAAGATGGACGCTACCCCGGTTGTGGCTGATGCCAACGAGGCGCTGACCGCTATCGGCGAGGAACTCAAGAAGATCGGCTACCACACCGACGAAGCGTATGCCAAGGCTATCGCGGCTTACCGCAGGGAGTGGTACGACGAGGTTGACCGTCTGGACAACTGCGTCTACACCGATAAGGAAACCTTCACCCCCGAGTGCAACGACGCTAACCGCCAGTGCGTTGAGAAGTACATCGAGGACACTGGCTGCAAGCTGTGCCAGACCACGGTACTCGGTGCGATCAACAAGCTGATCGACGACGACGCGATCGTCTGCGCGGCTGCCGGCTCTCTGCCGGGCGACATGCAGGGTCTGTGGCGTGCACGCAAGATCAACACCTATCACATGGAGTATGGTTACTCCTGCATGGGTTACGAAATCGCTTCCGCGCTGGGCGCTAAGCTGGCTTGCCCGGATCAGGAAGTTTACGCAATGTGCGGCGACGGCTCGTTCGATATGCTGCACTCCGAGCTAATCACCTCTGTCCAGATCGGCAAGAAGATCAACGTCATGCTGTTTGACAACGCTTCCTTCGGCTGCATCAACAACCTCGAGGTTGGTCAGGGCAATGCCTCGATCTGCACCGAGAAGAACATGCTCGAGGAAGGCGTTACCAACGGCATCCACAAGGGCAAGGTTATCCAGGTCGACTACGCTGCTATCGGCGCGGCTTACGGCTGCAAGACCTACACCGTCAAGACCATGGAAGAGCTCGAGGCTGCTATCGCGGACGCCAAGAAGCAGACCGTTTCCACTGTTATCGACATGAAGGTTCTGCCCAAGACCATGTCTGCCGGTTATGAGGCTTGGTGGCGTGTAGGTGTCGCTGAGGTCTCTGAGAAGCCTGAAGTACAGGCTGCCCGCAAGCGCATCGAGGATCACCTCTGGGAGTCCCGTCATTATTGATATCCCTGTCGGCAACAGGCACAGGAATCCCGGACATTTGACTAAATTCCCATATAAATAAAGCAAAACCGGCGTGGCCTGATGGTCACGCCGGTTTTATGTTGGAAGAGTGTCCGCACAGCGGCACATCAACTGTTTCTATACCGGATGCTGCAATCGAGCTTTTTGCTCCGTACGCAGGTCTTCTGCAAAAAGACCTTACAGCATTTGCAGCAGCTCGATCTGCTCCCCCGACGGGCCGGTGAAAAACCAATTCTGCAGCCCGCCAAAGGTATTGGGCAGCACCTTCTTCTCCGGTGCCGTAAACGAAGTCACCCCCGCTGCTTTCAAAGCCGCTGCCGTCTGATCCAAATCATCCACATAAACCGCAAAGTGCGGGATGCTTCCCTCCCCCGACGGCACCAGTGTGCCGGCCGGCGGCTCGATCAGCTCCAGCGTAAAGCCACCGAACGAAACCAAAGCCAGTTTTTTCAGACCATCCGGTGTTTCCACGCCGTCGCGCTGTTCCACGCGGCCGCCTATCTTTTCGTAAAACGAGATACTCTCCTCCATATCCGCCGTATAAATCGCAATATGGCCCAAGCCTATGTAATGTTCTTTCATCCTGTTTACCTCCTTTACTGCTATTATTTTACCATATATTTTGTGATCTGCAACAGCTTATCGCAGCCCCCATAATGCCCTTTTCCACAACTAGAAAAGCTGCCCAAGGGCAGCTTCAAGCTGTAACAAAGTATTTTGCCAATGGGGATGCTCACAATACGCGCGGTAGCGCGCATAAACTATCATTTGCAGTGCAAATGCATAAAAAGTCAGGACATGTGCCTGACTTTTTATACTTTGAGAGAGAAAAAGTTTCTGGATAGGAATTTTTTTCTCGTTCATGTTTGGCGTAGTCCAAACATAGATTGTCGGAAAAACGAAGTTTTTCGACAGTCTCAAGCTGCCCGAGGGCAGCTTTTCTATTGCTTTATTCCTGCACTGTCTGAACGACCGATGCGGAAGCCTTTGTCTCCTGATAGCGCTCGAACGTGCTGGTCTCGCTCTTGCCAAAGCCAAGGGGCGAAAAGACCACATAAGCTGCTACCATGACCAGCAGCGTTGCCGCCGCCCAGAACTTGCCGTGCTTCCACGGGGTCATATCAACCGCCTTGGCATCGTGCAGCACAAAGTCTTCCGGACGCGGGTTCTTCTTGACGATGACCCACATCAGGATCATATCAAACACAAACAGCACTGCGGTGAAGTACAGGTAATGCATATCCTTCATCCACGGGATCACGTTGCGCAGACCAAACTGCAGCGTAAAGTACAGCACCACGTGTACCGGAATAACGATCTTTGCAGCGATTGCCGGAACCTTCTTCCAGAAGAAGCCGCACAGCAGACAGACAAAGATCGGCGTGTTGAACGCTGCAAATGCAGAGTTTACAAAGCTTGTGATACCGCCCATGTACAGCATGAACGGGCTCATGATAGTGGATACGATCGCAACGACCGTACCGAAGTTCTGACCGATCTTAACCATGTGCGAGTCAGACGCCGTCGGATTGAAGATCGGGCGATGGATATCCAGTGCGTAAATGGTGGACGCGGAGTTCAGCACCGAGTTGAACGAGGACAGGATCGCACCGAACATAACGGCAGCAAAGAAGCCGAGCACGGGCTTGGGCATAACCTCAGCTACCAGCATCGGATAAGCCGCGTCACCGCTGCCCCAGTCCTGACCCGGATAAGCCAGTGCACAGATAATGCCCGGAATAACAATGATCAACGGAGTCATAATCTTGAGGAAGCCTGCAAATACTGCACCCTTCTGTGCTTCCTTCAGGTTCTTAGCGCCGAATGCGCGCTGGATGATGGACTGATTGGTTGCCCAATAGTACATGTTGTTGATCAGCAGGCCGGTAAGCAGCAGCGGCCACGGGAGCCACGGTTCGGGCGCATTGACCTCATTGATCGCGTTCAGGTAGGACGGATCGGTGTGCAGAAACTTGTCAAAGCCATCCAGGAAGCTGCCGTCGCCGCCGAGCTGGCCGGACAGGAACATAAAGCCGAACACCGGCACCAGCAGTCCGCCGACAATGAGACCCAGACCGTTGATCGAGTCGGACAGGGCAATCGCCTTCAGGCCGCCGAAAATTGCATAAATCGAACCAACAACAGCCGTTGCCACACAAACAATGGCGATTGCCGCAAAGTACGAAATGCCAAGCATCTTATCCAGACCGAAGATGTTTACAAACACCTGCGCGCCGGCATACAGAATGTTGGGCAGCATAATAACAACATAGCTGAGCAATACAATGATGGATACCAAACGGCGGGTACCCGCATCGTAACGCTGCTCAAAAAACTGCGGAATGGTGGTCAGGCCGGTTTTGAGATACTTGGGCATCAGCACAAAGGCCAGAATGACCAGTGCAATCGCCGAGGTAACTTCCCAGCCCATGGTACTCATGCCGACACGAACTGCCTGTCCGTTATTGCCGACAAGCTGCTCCGCCGACAAGTTGGTCATCAGCAGTGAGCCTGCAATGACCGGGCCGGTCAGACCGCGCCCTGCAAGATAGTAGCCATCCTGCGTATCCAGATTATCCCCTCGGGTTTTCCACCAGGAGATAATCGCGACGAGTGCCGTGAACCCCACAAAGGTGATCGCGGTAAACGTCAGTGAATTAAAAAATTCCATGCATGTTCTCTCCTTCTCACATTTGCATGTCCTTTGCTGCCAGCCCCTATTCCGGCAGCCGTTTCTCCCATGCGCACCGCATGCTCTTTCCGTGCATTGTGCATAATAAAACGCCAGATTTTACCCCGGCGATCTATAAATGTGCATATTACTTGCGCATTTCGGATATATAATAACATTATTCTGGTCATTTTTCAAGTTTCTTTGTAACAATCTGTTCATAATTGTATATTTGCACAAAATCAATTTCCTTCTGCTTTGTGAAAAAGCTGACATCACGAATGTATTCCAAAAAATGTATTTTGTTTGCACATTGCACATAACACTTTCAAAAATACACACTTTTTTCTCATTTTCATAAATTTCCCAACTCATGGAATATCAGCAGATGAAAAAACCGCCGCAGCTTTCGCCGCGGCGGAACAGCAGAATGTCTGCTGTCTGTTCTTTTACGCTTCGCTGTCCTTTTCCATGCGCGTTACCGCAATAGACAGATCGTCAAGCTGCTTATCATCCACCACATCCGGGCAGGACATCATCAGGTCAGATGCATTCTGCACCTTCGGGAAGGCGATCACATCGCGGATGGAATCCAATCCCGCAAGCAGCATGCACAGGCGATCCAATCCATAGGCAAGGCCGCCGTGCGGGGGTGCGCCGTAGGAAAACGCCGTGATCAGATGGCCGAACTGCTCCTTTGCGCGCTCCTCGGTGAAGCCGAGCGCCTCAAACATCTTGGTCTGCAGCTCGGGATCGTGGATACGGATCGAACCGCCGCCCAGCTCGCAGCCGTTCAGAATGATGTCATACGCCTTGGCGCGCACCTTGGCCGGCTCGGTTTCGAGCAGCGGAATATCCTCGTCCATCGGCGCGGTGAAGGGATGGTGCTTGGCGACCAAGCGATCCTCTTCCTCGCTGTACTCAAACTGCGGGAACTCGGTGACCCACAGCAGCTTGAAGTCATCCTTTTTGGCAAGGCCGAGCCGCTTGGCCAGCTCGCAGCGCAGTGCGCCAAGCGAAACCAGCGCGGTCTCCTCGGAAGCGTCCGCTACCACGAACAGCACATCGTTCTCGTGCATGTCCGCGCGTTCCTTGATCGCCGCGATCTCCTCTTCGGTCAGGAACTTGGCAAAGGACGAGGTCATCGAACCGTCCGCCGCCAGCTTCATCCACGCCAGACCCTTGGCGCGGTAGGTCTTGACAAAATCAGCCAGCTTGTCGATCTCCTTGCGCGGGAACTTGTCCGCGTAGCCGTTGATGTTGATCAGCCGCACCGTGCCGCCGGCTTCAACCGCACCCTTGAATACGCCGAAACCGCAGTTTGCCGCAATATCCGAAATATCCTTGATCTCAAAGCCGAAACGGGTATCCGGCTTATCCGAGCCGAAGCGGTCCATCGCCTCGCGCCACGTCAGGCGCGGCAGCGGAAGCTGAATGTCCACATCCAGTACTTCCTTGAACACGCGCTTCAGAAAGCCTTCATTGACCGCAATGACATCATCCTGCTCAACAAAGCTCATCTCGAGGTCGATCTGGGTGAACTCGGGCTGGCGGTCAGCGCGCAGATCCTCGTCGCGGAAGCAGCGGGTGATCTGGATATAACGATCCATGCCGGACAGCATGAGCAGCTGCTTATACTGCTGCGGAGACTGCGGCAGCGCATAGAACTTGCCCGGATGCACGCGGGAGGGCACAAGGTAATCACGCGCACCTTCGGGCGTGGACTTGGTCAGCATCGGGGTTTCGATCTCAATAAAGCCCTGCTCGTCAAAATAGTTGCGAGCCACCTGCGTCACGCGATGGCGCAGCATCATATTGCGCTGCATGGACGGGCGGCGCAGATCAAGATAACGGTACTTCAAACGAATCTGATCGCCGACTTCCTTACTGTCATCGATCTCAAACGGCGTGGTTTCCGCGCGAGACAAAATGCGGATATCTTCCGCAATGATCTCAACCTCGCCGGTCGGCATCTTGCTGTTGACCGCCGCCGCGTCGCGCGCGACCAGCTTGCCGCGCACTGCCACAACAAACTCGGTGCGGCAGGTAAAGGCAATGTCGAACAGGCCGGCATTGACCGACTTGTCAAACGTACACTGCACGATGCCCGCGCGGTCACGCACGAGCAGGAAGAGGACGCCGCCGTTATCGCGCACGCGGTCGACCCAGCCGTTGACCGTGACTTCCTGCCCTGCGTCGGACAGGCGCAGATTTCCGCACATATGCGTGCGCTTCATCCCATGGATAGAAGTTTCATTCATGTTTTATCAATCCCTTACATATTTTCGGATAATTTAGCCAATGCCTGATTCATTAAATCATTTTGCAAATGTGATAACTTGGAACAATCGTATGTTTTTGCTTTTTTGTTAGTAACCGCATAATAGCACAACGCATATAGTACACCCGCAGACAAACCAATATCTAAATTCACTAAATCATCATCCATATCACAAATGCCAGGAGAAATCATGGCCATTTGCAGTCGTGAATAAATTGCTGGCGAGGAGTTTTGAAAGAAAGTTAGAACGCTATTAGTAACAGCGTCTAAATACTCTCTTCGTATATGAATCACACATTGTTCCATTTCTTGGTTGCCAAGACGATCCTGTTTATCTAAAAGATTCTTGATTCCTGAAGTATAGATTTCAATACAATTTTGGGAAGCGTTTAGTATGAGAGAGTTTATCTTTTCCTTATTAGTTAATCCAAACATTTTTATGCATCCCATTTCAAATCCAATATTATTTGTCGCAGATGACCTTACCTTGGTTCTTTGCGGCAAGGCCGTCCCGGATGCGGGAAACTGCCTCCTCGGGTGAAACCTTGACCTGCTCGCCGGTCTCCATATCCTTAACCGCAAGCACGCCTTCCCGAATTTCATCCTCACCGAGGAAAACCACATACGGGATACCAAGCTTGTCTGCATAGCCGATCTTGTGCTTGAACTTTTTCTGCTCGCTGTAAAGCTGGGTGCGGATACCCGCGCCGCGCAGCGCGGTTGCCGTGGCGATCGCCGCGCCGGTATCGTCGGTCATCGGCAGGATGAGCACATCCGCGGGCGCACAATTCTGTTTGTCGTTCAGATAGCCCTGCTCGCCCAGCACGTAGAACAGGCGCGTCAGACCGATCGAGATGCCCACGCCGGGCAGCTGCTTATCCGTGTAGTACTCCGCAAGGTTGTCATACCGTCCGCCCGAGCAGATCGAGCCGATTTCCGGATGATCGAGCATGGCAGTCTCATACACCGTACCGGTGTAGTAATCCAGACCGCGGGCAATGGTCAGGTCGATCTCGAAATGGTCAGCCGGTACGCCGAAGGCCTGCATATACGTCGCAACCGTTTTCAGCTCATCCGCGCCCTGATCAAACACTTCATTTCTGCCCCGGTAGCCCTCGAGTGCGGCAAGGATACCTTCGGTGCCGCCCGGTGTCGCAATAAACCGCAGCAGCTCGTCCGCAGTTTCCGCTGCAACGGCGAAATCCTCTGTCAAAATCGCCTTTACCTTTTCCGCGCCGATTTTCTCCAGCTTGTCGATCGTGCGCATCACGTCGCCCGCCTGCTCGGTCAGGCCGAGAATGGCAAAAAAGCCGTTTAATACCTTACGGTTGTTAATGCGGATCTTAAAACGTTCGAGTCCCAGCGAGGTAAAGGTCTTATAGATGATGCTCGGCACCTCGGCCTCGTTGATGATATCCAGCTTGCCGTCGCCGATGACGTCGATATCCGCCTGATAGAACTCACGGAAGCGGCCGCGCTGCGCACGCTCGCCGCGGTAGACCTTGCCGATCTGGAAACGGCGGAACGGGAAGGTCAATTCACCGTAGTGCTGGGCAACGTACTTGGCCAGCGGTACGGTCAGGTCAAAGCGCAGGGACAGGTCGCTGTCACCCTTCTGAAAGCGGTAAATCTGCTTTTCGGTCTCTCCGCCGCCCTTGGCCAGCAGCACCTCGGAAGATTCGATCAGCGGGGTATCCAGCGGATAAAAGCCGTACAACGCGTAGGTTTCACGCAGCACCTGCATGATGCGCTCCATCTGCACCTGCGGTGCGGGCAGCAGCTCCATAAAGCCGGACAGGGTTCTCGGTTTCACTTTTTCCATAGTTTTGATTCTCCTCAAGACAGACCGATGCACCGGACAGGCCAGACCGCCCATCCGGTGCAACGATATCCGTCATTTTATTTTCTGTTCTTGGGGTTGACGATGTTACGCCAATCCAGATCGCCGCGGTCCAGACCGAGGATGAGCATTTCAGCCGTTGCCGAGTTGGTGGCGATCGGGATATTATGCATGTCACACAAGCGGGCTATGGCGTGCATATCCGGCTCATACTGCGCGTTGGACATGGGATCACGGAAGAACAGCACCAAGTCGATCTCGTTATAGGCCACGCGGGACGCGATCTGTTCCTCGCCGCCCTGCATACCGGCCAGACACTTGTCGATCTTCAGCCCGGTTGCTTCCTCCACAAATTTTCCGGTCGTTCCGGTCGCACAGATGTTATGCTTAGCCAGAACACCGCAGTACGCCATACAAAACTGTACCATCAGCTCTTTTTTTCGATCATGCGCGATCAGCGCAATATTCATTGACAAAACATCCCCTTTCCCAGCGTTCTCCCTGCAAAAAGATACGCCGTTTGTGCACTCTCTCTTATCCGTTTGCTATATTTTCATCAGCGGCACCCGTTCGCCTTCCAAACGACGCGCAATGTTCTGAAAGGCGTGCGATGCACCGCTTCGCTTGACGGACAATATACTGTTTCCGCTGTTGCCGCAGACGATCAGATCTTCATCCTCCGGCACCAGCCCAAGCAGCGGCAGCCCCGCCTCATCCATCGCATCATCGATGTTGGCAGACTGGCCGCGGCAGATCATCTGCGGCCGCACCCGGTTGAGCACCATGCGGATACGCTGGATGCAGTACTCTTCCTCCAGCTTGCGGGCACACCGTTCCGCCCCGCGGATACAGGCGCGATCGGTCGCGGTGACAATGATTGCCTGCGTGGAAATATGTGCAAGCCACGAAAGCTCCGCCGGCAAACCGGCAGGACCATCGATCAGCAGATAATCAAACGCAGCTTCCTCCGCCTGCACGGCGAGCTGCTCCATACCGCGCTCACTGAGCGCAGGCAGGGCGACAGGCGCTGTCAGCAGATACAAATTTTCATACACCGGATGCCGCGCCATTGCATCACAGAGCATGACTGCGCCTCCGGCCACATCAGCAAAGGAGTAAACCACCCGATCCGACATACCGAGCACAATGTCAAGATTGCGGAGGCCGCAGTCGCCGTCGATCAGGAGCACGCGCTGTCCGGCCTGCGCCAGTGCCGCGCCCACCCCCGCCGTAAGGGAGGTTTTCCCTGTGCCGCCCTTACCGGACGCAACCAGAATCACCTTCAACATACCGCCTCCGAAACAGAAAACTTTTCTACTTTGTATTATAAGCCATCGCTTGCCAATTGACAAGCGCAAATCCCCATGCGGCTACAATTATTTTATCATCGAACTGTTTTTACGGCAGCAGCGTATTCTCTGCCTCGACCGGTTCGACCGTATCCGCCTCATCCTCTGCAAAGTACGCATCCAGAATATCCCGCACGACCGGCGCGACCGAGGAGCCGTGTCCGGCATTTTCACCGACCACGCAGATCACGATCTCAGGATCATCAAACGGTGCAAAGGCAACAAACAGACCGTTGTCAAACTTCATGCCGTCATCAAAGCTTTCCGCCGTACCGGTCTTGCCGCCCACCTTGATCGGATATTCCGCAAACACACTCGCCGCGGTGCCGCCTTCTGCCGTAACATCGCTCATGCCCTGCATGACCAGACGCAGCGTTTCCGCGTTCAGTTCGATCGTGCCGATCACTTCCGGCTTCTCCTCGCGCACCACATCCGCATAGTCATACGTTTTGATGTTTTTGACCAGCGTCGGCCGGTACAGTGTGCCGCCGTTGACGACCGCCGCCATATAATTGGCAAGCTGCAGCGGAGTAAACACATGATCCGACTGACCGATGGCGGCCGTCACATCGTCGCCCCCCTGCCATTCGCGCAGATCCGGATCGTTTTTGCGCATGGCCGCGCGATAAGTCGGGCCGGCGGCATGGCCGCTCTCCTCGCCGATCTCAATACCGGTCGCCTTACCCAAGCCGAAGGAGGCGCACCATTTTTCCAGATGTTCCCCTGTCAGCCGCTGGCCTACGTTATAGAAAAAGGTATTGCAGGAGTATTTGATCGCCTGTGTCACATCCAGCGTCATAGGCGTATCGTGGTTGTTACACGCAAATTTTTGTCCGCCCAATTCAAATTCACCCGTGCAGGTAAACGTTGTATTCGCATCAATGATGCCCTCCTGCAGGCCTGCGATCGCCGTGAGCACCTTAAAGGTCGAGCCGGGCGGATACTGGCCGCTCGTCGCACGGTTCATCAATACATTGCGCGGATCTGCCTCCAATTCGTTATAATCCTCGTTATATTTTTCCAGCGGATAGGTTGGGTAAGACGCCATTGCCAATACCTCGCCGCTGTTCGGATCAAGCGCGACCGCCGCACCGCCGCGTCCATAATCGGACACATAATTTTGCAGTGATTCCTCCGCCACCTTCTGCAGCTCCAGATCGATCGTGGTGATCACATTATCGCCCGGCTGCGGCGCATAGGATGCGGTGTGCTCCTCCATGCTGCCGCCGCCCAAATCGGTCGTCACCGTGCGCGAGCCTGCCGTGCCATGCAGATACCGCTCCAACGCCGCTTCCAAACCGGTTTTGCCGATGGTATCGTTCATGTTATAGCCCGGCTTGTCGCGGTATGGTCCGCCGTTTTTCGTTCCGCTCCACTCATCCGCATACATGTTGCCCACCGTGCCCAGCAGGTGTGCAGCCAGCGTGGTGTTATATTTGCGCACCGCCTCACTCTGCACCTCGACGCCCGCATAATCCTTGTGATGCTCCTTAATGTAGGCAATCAGATCCATCGAAACATTTTCCGCCAGCGTAAACGCCGTTCCTGTCCCGAAGCCCGCGTTACGCATGCTGTAATACAGGCCAACCATCATGCGGCTGTCCGCATCGGACAGGCCGGTCTGCATTCCGAGGGTCTCCTCCATATAGGCACGCATGGCGCGCAGGAATTCCCCTGCTGACACCAGCGTAGTCGCATCCAGCGCAGCCGCCTGATCAATCGGCTCGCCGTCTTCGTCATACCGGGGCGAAGCTTCATTCGCCGCTTCCGCCTCCTCCACCGCCTGCTTTACCGCATCGAGATGCAAGGTTTCCGCGCTTTGCTTGATATACTCCGACAGCTGATTGCGGGCGCTGCTCCCGCTCTCGCCCACATATTCATATGGGCTGCTTTCCGTAATGGGAAGCACATCATTCAGGATTGCCGCTTCTGCTTCAGCGGTGCCACCGTCCCCGTTTTCCGGTTCGGCGCCGCTCTCCGTATCCGCACCTTCTGCCGGAGCCGCCGCAGCGCTGTCCTGCCGGACACGATGCGCCAAATCGAGCAGCTTGTCAAAACGGTCCGGCTGATCCTCCCAGAAAGAGGAATAGACCAATACCAGGGAAAAGCCGGTCTGGTTGGTCACCATCGGCCGTCCGTAACGGTCCAATATCTCGCCGCGCGCCGCCGAAACCGTGGAAGTACCGGTCAAAAAAGACGCCGACCGGCGCACATAATCCTCGCCGTTGACCACCTGCAGTTGTATCAGCTGCCCACCTGCCAAGCCCACACAGAGCAGCAGCAGGCAGACCAGCACCAGCAGACGGCGCAGCAGTTGATTTTTGTTTACCATAGGGAACTCCTTTTCGCCGTGGGGATGCTATCGATCCGCAAAGCGGCGGCTGATCCGGCGCATCGGCAGATAAACCACAAAACAGAACACACAGGTCAGCAGCGTGCCGCCCACGATCTGCCGCAGCACCAACCCGAACGACGCCCCGGTCTGCGGCAGCAGATAGGCAAAATACCGCACCAGACCGAGCACGACCATTTCCACTGCCGTCATGATCAGCATAGAAACATAGCTGCCGCTGAGCGTCAGCCGGCTCATCGCGCCCGCAATCAGGCCGAACAGCAGGAAAAACAGCGGGTACAGTCCGTCCACACCGATAAATCCTACATCATACAGCAGGCCGACCGTCACGCCGACAACCACGCCCTCCATCGGCCCATCGAGCAGCGCGGCCGCAGTAACCAGCGCGGGCAGCAGATCCAAATGGTACCCGCGGATCGACCACATGCCGAACAAGCTGGCCTGCAGCGCGTAAAACACCAGTGCAAACACCAGATACAGCAGCGTTTTGGGAATTGATAATTGTTCTCTCTGCATTCGATCACTCCGTTGTATCCGTAAACGCCGTTACAATAGAAACACTCGATACGGTTTCCACATCGACAAACGGCTTAATCACCGCATAGTAGGAAATACCGTTTTCCTCCGGCAGCACGCTTTCCACGGTGCCGATCATCACACCCTTGGGGAACAGTCCGCCGCGGCCCGAGGTTTCCACCGTATCACCAATGACGACCGTGGAATTCTCCGTCAGGTAGGAGAGGCGCAGCGCCCCCTCAGCCATCAGATCATAATTGCCCTCTGCGATCGCGGTTTCGCGCGTGCGGGTAATTAGTGCACCGCACTGCATCTCAACATCCACTACCGTGGTGATCTCACATGTATTGGAAGCCACTTCACTGACATAGCCGGCCATTCCGTCCACCGTCATCACCAGATCGCCTTCTTCCACACCGTGATCCGAACCCTTATCCAGCGTCAGCGTGGTTGCCCAATCACCCGGGTTGCGGCCGATCACCTCAGCATTTACCGTTGTCAAATCACGCACCCGGTCGGGCTGTCCCGCTTCCCGGCGCAGCTGATTGTTCTCCTCGATCGCCAGCTGGGCATCGCGCACGGTCTGCTCCATATCGCGGATCTGCTGCTTAAGCGCCTCATTTTCCGCTTTCAGATCGTCAAACTCGGTAAAATAACCCAGTCCCTTGCTGAAAAATCCGCCCACGCCTGTTATCACGCGCTGAACCGGTGTGGTGATAAAGCTCACCACCCGCGTAACCGGCGAGGGATTGCCCGTGATCCCGCTGTACAGCGCAGATACGATGCACAGCACAACCACCACCGCCACCGCGATGAAAAAGCGCGGATCCAATCTGTTCCGTCTTCGCAAAACACAAACTCCTTTACAAATGCGTTGGCGCGCCGCCCCCGGCGCACAGCTCACGCAGCAGCACATGCAGCCCCGCCACCGGCAGGCCCATCACGCTGTAATAATCGCCCTCGATGCGCTCAACCAGCAGCGCGCCGTGTCCCTGAATGCCGTAAGCGCCCGCCTTATCCATCGGCTCGCCGGTCGCCAGATATGCCGCCAGCTCATCTTCCGCAAAATCGCGGAAGGTCACACGGGTGCGCGTGCACAGGGTGCGCGCCGCGCCGCCGGGCGGCAAAACCGCCAGTCCGGTCAGCACCTCATGGGTGCGGCCGCGCAGCCGGCGCAGCATATCAGCCGCCTGTGCAGCATCCGCCGGCTTGCCCAGCGCCATCCCATCAATCGTGACCAGTGTATCCGATCCGATGCACACGGCCGTCGGGTGCATCGCCTGCGCCGCCTGCGCCTTGCTGCACGACAATCGCACAACCTCACGCTCGAGCGCTTCCTCCGGCCGCAGGGTCTCATCTGCATCGACCGGACAAACCGTAAATTCTTCTGTGATCAGCGTCAGCAGCTCCCGCCTGCGCGGCGAGGCGGACGCGAGAACGATCTCCATCACTCTACCCCTCTTTTATATAAGCCGTTGGTAAATTCCCCTTCCGGAGGCGTACCGTTCAAAAACGCCTGTGCGATCCGCGCACATTCCTCCGGCGGCTCGATCGTAAACAGCAGGCGGGCGGTCTGCACACCCAGCCGGGCGGCTTCCTCCCGCAGGCAGAGCGGCCGGTTGCCCAGCAGCGTATTGCGGCAGCCGAATTCCGGCAGCAGCGCAAATTTCTCCCGGCGGCGGTCGGTCAGATAGGTGATCCCCGTTTTGCAGGCGCATTTCCCGCCATGCTGGCGGCGGATCGCACAATTTTCAAAAATCATCAGCGGCAGATGGCCGTAAACGACCAACTCGGTTTCGAGCGGCCCCTTCATGTCCCGGATCTGTGCCAGACGCGCTTCAAAGGACAGCGTCTGCCGCTGTACTCCCATCTCCGCCAGTGCGTACAGGCTTTTGCTGTTATAAGCATTCAGGCCGAAATCTCCGCGCACCGTAAAGCCCAGCCGCCGCGCCAGCGGCAGATGGCCGATATTGCCCGCCAGTACCGTCCGCGTACCGCGGCTCATCGCTTCCCCGAGCAGCATTTCTACCTCCGGCTGCTCCCGGTCGGAAAACACGCGCGGCAGAACTGCCGCCAGACCGGTCTGCGCGGCTACCTCAAGCGGCGCATAAACCGTTTCCAGCCCAAGCCCGCGCAGCGCTTCCGCCTGTTCCCGGGTCCGCACCGAAGCCGTAAACCCGCGGAAGCCGGTGCGCGGTGCGCACGAGGCATCGCGCAGCAGCGCACCTTCCAGCCAATCCCGCGCAGGGGGCGCGGCGCGTTTGGCCAGCAGCAGAGCAAGCGCATCACGCCGCATTCCATTCATCACAGAAGCCGGAACGACCAGACCGTCCTCCATCTCGATCCGAAGGTTTTTCACATAAAACGGCGTGCCGCCGGTTTTCCGCAAGGATTTTTCGACCATCTCCGGAGTGGTCGGCCGGTTGTTCGCCGATTCAACCGCCGCCGCTGCGGATACGCCGTCCGCACTGAGTACCGCGCCGGTTTCCCGCCGCGCGGTGAAGCACAGCGACACCGGCACCAGCGGCGCTTCCCTCCCCTCTGCAAAGCGGCGTGCCGCTTCATCATACAGGGGCTGTACCTCCGCCAGCGGCACATCGGTTTTGGTGCCGAACATGGCGTCGCCCTTTTCACCGGTATAGTACCCATCGGTAAACCCATCGCGCGAAAACACACGGCGCAGGGTATCCCGTTCAGCCGGGGTCGGCCCGCGGTGCTCCCGCAGCAGATCGGCATAGATTTTGGTAACGATCGCCGCGTATTCCGGCCGCTTCATGCGCCCCTCGATCTTAAGCGAGGATACGCCGAGATCTGCCAGCTCCGCTACATGTCCGGCCAGCGCCAGATCCTTCAGAGACAGCGGATATCCGCCGTTATACGGCAGCCGGCAGGGCTGTGCGCACAGACCGCGATTGCCCGAACGCTGCCCGATCACCGCGGACAGATAGCACTGCCCGGAGTAACACATACACAGCGCGCCATGCACAAACACCTCGGTTTCCACCCCGGCCTGCTCGGTGATCAGCCGCACCTCGTCTCTGGTGCACTCACGGCTGAGCACCACGCGGGAAAAACCGATCTCGCGCGCCTCCCGCGCGCCGTCCAGCGTGTGAATGGTCATCTGCGTGGAAGCATGCAGCGCAAAATCCGGCGCGTGTGCATGGATCAGCCGCGCCAGACCGAGATCCTGCACGATGAGCGCATCCGCTCCCGCCTCGTATAAAAATTTGGCATCCGCCAATGCAGCGTCCAGCTCACGGTCTCCCGCAAGGATATTGAGCGTGATGTTGGTTTTCACATCCCGTGCCCGGCAGTACGCAATGGCTTCCGCCATTTCCTCCGGCGAAAAGCCCTGTGCGTTGCGGCGTGCATTGAACGTACCAAACCCCATATACACCGCCCCGGCGCCCGACTGCACCGCAGCACGCACCCCCTCCGGCGAACCGGCAGGAGCCAAAAGCTCTACTTTTCTGTTCATTTGCGGTGGTTCCCGGGATGATTGCCGCCTCGGCTGACCTGCTGCCGCAAGGCGGCATTTTCCGCCTCGAGCGCACGGCATTTCCCCTCGGCTGCTTCTGCTGCGGTTTTGGCCTTGATATATTCATCGGCAAGGTTGACCGTTGCCAGCGCCAGTGCTCGGGTGGACGCAAACGACGCCGAACCGCCGCACTGAGCGATGGTCTGCTGCGCCAGTTCCGCTACCTCGTTCATATACTCTACGGATTCATCCGCCAGCATGGTATAATGCTGGCCGGCGATCTGAATGACCACACGATTCGCCATGACTGATCCCTTCCTTTCGCAAAATTCGTTCAAAGGGCATAATTTGATAAAATATAGTATACCACAACAACCGACGTTTTGGAACAAAAAATATATGCAAAGTTCGCAGCTGCCCGCCGCGTTTTTTCTACAAAAGCCCCTTTTCCGTCTAAAGATTACGAAAAGGCAAAAGATTTTTGTTTGCCTTGTGTACAGCCATGTGCTGTGCTACAATACATGTGTATATCAATCAGAACGGGAACGGCTCTTGTTGTCGCGCCGCCCGCTCTCCAACAGGAGGTCCGTATGCTGAATATCAACGAGATACGGCGCATTGTTGTCAAGGTCGGTACCTCAACCCTGACCTATGACAACGGCAAACTGAATATCCGCCGCATCGAACGGCTCGTCCGCACAATCAGCGACCTGCAAAACCGCGGGTTTGAAATGGTGCTGGTTTCCTCGGGCGCTGTTACCGTTGGTGCATCCAAGCTCGGTCTGACCGAGCGTCCCCGCGAGCTGGCTGTCAAGCAGGCCGCCGCCGCTGTCGGCCAGTGTGAACTGATGCATATATACGATAAAATGTTCCTTGAATATGGGATCAACGTCGCGCAGATCCTGCTTACACGCGAAAACATTATTGATGATGACCAGCGGCAGAACATCCACAACACCTTCACCGCACTGATGCGTACGGGCGCCGTGCCGATCGTCAACGAAAACGACACGGTTGCCACCGCCGAGCTTAAGCACATCGAAAACTTCGGTGATAACGACACGCTTTCCGCCGTGGTTGCCCGCATGTGCGAGGCCGATCTGCTGATCATCTTTTCGGATATCGACGGGTTGTATGATTCCGACCCGCGCAAAAACCCGCAGGCCAAGCTGATCGGCCATGTGCCCAAAATCGACGCCAAGATCCGCCGGATGGCGGGCGGCGCCGGTTCCTCCCACGGCACCGGAGGGATGGCCACCAAAATCACCGCCGCCGAGCTGTGCATGGATGCCGGCATCCCCATGCTGGTTGCCAACGGCAGCCGGGCCGGCGTATTGTATGACATCGTCGACGGCAAGCCTGTCGGCACGCTGTTTTCCCGGGAGGTGGACAAAACATGACCAAACCGCGCCGCCGCCTGACAGATGTTCTGTGCGGCATGCACACCCGCCTGTTCTCCAAAGCGCAGATCGCCGCTGCACTGATCGGTGCAGCCATCGGCGCATTTCTGGGCGTGCAGGCCTATTACAACGGCTGGCTGGGCTGAGCCGTTTTCCCCTTTGTTCCCAACTGACAGAATCGAGGTAATCCCCTATGCGCCAACTGATGGAGATCGCTGAGGAGGCACGCCGTGTTAAGCATGCGGTGGCCCGTCTCGGCACCAAAGAGAAAAACCGCGGCCTGCTTGCCATTGCGCAGGCGCTGACCGACCATGCAGATGAAATCATCGCCGCAAACCGCACCGATATTGAAAACGGCCGTGCAAACGGCCTCAGCGACGGCCTGATCGACCGGCTGACGCTTAACCGTGCCCGGATCGAGGGCATTGCGGAGGGCTGCCGTCAGGTTGCCGCCCTGCCCGACCCGATCGGAGAAGTGCTTTGGATGCGCAAAACCCCCGGCGGATTGAATATCGGGCAGAAGCGCGTCCCCATGGGCGTGATCGGCATTATTTACGAAGCACGTCCCAATGTAACGGTGGATGCCGCCGCTTTATGCTTCAAAGCAGGTTCAGCCTGCATCCTGCGCGGCGGTAAGGAGGCTTTTCATTCCTCCCTGTGCCTGACACGGCTGATGCGCGCCGCCCTCTGCGCCGAGGGGCTGCCCGAAAACGCAATCAATCTGGTCGAGGATACCACGCGCGACAGCGCGAACCAGATGATGAATCTCAACGGTTATCTGGACGTGCTCATCCCGCGCGGCGGAGCCGGGCTGATCCGTTCGGTCGTCATGAACGCGACCGTGCCGGTGATCGAAACCGGCACCGGCAACTGCCACGTGTATGTGGATGCGTCCGCCGATCTCGACATGGCGCAGCGTATCCTTGTCAATGCCAAATGCCAGCGCCCGAGCGTGTGCAATGCGGCGGAAAGCCTGCTGGTGCACCGGGATTCGGCAGCGCAGTTCCTCCCCATGGCAGCGGCAGGCCTTGCGCCGAGCGGTGTTGCCATTCACGGCTGTCCCCGCACGATGGCGATCCTCGGGGACACTGTCCTGCCCGCGACCGATGAAGACTACGCCCGCGAATACCTCGGGTATGAGATTTCGTGCAGGGTCGTCGATTCGCTCGACGAAGCGATCGGCCATATCAACCGCTTCAACACCGGCCACTCGGAATGCATCGTCACGCAGGACTATGCATCCTCCCAGCGTTTTCTGGAAGAGGTGGATGCGGCAGCCGTCTACGTCAACGCCTCCACCCGTTTTACCGATGGGTTCGAGTTCGGCTTCGGTGCAGAGATCGGCATATCCACCCAAAAGCTGCACGCGCGCGGCCCGATGGGACTGACCGCGCTGACCACAACCAAATTTATCATCTACGGAAACGGACAGGTGCGAGAATGAATAAAACCATGGAGAAGGAATACAAATGGCGTGCAAACGACTGGCTGCTCGGTCAGGCGCTGCTGTGGGCCTCCTCCCGCATCGGCAGCCAAAGCCGCACGATCCACATGCAGTCCCGGTATTATGATACACTGGACGGACTGCTGCACAGCCGTCAGGCTGCGCTGCGCCTGCGGCGGGAAAACGACCGCAGCGTCTGCTGCTTAAAGCTGCGCAACCAAAATACTCCCGCCGGAATGCGGGCACATGAGGAATACCAATGCGAAGCTGCCTCCGTGCAGGAAGGCCTGTCCCGTCTGCCTGCACATGGCGCCCCCCGTGAGCTGTGTGCACAGGCAAGCGCCGCACCGCTTGAGCTGATCTGCGAAGTGGATTTTCGCCGCTGCGCCATCCTGCTGCAGGAGGGGGACACCGTCTGCGAGCTGGCGCTGGACGAAGGAACCCTGCGGCATGGGGGCCGTACCGCTCCACTGTGCGAGATCGAGCTGGAATATGTTGCCGGCAGCGAACAAACCTTTCACGTGCTTGCTGCCGAGCTGGCCGAGCACCTCTCCCTCGTTCCGGAACCGGAAAGCAAGCTGGCACGCGCAATCGCGCTGTAACCTGCTTTCCCCTTTTCTCCGCATCCAGCATTGCTCCCAATTACCCCGCACAAAGTTGCGGGGCTATTGTGCGTTTTGTCAAATTGCTCCCGACAACCGGTTTCTTTCTGCGATTTATTGCAATAAAATTCGTTTTCGGGTATAATAATCAGAAGTCCATACGCGGGGCATACCGGCAGTGCGGTTTTATTTTACCGGCCGGTTTTGCCTGATTTCACAAAGTAAGGGGTAAACTATGAGTACTGCATCCATTTGTATTCTGATCTCCATCGTTGTCTATCTGATAGGCATGCTGGTGGTCGGCTTCCATTTTGCCAAAAAGAACGAATCCGCCTCGGATTTTTATCTCGGCGGCCGCAAGCTCGGGCCGCTTGTCACAGCGATGAGTGCAGAGGCCTCGGATATGTCCAGTTATCTGCTGATGGGTCTGCCCGGTCTGGCTTACTTATCCGGTCTGTGCGATGTCGGCTGGACCGCGCTCGGCCTTGCCATCGGCACCTACCTGAACTGGCTGTTCACCGCCAAGCGGCTGCGCCGGTATACGCACATCACCGGCTCGTACACACTGCCGCAGTTTTTCTCCCGCCGTTTCCACGATAAAAACAATATCCTGTCCGCTATTGCCGCGCTGATCATCATTATTTTCTTTATTCCGTATACCGCCTCCGGTTTCGCGGCCTGCGGCAAGCTGTTCTCCTCGCTGTTCGGCATCAACTATATGGCGGCTATGATCGTTTCGGCAATCATTATCGTCGGCTATACGGCTGCCGGCGGTTTTCTCGCCGCATCGACGACCGACTTCATCCAGAGCATTATCATGACTTTTGCGATCCTGTTTGTGCTCGGGTTCTCCACAGTTTCAGCCGGTGGTATCGACGCTGTAATGGACAATGTCCGCAATCTGCCCGGCTATCTCTCTATGACCGCTACGTATTCCGCCTCCACCGGCAGTGCCTCACCCTACGGTGCGCTTACCATTGTTTCCACACTGGCGTGGGGACTCGGCTACTTCGGCATGCCGCACATCCTGCTGCGCTTTATGGCGATTGAGGACGAAAACAAGCTCAAGCTGTCCCGCCGCGTCGGTTCGGTCTGGGTTGTGATCGCCATGGCAGTTGCCGTTATGATCGGCATTGTTGGCCGCACGCTCAGCGCCAACGGCACGCTGGCGCAGCTGAGCGGCGCGGATTCCGAAACCATCATCGTCCGCATCGCTGATTTCCTTTCCAGCTATGGCCCGATCCCCGCGCTGATCGCCGGCCTGATCCTTGCCGGTATTCTGGCCAGTACCATGTCCACGGCAGACTCCCAGCTGCTGGCCGCATCGTCCAGCGTTTCACAGAACCTGCTGCTGGAAACCCTCCATCTCAAAGTATCGGAGAAAGCATCCATGCTGTTCGCCCGCCTGACCGTTATCGTCATTGCGGTGCTCGGCGTGATTATTGCGCGTGACCCGAACAGCTCGATCTTCGGTATTGTTTCCTTTGCGTGGGCCGGTTTCGGCGCCAGCTTCGGCCCGGTCGTGATCTGTTCGCTGTTCTGGAAGCGCACCACCCTGCCCGGCGCAATCGCCGGCATGGTTGTCGGCGGCGTTTCGGTATTCGCATGGAAGTACCTGCTTAAGCCGATGGGCGGCGTGTTTGGCATCTACGAGCTTCTGCCCGCCTTTGTAGCCGGTATCGTCACGATTTTTGTCGTCAGCCTGCTCACCAAAGCGCCGGAGCAGTCCATTCTGGATGAATTTGAACAGGCGCGTGCACACGGAGCACTTGAAAACGAATGAAGCATAAACTACGCAAGATTCTGTGGGCTGCGGCCGCACTGGTGCTCGCACTCAGCGGCGTGCAGCTTGTCGGCGGCGATCTTCTCACACCGCGTGAGCTGACGCAGGAAACCGCCGTACACTTTATTGATGTCGGTCAGGGGGACGCCTCCCTGCTGCTGTCCGGCGGACAGGCCGTGTTGATCGACGCCGGCACAGCCGAAAGCGGCGGCACTGTTGTCCGCTATCTGAAGGAGCTTGGCGTAACCGAGCTGTACGCCGCCGTTGCCACCCATCCGCACGCCGACCACATCGGCGGCATGGCACAGGTGATTCAGGCCTTTTCCCCCACCCACTTCTATATGGGACCGGAAACCCAGAATACCGCCACTTACAGGGATATGCTGGACGCACTGGAAGCTGCCGGCATACAGCCCACCATCCCGGAAGATGGAGAGACACTGGAATTCGATTCCGGTGCGGCTCTCACCTTCCTTGGTCCGGCGGATGATGTATCCGCCAAAGAGCTTAACGACCGTTCGCTGATTACCCTGTTCCGTGCGGGGCAAACCGTGCTGTTCATGGGCGATGCGGAAACGCCTGCCGAGCGCTCCCTGCTGACGCACCATCCGCAGCTCCGCTGCGATGTGTTAAAGGTCGGGCACCACGGCGCGGCTACCTCTTCCTCGGAAGCGTTCCTGCGCACGGTTCAGCCCTCCGTAGCCGTTATCTCCTGCGGTGTGGATAACGATTACGGCCATCCCAGCAAACAAACGCTGCAAAACCTGTCCCTTGCGGGCGTGGACGATATCCGCATCACTGCGGAGCAGGGTACGGTCGTCCTCCCGCTCCACCTGCCGGCATCAGACAAGGAGGACGCTGCATGAAACAGACCGGAATTGTCGACCGCTTCGAAGGCGACTTTGTTGTTGTTGAAATCAACGGAACCATGGTGAATTTCCCCCGGGCAGAAGCGCCTGCCATGCTGGGAGAGGGCATGGTCGTCATCGTACGGGACGGCCGCATCGTTGAAGTTGACCAGATCGAAACCCAGCGAATTGAAGATGATATGCGCCGCCGCTTCGAGCGCATCCTCGGCAAGCAAATCGACGAATAAAATCCCCACAGGAAGAAAGGCATATACCAATGGAAAAGAAACCTTTTTTGACCCTGCCGCAGGTGCAGGAAATCGTCAAAACCTATCCTACCCCCTTCCACATCTACGATGAAAAAGCCATCCGCGAAAATGCCCGCAAGGTAAAGGCGGCATTTGCCTGGAATCCGGGATTTAAGGAGTACTTTGCTGTAAAGGCCACCCCCACGCCCCGCCTGCTGCAGATCCTGCATGAAGAGGGCTTCGGCTGCGACTGTTCCAGCTACACTGAACTGCTAATGAGCCGTGCCTGCGGCATCACCGGGCACGATATCATGTTTTCTTCCAACGTGACCCCGGATGAGGATTTCAAGCTTGCTTCCGACCTGGACGCCATCATCAATTTTGACGATATCACCCATCTGGACTATTACGACCGCATCGGCGAATGGAAAGAAACCATGTCCTGCCGTTTCAACCCCGGCGGTGATTTCGTGCTGGAAAACGAGATCATGGATACCCCGCAGGAAGCCAAATACGGCATGACGCGCGAACAGCTGATCGAAGCCTTCAAATATATGAAGGGAAAAGGTGTTAAGCACTTCGGTATCCACGCATTTCTGGCATCCAACACGGTTGCTAACGAATATTATCCTGCACTGGCGCGCATCCTGTTTAAGCTTGCTGTTGACGTGCAGAAGGAAACCGGCGTGCATATTGCCTTTATCAACCTGTCCGGCGGCGTCGGTATCCCCTACCGCCCGTGGCAGGAGCCGAGTGATATTATGGTGATCGGTGACGGCGTGCGCCGCGCCTTTGAGGAGATCCTTGTGCCGGCCGGTATGGGCGATATTTCGATCTACTCTGAAATGGGCCGCTTCATCCTTGGTCCATACGGTGCTCTGGTCGCCAAGTGCATCCACCACAAGCATACCTACAAGGAATATGCCGGTCTGGATGCCTGCGCTGCCAACCTGATGCGTCCGGCCATGTACGGCGCCTATCATCACATCACCGTGCTCGGCAAGGAGGATGCCCTGCACGACCGCACCTATGATGTAACCGGCGGCCTGTGTGAAAACAACGATAAGTTCGCTATCGACCGCAACCTCCCCCGCATCGATATCGGTGATTACGTATATATCCACGATACGGGCGCACACGGCTTTTCGATGGGCTACAACTATAACGGCAAGCTCCGTTCCGCAGAGCTTCTGCTGTGCGAGGACGGCTCAGTCGAACTGATCCGCCGCGCAGAAACGCCACAGGATTATTTCTCTACACTGGACTTTACCGGATTGTTTAACGATCCGCAGTAAACAACCGCAAAATAAAACGGAGTGCCACAGCACCCCGTTTGATATGTACCCCCTTTACTGGACACCCAGTAGAGGGGGTATTATTATGCGGTACACATATGAGTATAAAAGGAAATGTGTAGAAATGTATCGAGAAGGAAAATGGCCAGAAACGCCAGAAGGTATTAGCGATAAATCCTTTCGAGATAAAGTGAGACTATGGGTAAGAACAGAGGATAGCCGCGGTCCAGAAGCACTGAAACACAAAAATTTCAATAGGAACTGGACACCAGAAGAACGGCTAGAACTAGTATCCCAAGTAATGTCCGGGAAATCCTGTGTGTCAGTGGCAATCGAGGCCGGTATTCAAGATAGACTATTGTATCAATGGGTTCAAAAATATAAAACAAAGGG
>NZ_JNJN01000021.1 GCF_000701665.1 Agathobaculum desmolans ATCC 43058 | reverse complement strand
CAGGAGCGCTTTGAAACCCGCACTCCGATGGAAGTCCGCACGGAGGCATTAAACTCCGATACTCCTGCACTGTATCCCATTCCTGAAAATAAGCGTATTCAAAAATACAAAGAAAAGTTCGCTGCATAAACAAGCTCACCGTTCCCGAAAAAGGAAACGGCGAGCATAACCGCACTATATTTTATTTATTTCTCCGGTCTACCTTGACAGGGGCGGATCAAGGTGCCTGACTTTTTATTTTTTGTTCGGATTTTGCTGGAACGGAACAGGCATACAGCCCTGAAACAGGATATTTCAGCGTTGTGTATAGGAGAAGAAAAAGGAATTGGGTGTTTTTGATGGTAATGATGGGACAGTTCGTCTGGCATATGGAATGAGGGACATGGTAGATATGGTAAAGACACTGTTGCCCTTTGAATGCTGCATATATCATAGCAGCTTTCCGACGAATTATCTTTTTTCTTTATGCGTTTTTTAAAGATGACAAGGAGTTGTAATTGACAGTCCGGAAACCGGTGAATATCCGGTAAAACAGCGCAAGAAAACGAAAAAAAGGGTGCCGGTGGAGAAAACCGATTCCTGTAAAAGTGGAGTTAGAATTTTTGCTGATATAGAGCAATTATACCAGCTTTGTGATGGAAAAAGATGCATATGGGAGCGATGATGGGGACGCTGCAGCGCGAAAAAACGAGATATTCAAAAAAGACTGCCGGCAGCACGGCTTTTGCGGAAGGACGCGCACAGCACAAACAGATGAAGTCCTCAATGAAAAGTTCAGAGAAAAGAAAAAAAGACCGGATTTTTCGGTGCATGACCTTGAAAACAACGATAATATGAACAGACCAAGATGTTAGAAGAAATAGCGGATGGTGGATGTTAAACTAAAACCATCAAAAACAAGAGCCGCGGGCAGCGGCCGGAAGACAAGTTTTGAGGAGGAAGAAACATGGGTAAAACCAAAATGACAGTAGGCCAAGCGATCGTCAAGTTCCTGAACCAGCAGTATATTGAGATGGACGGCAAGGTAGAGCCGTTTGTGGATGGCGTGTTTACCATCTTCGGCCATGGCATGGTGGTAGGCCTTGGTCAGGCGCTTGAGGAAGATCCCGGCCATTTGCGCGTTTATCAGGGCCGCAACGAGCAGGGCATGGCACATGCCGCGATCAGCTATGCCAAGCAGCATAACCGCCGTAAGATCATCGCGTGCTCGTCCTCGATCGGTGTGGGTGCGGCAAATATGGTCACCGCAGCGCTGACCGCAACGATCAATAACGTCCCGCTGCTGCTGTTCCCGTCGGACTCGTTTGCAACCCGCCAGCCCGACCCGGTGCTCCAGCAGCTTGAGGTGCCGAACGATCTGTCCATGACGGCATCGGACTGCTTTAAGCCGGTGGCGAAGTACTGGGATCGCATTTCGCGTCCCGAGCAGGTGATGAGCGCGATGGTCAACGCGATGCGCGTGCTGACCGATACCGCAAACTGCGGCACTGCGGTTATTTCTCTGCCGCAGGATGTGCAGGGCGAGAGCTTCGAATATCCGGATTATTTCTTTCAGAAGCGCATCCATCATATCGCCCGCCGCGTAGCGGATGATTATGAGCTGGAGCAGGCTGTGGAGATGATCAAGGCATCCAAGAAGCCGATGTTCATTTCGGGCGGCGGCGTGCGCTACTCCGAGGCGGGCGAAACCGTGATGGAGTTCTGCAAGGCATTCAATATCCCGGTATCCCAGACGCAGGCAGGCCACTCCGCGCTGCCGGATTCGTTCGAGCTGTCGGTTGGCGGCATCGGCGTTACCGGCGGTTTGGCGGCCAATGCACTGTGCAAGGACTGTGATCTCGTGATCGGCGTCGGCACCCGGTTTAACGACTTTGTTACCGGCTCCAAGTGGGTTCTGTTCCGCAATCCGGATATCAAGGTGCTGACCATCAATACCTCTGAATTCCATGCAGAGAAGCTGGATGCGACCCGCTGTGTCGGTGATGCAAAGGTCACACTTGAAGCGATCATGGCAAAGCTCAAGGAGGACGGCTATAAGACGGCTTATACCGATGAGATCGAGAACATCCGCAAGGTATGGGAAGAGGAGCGCTTGCATGTGCTGGGCGTGCAGTATCATGGCGAAGGCTTTGGTGAAGGAAAGTTTGTGCCCTGCGTACCCAGCTGGACCGAAAAGATCATGAATGATTACATTAAGGATATCGGCGGCACGATTACTGAGTCCAATGCGGTCGGCATTCTGCGTGAGGAGATCGATGACGATGCGATCGTCGTAGCGGCGGCAGGTTCGCTGCCGGCCGACCTCGAGCGCTTGTGGGTAACGGATGCAAAGGATTCTTACAATATGGAATACGGCGCTTCCTGCATGGGTTATGAAATTGCAGGCGCGCTCGGCTCCAAGCTGGCAGCGCCGGATAAGGAGGTTTATGCGCTGGTCGGCGACGGTTCCTTTATGATGCTTAACTCTGAGATCCCGACGGCAATTCAGGAGAACGCAAAGATCACGGTTGTGGTGTTTGACAATGCGGCCTTCGGCTGCATCAACAACCTGCAGATGGGCAATGGCGTTGGCTCGCTGGCAACGGAGATGCGCCACCGCAATGAGCAGACCGGCAAGCTGGACGGCACCTACTGCTATACTGATTTCGGCAAGGTAGGCGAAGGCTACGGCATGAAGGCGTTCTATGCCAAAACGCCGGAAGAATTCCGCAAGGCCGTGCAGGATGCCAAGAAGGAAACCTGCTCCTGCATCATCGATGCGAAGGTATTGCCCAAGACCATGGCAGAAGGCTATGAGAGCTGGTGGCATATCGGCGTAGCGTCCACTTCCCGGTCTGAGGAGGTCAAGGAAGCCCGCAAACGCATCGACGATCATCTGGCAGAAGCGAGAATGTACTGAGAAAATTTGTTATTCCCTTTTCTTCTTCTTCCGCATCTCTTATTACGCTCATTGCATTCTCTGATATTTTCTCTCACACCGTACCGGACGCAGCGCGGCACAGGGGGCTGCGCTGCCGATGGGCGGGCAGCGGAGGAATGGGAAAGACGAAATCGTATCCGTACTGAACAAATAGATGGATCAGGCACAGCCGCCCGTACAGAGCGGGCGGCTTTTTGCTGCAAAAAACGGAAAAAAGGAGCGAAAAACGATGAAATATACAAGCAATGGCCCGTTTGCACCGGGCTATAATAAAATGGTCTCTGCTGTTGAGCATCCGGAAATGATGGGCATGGAGTTCGGTGTTGTTAAAATGGCGGCAGGCGATGTGATGCACTTTGATTATGCACAGGAGGTCGTTTATGACCTGCTGTCCGGCAAGGTGACTTTTGCATGGAATGGCAGCAGTGAAACAGTAGAGCGCCGTGACTGCTTTCATGAGGGCGCGATCCTGCTGCACGTGCCGCAGAACACCAAGGTGACCATTACAGCAGAAACCGAGACTGAGGTTGCAGTGGCGCGCACGGAGAACAAGAGACCCTTTGCAGCAAAGCTCATGCGCCCCGAGGACTGCCTGTGCGCGAATGAGGAACGCGGCGCAGGTCAGATGAACGAGTGTTCCACCCGCATGGTACGCACCTTCTTTGACCGCTCCAACTGCCCCGAGACCAACTTTTTCATTGGCGAAGTGGTGCATTTCCCGGGCAAGTGGTCCTCCTATCCGCCGCATCAGCATGTGGAGCCGGAGCTGTATTATTATAAGTTCCTGCCGGAAAATGGTTATGGTCTGGCCGAGTATGGTGATGATGCCTATAAGGTCAGGCACAACGATTTGACCGGCATGCCCTGCAATGTGACACACTCGCAGGCGGCGGCGCCGGGCTATGCGGAGTATTATCTGTGGTGCATCCGGCTGCAGGACGACAAGAATATCGTTACCACGGTCGTACCGGAGTACGAGTGGGTGACTCATGCGGATGCAAAATTTTTTCCGGAAATTTAAGGAGGCAAAACCATGAAAGCTTTTCAGCTGATTCCGTCCATTGCAGAATATGCGGATTTCGGAACGCTGGCGAAGGCGCTGAAGTTCGGCCCGGCCGATCTGATCCTGACCAATGAATATATTTACAATCCCACGATCGCGTCGCTGAAGCTGGGCTGCCATACTTGCTTTCAGGAGAAGTACGGCGCGGGAGAGCCTACCGATGTGATGGTGGACGCGATTCTGAACGATCTGCGGGATAAGGATTATGACCGTATTGTTGCGGTGGGCGGCGGTACGGTGATCGATATCGCCAAGGTTTTGTCGGTGGCGCAGCCGTCCGATAAGGTGGATGACCTGTATGACCGAATGGCATCGCTGGAAAAGGAGCATCCGCTGATTATTGTGCCCACAACCTGTGGCACGGGCAGCGAGGTAACGAACATCTCGATTATCAACCGTACAACCAAGGGCATCAAGGTCGGTTTGGTGTCCCCTGCGATGTTTGCGGATGAAGCGGCGCTTGTGCCTGCTATGCTGGACAGCCTGCCGTATCCGGTATTTGCGACCAGCTCGATCGATGCAATGGTGCATGCGGTGGAAAGCTATCTCAGCCCGAACGCCTGTGCGCTGAGCGAGATGTTTTCGGAAAAGGCGCTGCAGCTCATCCTGCGCGGCTGGAAGGATGCGGTTGCGTCCGGCAGCAAGGACGGCTGGAAGCAGCATGCGCCGGAATTCCTGCGCGCATCCAATTTTGCGGGCATCGCGTTTGGCCATGCAGGGTGCGCGGCGGTGCACGCGATGGCGTATCCGCTCGGCGGCGTGCATCATATCCCGCACGGGCAGGCCAATCAGCTCATGTTTGCGGATGTGATGCGTAAGTATCAGGAAAAAAAGCCGATCGGCAAAATCAACCGTCTGGAAGAACTGCTGGCGAAGGAACTGGATGTAGAGCCGGTATTCGCACTGGAACAGCTGTATACTCTGATGGATGCGGTACTGGAAAGGGGGCCGCTGCACGCGCATGGCGTGACCGCGGAGGAACTGCCGGACTTTGCGCACAGCGTGATGCAGACCCAACAGCGTCTGCTGGGCAATAATTACGCGGTGCTGACCGAAGAGGATCTGCTTGCGATCTACCGCGCAGCCTATTGAGCGGGGGGAGAGCAAATGGATTGGAGAAGCTACTATAAAGAGCATACGATGACGCCGGAGCAGGCCGTCAGCCTGATCCACGACGGCGACCGCGTGGTGTTTGGCCACGCGGTGGGTGAGCCGATCATCGCGTTGCATTCTACTACAAAAGATGAATCCATATCTAAAATTGTTCCTCTACTAACTACAGGCGCACCGGTTACAACCAGCCGTTGTGATGTGAATTATATCGTGACCGAGTACGGTGTAGCGCAGCTGCGTGGACAGACCCTGCGTGAGCGTGCCAAGCGCCTGATCGCAATCGCGCATCCGAAGTTCCGTGTTGAGCTTACGGAGGAATATGAACGCCGCTTTGGGGAAAAGCCCAGCGTTTGACGGCTGCGATCAGCAGAAGGAACTGCTATGGCTCCGGAGAAAAAACATTTACACGCGCGCAGATCGCTTTGATCTATGCAGCGCTGTTGGCACTGATCCTTTTTTTCAGCTGCTGTGTGTATATCACGCACAGCCTGATGGGGTGACTGTGCATTTTATGTAAGGTTTTTCCGTGCATCCGGATTGTGGGAAAGGATTTGCTGAAGTGTGGGACATTCCGCCATGTTTTCGCAGATACCGCAAGAGGAAACGCCTTTTTGCAGTGCACACTGCCGGATATGGCAAAGATGTTCGCAAAATACGGTTTTCACTCCGTTTGTACGGCATCCCTCACAGTTAATATGTTCCGGCAGAATGGGCGCCTGATTGAGTGCAGCCCATGCTTTTGCTGTTCTTTCACGCAGCGCCTGATCATTATGGATTGTTGCCAGATAGGCATCGCACGTTTCGCAGTTTAATCCGCAGTATCCGATCATCTTGTTCATGGGTCGGTCTCTCCCTTTGTATGGTGTGATATGCAGAGAATGGTTATCAATATTATAACATAGAAGCATGCCTGCGGTGAAACATTTCGCGGGGTTTGAAGGGCTATTGCTTCCGGAGGGGGCTGTGGCTGCGGTGGAGGAGAGGGGGCGGTGCAGGGGTGAATAAAGGGATCTGAAAAATATTTTGTAAAAAATCGGACTTTTTTCGGAAAAGGACTTGGAGAAAGATAAAAAGCGTGCTATGATGAAGGAACAATTTGACTTGCGGAGAGGAAGGGATGCCCTATGGAGATCAAGCCGTTCCAAAAAATCATGGTAGCCAATCGCGGAGAAATCGCGCTGCGTATTTTCCGCGCATGTTATGATTTGAACCTGCGGACGGTCGCTGTGTATTCGGCGGAGGATACATACAGCCTGTACCGCACCCGCGCGGATGAGGCATATCTGATCGGAGAGAACAAAAGCCCGCTGGCAGCATATTTGGATATACCGGGGATTATTGATCTGGCCAAGCGGCGCAACGTGGATGCGATCCATCCCGGCTACGGCTTTTTATCGGAAAACGCGGAGTTTGCCCGCGCCTGCCGGGATGCCGGGATCACCTTTATCGGTCCGTCTCCCGAGATACTGGATCAGATGGGGGATAAGCTGGCGGCAAAGACCATTGCACAGGCCTGCGGTGTGCCGACGATCCCCGGATCGACGCGGCCGCTGCGGGATGCAGAGGACGCGGTCGCGCTGGCGGAACAGTACGGTTATCCGGTGCTGCTTAAGGCTGCGGGCGGCGGCGGCGGACGCGGTATGCGCCGCTGCGATACAGCGGAAGAGCTGCGTGTTCATTTCCCGCAGGTGCAGAGCGAAGCGCGCAAGGCCTTCGGCAATGAGGATATTTTCATCGAAAAGTTTCTTGTGGAGCCGAAGCATATTGAGGTGCAGATTCTGGGCGACCGCTACGGCAATATTGTGCATCTGTATGAGCGCGATTGCTCACTGCAGCGGCGCTACCAGAAGGTGGTCGAATTTGCACCGGCGTGGAGCGTACCGGAAGAACTGCGCAACCGCCTGTATGCCGACGCGGTCAAGATCGCGCGGCACGTCGGATATGTGTCTGCGGGTACGATCGAGTTTCTGGTGGACCAGTCGGGCAGCTATTATTTTATCGAGATGAATCCGCGTATTCAGGTGGAGCATACCGTTACCGAAGAGCTGACCGGCATTGATCTTGTGCGTTCGCAGATTTTGATTGCAGAAGGGTATCCGCTGTTTGACGATGCGATCGGCATCCGCCGGCAGGTGGATGTACAGGCGAGGGGCTATGCGCTTCAGTGCCGCATCACGACTGAGGATCCCAAGAACAACTTCCTGCCGGATATCGGCAAAATCACCTCGTACCGGTCTTCAGGCGGCAACGGCGTGCGTCTGGACGGCAGCAACAGCTATGTCGGCGCGGAGGTGTCGCCGTATTACGATTCCCTGCTTGTTAAGATCACCTGCCATGACCAGACCTTTGACGGGCTGTGCCGCAAGGCGCTGCGTGCCATCAGTGAGGAGCAGATTCGCGGCGTAAAGACCAATATCCCGTTTATTACAAACATTTTGCAGCATCCGGATTTTCAGGCAGGCCGGTGCCACACTAAGTTTATTGATGAAACGCCCGAGCTGTTCGATTTTGAAGAGGGGAAGGATCGCGCGACCAAGGTGCTGCGCTATATTGCGGAGATTCAGGTTGCCAACCCCTCGGCGGAGCGGGCACAGTATGATGTACCGCGTTTCCCGCGTCCGGAGCACACGGCGCAGCCGGAAGGGCTCAAGCAGTTACTCGACCGGGAAGGCCCGGAAGCAGTGAAAAACTACGTGCTGCATGAAAAACGGCTGCTGATCACCGATACCACCATGCGGGATGCACATCAGTCCCTGCTTGCGACCCGGATGCGCACCCGTGATATGCTGGGCGCGGCAGAGGGCACCGCGGAGATCCTGAACAACTGCTTTTCACTGGAGTGCTGGGGTGGCGCGACCTTTGACACGGCTTACCGCTTCCTGCATGAATCCCCGTGGGAGCGGCTTGAACTGCTGCGTGAGAAGATACCGAACATCCCGCTGCAGATGCTGCTGCGCGGCTCAAGTCTGGTCGGCTACGCGAATTACCCGGATAATCTGGTGCGTGCGTTCGTAAAGGAGGCAGCCAAAACCGGTATCGACGTGTTCCGCGTGTTCGACTCGCTCAACTGGCTGCCCGGTATGGAGGTCGCGATGGACGAGGTGCTGTGTCAGGGCAAGCTGTGCGAGGCAGCGATCTGCTACACGGGCGACATCCTTGATCCCAAGCGGGATAAGTACACGCTGAACTATTATGTAAATCTCGCCAAGGAAATCGAAAAACGCGGGGCGCACCTGCTGTGCATCAAGGATATGTCCGGCCTGCTCAAGCCCTATGCGGCGAAAAAGTTGGTAACAGCGCTGAAAAACGAGGTCGGTCTGCCGATCCATCTGCACACACACGATACCTCGGGCAATCAGGTGGCGGCGCTGCTGCTCGCGGCCGAGGCGGGTGTGGATATCGTGGACACCGCGATCGATTCGCTGTCTTCGATGACCAGCCAGCCGTCCATGAACGCGGTGGTGGCGGCGCTGCACGGGCAGGAGCGCGATACCGGACTCGATCCGGACGGTTTGCAGAAGCTGAGCAATTATTGGGCGGATGTCCGGCTGCGCTACCGTTCGTTTGACGGCGGCCTGAAAGCGCCTTCAACCGACATTTACCGCTATGAGATGCCCGGCGGGCAGTACACCAATTTACAGTCGCAGGTGGAAGCGCTCGGCCTCGGCAGTCAGTTTGAGGATGTGCGCGAGATGTACCAGCGGGTCAATCTGATGCTGGGCGATATCGTTAAGGTGACGCCGTCCTCGAAAATGGTGGGCGATTTGGCGATTTTTATGGTACAGAACCGTTTGACACCGGAAAATATTTTGGAAAAGGGCGAAGCGCTGACCTTCCCGGATTCGGTGGTATCCTATTTCAAGGGCATGATGGGGCAGCCGGAGGGCGGCTTCCCGCCTGCGCTGCAAAAGCTGGTGCTCAAGGGGGAGGAACCGATCACCTGCCGCCCGGGGTCGCTGCTGGAGCCGGTGGACTTTACCGCTGCACGGCAGGCGGTGGAGCAGTTCTGGCCCGGCGCGAAGGAACGCACCGTGCTTTCATGGTGCCTGTACCCCAAGGTGGTGGAGGAATACTGCCGCCACCGCAAGGAATATGGCTATATCACCCGAATGGGCAGCCATGTGTTTTTTAACGGTATGGCGCTCGGTGAGACCAACCAGATCAACATTGAGGACGGAAAAACGCTGGTGGTCAAATACCTCGGTTTGGGCGACCGGCATGAGGACGGCACGCGCACAGTGCTGTTTGAGCTGAACGGCATGCGCCGCGAAATCACGGTTCGTGATCCGCAGGCCGGTTCGGTTGTGGAGCAGGTGCAGTTGGCAGATCCGCAGGATAAGGGACAGGTTGGTGCGGCGATGCCGGGGCTGGTGTCTCGTGTTCTGGTGCGCGAAGGCGATACGGTCGAGCGCAATCAGGTGCTGCTTGTTCTGGAGGCCATGAAGATGGAGACCTCGGTCGTGGCGCGCATATCCGGCAAGGTGGATCGCCTGCTGGTCAAGGAGGGAGCGGTCGTCAAGGCCGGCGAGCTGCTTGCGGTGATCAAATAATCGAAAATAAAACAGTGCTGCATCGCTCCGTGATGGAACGGTGCAGCATTGTTTTACGGCTCAGTGCTCAATTTCATCGAGCAGTGCACGCATTTTCTGGGCGGAGTCCTGCAGTTTTGTCAGCTCGGCGGGGGAGAGCGGAATATCCAGCACATGCTGCACGCCGCCGCGCCCGACAATGGAGGGCATACCCAAACAGACGTTATCCACGCCATATTGTCCGGTGATCAGGGAGGAGACCGGAAGAACTGAGCGCTCATCGCGTACAATGGCTTCGGCGATCCGGCGCACCGCCATACCGATGCCGTAATAGGTTGCGCCCTTGCTTTGGATGATCGCATAAGCCGCGTCACGCACATGTTCGTAGATCTGCTGCAGTTCGCGTGCGGGATCGGGCATACCGGAAAGGCGGCAGTAATCATCCAGATCAACACCGGAGATATTGGCGCTGGACCAAACCGCCAGCTCGCTGTCGCCGTGTTCGCCGATGATAAAGGCGTGCACGTTGCGGCTGTCCACCCCGAGCCGCTGTCCCAGCAGGTATTTGAGCCGTGCGGTGTCCAGCACCGTGCCCGAGCCGATCACCTGTCCGGCGGGCAGACCGGATAGCTGCTGCGCCATACAGGTCAGCACATCCACTGGGTTGGAAACGATAAGCAGGACGCCTGCAAAGCCTGCTTCCCGCAGCTGCCCGATAATGGAGGACAGGATCGCGCGGTTGCGCCCTAAAAGCTGAATACGGGTTTCGCCGGGCTTCTGGTTGGCGCCTGCCGCGATGATGACCAGACCGCAGCGGGCAAGATCGGCATATGTCCCGGCACGCACGCGGCAGGGCTTGGCAAAGGCCACGCCGTGGTTGATGTCTGCGGCTTCCCCTTCGGCTTTGGCATGGTTCATATCGACCAGCACAACCTCGGAAAATAGGCCGGAAACCGCAAGTGTATAGGCGCAGGTGGAACCGACAAAGCCGACACCGATGACACCGCAATGCTGGATATTTTCCATATATCCACTTCCTTTCTCGGATAGTATGTCCGCAGAGGACGTTTTTCCATGCACGAAAAAACGGTATCTTATGGTTTGCCGAGTTGCAGCGGCTGTGTTATAATAACATGTAACAGAAAAAACAAGCCGGTTATGTCATTTGCTGCGGCGGTAGTCCGCCGGAGAGCAAGCTGCAATGCAGATGATTACACAGGATGAAGGATGGGAGCGTACCTATGAAAAAGTGGATGCGTATTGCCGGGATCGGCGTGCTGTTGACGGGAACGATGACGGTTTCTTGCTGGGCGGCGGAGTATACGGCCTGCGCGGATCAGATGCAGCGAATGGGGCTGTTTCGCGGTACGGAGCAGGGCGGAGAGTTGGATCGCGTGCCGACCCGTGCGGAAGCGGCGGTCATGCTGGTGCGTCTGCTGGGCGCGGAGGATGAGGCATCTGCATTGGACTATAAGGCGCCGTTTGTTGATTTGAAAGGCTGGGAGCAGCCTTATGTGCAGTATTTGTATGAAAACGGGCTGACAAGCGGAGCTGCTCCAGACCGATACGAACCGGAGCAGCCCTGTACCGCGCAGATGTATGCGGCGCTTATGCTGCGTGCACTTGGTTATACCGAGGAGGATGGGGATTTTTCCTATGCCGATGCGCTGACCCGTGCGGAGGAGATTGGCCTGTATGATCCGGCAGTGATCGATACGAAGAATTTTCTGCGTGATGATGCGGTGGCGGCGAGTTATACGGCGCTTTCCCTTATGCCGAAGGGAGAAACGGGTACGCTGCTGGATCGGCTGACTGCGGCAGGAGCGGTCGGACAAACGGAGGCGCAGCCCAGCCAACAGCTTTTTGCGGATTATGCCGCATACCGCGCAGATACCGCAGCATGGGCTGATCTTACAGATTTTGGTGTGCGCGGCGGCCTGCAGGCGGCGCTGCGCGGTACGGACGGTTATCAGATGACGGTACGCACAGAAGAATACACCACAGTTAGTTGTGCGGATGGCATGGCTGTATCCGAAGGGGTGCTGACGCTGCAGGCTCCTGCAGTCAAACCGTATCAGCAGGCTTACCGGCGGGAGACGGCTGACCGGCCGGATGCGGCACAGCGCGCCATGCTGTATGGATATGGGCCGGTGCCGCTCGCACTGATTCAGCAGATTGACCGAACCCGGAACGAATGGACTGTTACGCTCGAAGGTGTGCCGCAGCTTTATCGGGAACAGATGTGGGCGCTGCATCAGGCGGCCGGCGCGGTGTGGGAAATGCCGGCGCAAAGCACATTGGTGCAAACGGTGCGCAGCGGGCGCATTGTGACCCAGCAGATGACTGCTGCGCTGACGAACGGAGAAGTACGGGCACAGATTGTTGTGATTGGTGAAATTGAGCCGGCTTAAGTTGATTGGAGCCGCTTGTTCAGATAGCAGCGTAAGGCTTTTCGACAGACTGAAGCGCCCGCCTGACCGTATGCGGTCGGGCGGGCGCTTGTTGTATTCATCGGAAGCAATTTTATTTTTGATCCTTCCAGTACCACCATTTGCACTTTTCGGGATCTGGCTGCGGGGTTTCGGCATAATAGACCGCACAGCGGTATACATAAAGCTGGCAGCGGTCAATGCAAATACCGCGCCGCTGACAGTCGCGGCGGTACATTTCCTCCGGATCTGCGCCGCGCAGGGAAGCGATTGTGGGATAGCCCAGCGCGATCAGGTCTTTTTCGGTCTCCGGTCCCACACCGGGAATGCGCCGCAGCTCGCTCATGGTTCGTTCTCCCAATCTACTTTGTGCTGCAAAGGGCCGGAACCATGTCCAAGCGCCAGCCCACAGCGGATGCAGGCAGTGAGATATCGTTTGGCACGGGTGACACTCTCGGTCAACGGCAGACCTTGTGCCAGCCCGCAGGCGATGGCAGAGGATAAAGTGCATCCGGTGCCGTGGGTGTTGGGATTGTCGATCCGCGGAGCGGACAGCCAATGAAGCGTACCGTGGTCGAACAGCAGATCGTCTGCACAGTCAGCCAGGTGCCCGCCCTTGACCAGTGCCGCATGGCTGGAACAGGCAGCGATATCCTTGGCTGCCCGTTCCATTTGTGCGCGGTCGGTGACCGGATAGCCGCAGATCGCTGCCGCTTCTGCCAGATTGGGAGTGACCAGTGTGCACAAGGGGAAAAGCTCTTCCAACAGTGCGTGTTCAGCGGCGGGTTGCAGCAGCGCATGCCCACTCGAGGATCGTATAACGGGATCGAGCACAATGGGCGGCGCGCCGTATCGGCGCAGCCGTTCGGCAACCGTGCGAACGATGCCCTCGTCGTACAGCATACCAATTTTAACTGCATCCGGACGGATATCGCGGAACACACAGTCAAGCTGCTGACCGACGAGTGCAGCCGAAACCGGCTGCATGGCGGTAACGCCGGTTGTGTTTTGCGCAATCACCACGGTGATGGCAGCCATGCCATATACACCGTGCGCTTCAAAGGTTTTCAGGTCGGTTTGGATACCGGCGCCGCCTGTGGGGTCGGTTCCGGCAATGCTGAGAACGGTTTTCATGTTGGGATATCCTCCAATCCGGTGCCATCAAAGGCGGGGATAAAGCTTTCGCTGACCGCTTCTGACTGTTGAAAAAAACCGCCCAAACCCAGATCACGGAAGAGGGCGCAGGCCTCGTGATATTCCTCGGGGGTGATCGTGCGGTCGAGCTCAGGCCAGTCTTGCATGGCAAAGGGGGTATACTGCCGCATCAGGCTGACGAGTACCCGGTCACCGAAGCGGGCGGCAATGTCGCGCAGCACCTGCGCGGTATCGCCGGCCAGCCCGGGCAGCATCAGGTGGCGGATGACCGTGCCGCGCAGCAGCAGCCCGTGTTCATCATAGACCGGTGCACCGGTCTGGCGCACCATTTCTGTGATGGCAGCAACAGCAGTTTCACGGTAATCCGGCGCGTGGGAGTAGCGTTCTGCGTAGTAGCTGCTGTAATATTTGTAGTCCGGCAGATAAATGTCGATCCAGCCGTCGAGCAGCGCCAGTGTGTCCGGGGATTCGTAACCGCTGGAATTATAAACGGCAGGAATATGCAATCCCTGCGCACGGGCCAAACGCAGTGCTGCAATAATATGCGGCGCATAATGTGCGCCGGTAACCAGATTGATGTTGTGCGCACCCTGCTGCTCCAGTGAGAGGAAGGTGCGGGCAAGGCTTTCGACGGAAAGAGGCCGTCCTGCGGCTTCTCTGCGGCTGATTTGACGATTTTGACAAAATACACAGCCGAGGGAACAGTGCGAAAAAAATACGGTTCCGGAGCCGTTTTTTCCCGAAATCGGGGGTTCTTCCCAAAAATGCAGCGAAGCACGCGCGGCTTCCAATGTGGCATCCGCACCGCACAGACCGCGGGTACGGGTGCGGTCTGCTCCGCAGGCACGTGGGCACAGGCGGCAGTGTTTGAGCAATTCCGTCACATCTATCCCTCCAACAGCTCCTATTATAGCGTATTTTTACATAGAAATAAAGTCGGGATTTTGCTATACTAATAAAGCAAAAAATCTTCGGAACAGGAGCAAACCCATATGAAAATTTCCGACCTTCTCCGGCAGGATCAGGTGACCCTTTCTTTTGAGGTATTCCCGCCAAAAACCAGCAGCAGCTATGAATCGGTGGCACAGGCAACACGGGAAATTGCAGCGCTGCGGCCGGATTTTATGAGCGTGACCTATGGAGCCGGCGGCGGTACGAGCGAGCATACCATGCATATCGCATCTGATCTGCATGCCCAATATGGTGTAAACGTGTTGGCTCACCTAACCTGTGTGTCCTCTTCCCGGGCGCATGTGGCCAAAATGCTGGCTTCGTTTCAGCAGCAGGGGATTGAAAATATACTGGCGCTGCGCGGGGATATCCCGGCAGATGGTACAACAGCCAGTGACTATCATTACGCGGCGGAGCTGGTGCGGGATATCAAGGCGCAGGGGGATTTCTGCGTAGGCGGCGCCTGCTATCCGGAGGGGCACGTGGAAGCGGTCAGCAAATCTGAGGATATTCAGCACCTCAAGGAAAAAGTAGAGGCGGGCTGCGAATTTTTGACCACGCAAATGTTTTTTGATAACAATATTCTGTACAATTTTCTGTATCGCATCCGCGAAAAGGGCATTACGGTGCCTGTGGTAGCCGGGATCATGCCGGTGACCAACGTCAAGCAGATCAAGCGCATTACATCGATGTCCGGTACATACCTGCCCGAGCGCTTTAAGGCGATCGTAGACCGGTTTGGAGACAATCCGGCGGCAATGAAGCAGGCCGGTGTGATCTATGCAGCCGAGCAGATTATTGACCTGATTGCAAACGGCGTAAACCACATCCATATTTATACGATGAACAAGCCGGAAATCGCAGCGGGCATTCAGGCCAGCCTGTCGGAGATTTTAGGATGATCGCGTTTGACCGTGGGGAAGCGCTGCGCTATCTGGGATACAAGGCCGGACAGCAGCCGGATGAAGCGGTGGAAGAACGGCTGTTGCGCTGTGTGTCAGAGATGCAGAACGCAGTACAGCCGAAGTCGGTTTTTCGCGCATTTCCGCTGGCGCAGCCGGCGGAGGGAACTTTGGAGTTGGCTGGTGTAACGGTATGCAGCAAGAACCTGTCGCGCAATCTGAAAGGCTGCGGCAGCATCTACTTGATGGCAGCAACTCTGGGCATTGGTGTTGACCGGCTGATCGCACGGGCCTCTGCTGTGCGTATGAGCGATGCGGTATTGTATCAGGCGATTGCTGCGGCGATGATTGAAACATATTGCGATACGGTCAATGATGCGCTGCGGCAGGAAGCGGCGCGTGCGGGCTTGTACTGTCGGCCGCGGTTCAGTCCGGGCTATGGCGATTTCCGGCTGGAACACCAGCGGGATCTGTGCCGTCTGCTGGATACACCGCGGAAGATCGGCTTGACCGTGACTGAAAGCTGTCTGCTTGCACCGGTCAAGTCAGTCACGGCGGTAATCGGCCTGTCGTCTGAGCCGCAGCCCTGTCACCGCAAGGGATGTGAGGAATGCGGAAAAACAGATTGTGCATACAGAAGGTAGGGATATCAGCATGAAATTGATCGAGCGATTGGGCAAAGAGTGGTTGTTTTTCGATGGCGGCACGGGTACGATCCTGCAGGAACGGGGATTGGCTGCGGGAGAATTGCCCGAAACGTGGAATCTGACGCATCCGGAAGAAATCGTTGCCCTGCACGGCGGCTATTTGCAGGCGGGCTGCGATATCATTAACACCAATACCTTTGGTGCAAATGCACTCAAATATCCGGATCAGTTGCAGGCGGTTGTCGAAGCGGCTGTGGCGCATGCGAAGGCGGCACGGCGGCAGTCCGGACGGGAGGATGCGTATATCGCCCTCGATATTGGGCCAACCGGACGGCTGCTGCAGCCACTCGGCGATCTGCCGTTTGAACAGGCGGTGGAGCTGTTTGGCGAGGTGGTGCGGATCGGTGCGGCAGCAGGCGCGGATCTGGTGTTGATCGAAACCATGAGCGACAGCTATGAGCTGAAGGCAGCGGTGCTGGCTGCAAAGGAAAATTGCGATCTGCCGGTGCTTGCGACCGTGATTTTTGATGAAAAGGGAAAACTGCTGACAGGCGGTACCGTGGATTCCACCGTTGCCCTGTTGGAAGGCTTGCGGGTGGATGCACTGGGCGTCAACTGCGGTCTGGGGCCGGAGCAGATGCTGCCGATCATTCAGCGGCTGACCGAGGTCAGCTCACTGCCGGTGATCGTCAATCCGAATGCGGGGTTGCCGCGCAGCGAAAACGGCCGTACGGTATTCGATATTGATGCAGATAGCTTTGCGGACTGGATGGCACGCATTGCAGAGATGGGTGTGCAGGTGTTGGGCGGCTGCTGCGGCACGACCCCGGCGCACATCCGCCAGATGATTGCGCGGTGCCGGCAGAAACCGTTTTTGCCGCCTGTGCCGAAAGAGCGTTCGGTCGTTTCCTCGTTTTCACAGACGGTGGAGATCGGCGGCCGGCCAATCATCATCGGAGAGCGTATCAATCCGACGGGGAAAAGCAAGTTTAAGGCGGCGCTGCGCGAAAACAACATCGAATATATTCTGTCCGAGGGGATGATGCAGGAGGACAGCGGCGCAGATGTGCTGGATGTCAATGTCGGCCTGCCGGAAATCGATGAGCCGCAGATGATGGCGCAGGTCGTTACACGTTTGCAGAGTGTGATCGCACTGCCGCTGCAGATCGACACATCGAATACAGCCGCGATGGAGCGGGGGATGCGCTTATATAACGGCAAGCCGATGATCAATTCGGTCAGCGGCAAGCGGGAAAGCATGGAAGCGGTGTTTCCGCTGGTGCGCAAATACGGCGGCGTAGTCGTTGGTTTGACATTGGACGAAAACGGAATCCCGGATACGGCGGAAGAACGGGTGCGGATCGCAGAAAAGATCTATCGCACAGCGGCGGCATATGGCATCGACAAAAAGGATGTGGTCATCGATGCGCTGGCGATGACCATTTCCTCGGACAGCAGATCGGCGCAGGTCACGTTGGAAACGCTGCGCCGCATCCGTGATGAGCTGGGCGGACATACGATTTTGGGTGTATCCAACATTTCGTTTGGATTGCCGCAGCGTGAGATCATCAACGCGCATTTTTTCACGATGGCGATGCAAAATGGCTTGTCCTGCGCGATCATCAATCCGAACGCGGAGGGAATGATGCGTGCGTATCGGGCATTTCTGGCTCTGACAGGGCAGGATGCGCAGTGCAGCGGTTATATTGCAGCGTACGGTAGTCAGAACACACCGGCGGCACCGCTGCCGGCGGATGCGGTTATGCCGCTGGGCGAAAGTATTGAACGGGGACTGCGCGAGCGGGCGGAGCAGGCGGCGCGTGAACGACTGCACAGTACGCCGCCGTTGGAACTGGTCAATACCGAGCTGATTCCGGCGTTGGATCGTGTGGGTAAGGGCTTTGAGCAGGGTACGGTATTTCTGCCGCAACTGCTGATGAGCGCGGAGGCGGCCAAGGCTGCGTTCGAAGTGGTGAAGGACGCTATGCGCGGTGTGCCGCAGCAGCAGAAGGGGAAAATGATCTTAGCGACGGTGAAGGGCGATATCCATGATATCGGTAAGAACATTGTCAAGGTGCTGCTGGAAAACTACGGGTATCAGGTGCTCGATCTTGGCAAGGATGTACCGCCCGAGGTGATCGTTGAGACCGCTCTGCGCGAGGATGTGCCGTTGGTCGGTCTGAGTGCCTTAATGACAACAACGGTCGTCAGTATGGAGCAGACGATTCGGCTGCTGCGTGAAAAAAAGCCGGATACCAAGGTTGTGGTCGGCGGCGCGGTACTGACACAGGAATATGCGGATTCGATCGGCGCGGACTGCTATGCCCGCGATGCGATGGCGACCGTGCACTATGCGGACGAAATATTCGCATAAGGATATTGCGCATGATATGCCGGAGGGGTATGCAAATGTTAGTTTGTGTGCCCCTCCGGTTTGTATTAGGCCGGTATGGGGTAGCAACCACTGCCGGAACAGTAAATTATGAACAAAAGATAAAATTTAGATAAGGGGCTTGATTTTTCCGAGGGGAGGGCTTATCATAACAATGTTGGCACTCTAATGTTAAGAGTGCTAATACCAACAAAATCGACACAGAGGTGTATGAACCATGGCAAAAAAGCAGTTCAAGGCGGAGTCCAAGCGGCTGCTCGACCTGATGATCAATTCGATCTACACGCATAAGGAAATCTTCCTGCGTGAGCTGATTTCCAACGCATCGGATGCAACGGATAAGCTGTATTATAATGCGATGAAGGAAGGCAAAACCGGCATTACGCGCGATAGCCTGCCGATTGAGCTGACATTGGATAAGGAAAACCGAAAATTTGTGATTGAGGATCACGGCTGCGGTATGACGGCAGAGGAGCTGGAAAGCAACCTCGGTACGATCGCGCGTTCGGGTTCGCTGGCTTTCAAAAAGGAAAACGAGAGCATGGACGATGTGGATATCATCGGCCAGTTCGGCGTAGGCTTTTATGCGGCCTTTATGGTGGCAAGCCATGTTGAAGTAGTATCCCGCGCACTGGGCAGTGATGAGGCCAACCGGTGGGAGTCGGACGGTGCTGCCGGCTATACTGTGACCCCCTGCGAAAAGGCGGAAAACGGCACCCGGATCACGCTTACCATTAAGGAGAATACAGAAAACGAAAATTACGATGAGTTTCTGGAAAGCTATCGGGTACAGTCGTTGGTAAAGAAGTATTCGGACTATATCCGGTATCCAATCAAAATGGACATGGTCAGATCCCGTATGAAGGAAAAACCGGCAGACGCGGGGGATGATTACCAGCCGGAATGGGAAGAATATACGGAGAATGAGACGCTCAATTCGATGGTGCCGATTTGGAAGAAATCCAAAAAGGAACTGAAGGATGAGGATTATCAATCCTTCTATACTTCCAAATTTTATGATTATCAGCCGCCGCTCATGCATATTCATACCAGTGTAGAGGGTGCTGTAACTTATACTGCCATGCTGTTTATTCCTTCGCACGCACCGATGGATTATTATACTAAGGATTATGAAAAGGGATTGCAGCTGTATTCCAATGGTGTGCTGATCATGGATAAGTGCGCGGATCTGCTGCCGGATCATTTCAGCTTTGTGCGCGGCATGGTGGATACAGCGGATCTTTCGCTCAATATCTCGCGCGAGATGCTGCAGCATGACCGTCACCTGAAGGCCATCGCGCAGAGCTTGGAAAAGAAGATCAAGAACGAGCTGCTCAAGCTGCAGAAGGATAAGCGCGAAGAATACGATAAGTTCTGGGAAGCCTTTGGCCGGCAGATCAAATACGGCGCATATGTGCAGTACGGCGCGCATAAAGAGCTGCTGCAGGATTTGCTGATGTATCATTCTTCAACAGAGGATAAGCTGGTCACGCTGGAAGAGTATGTTTCCCGTATGAAGGAAGAACAGAAATATATCTACTATGCGTGCGGCGAAACCGTGGATAAAATCAAGCTGCTGCCGGCGATGGAGACCTTGAGGGACAAGGGCTACGAAGTGTTGTGCTTGGATGACAATATCGATGAATTCTGCATGAAAATGCTGGCTAGCTATCAGGAAAAAGAATTCAAGTCCATTGCAGATGCAGATCTCGGTCTGGATTCCGAGGATGATAAGGAAGAGATCAAAAAGCTGTCTGAGGAAAAGGCGGCTGTGCTGACGGCATTGGGCGAAGCCCTGACCGGTAAAGTGAAAAAGGTTGAGCTGACACGCCGCCTGAAAACCCATCCGTGCTGCCTGCGTGCAGAGGGGCCGGTAACGCTGGAGATGGAAAAGGTGCTCAATCAGCAGGCCTTGGATGACAGCCAGCGGGTACATGCTGACCGTGTGCTTGAGCTGAACGCAGCGCATCCGATTTTCCAAAAGCTGTGTGATTTGCAGGAGAAGAACGATGACCAGCTGAAAACCTACGCGGATATTCTGTACACACAGGCACTGCTGATCGAGGGTATGCCGGTGGAGGATCCGGTAGCCTATGCCAATGCGGTTTGCAGCCTGATCAGCTGACAGCCGGCGAAAGGGGGCGTGCTGATGAAAAAACTGTTGCTGATCATCAATCCGCATGCCGGACGCGGCGCAATGAGCGGAAAGATCATTCCCTGTGTCAGTACGATGCAGCAGGCGGGTTATGATGTGACTATATACATCACGCAGGGTGCACAGGATGCGACCCATGTGGTGCGCGAGCGCGCTGCGGAATTTGACCGCATTGTCTGTGCCGGTGGGGATGGCACGCTGAATGAGACGGTGACCGGCATGATGCAGTCGCCGGTGCGGCCGCCGCTGGGTTACCTGCCCGCAGGAACGACCAACGATTTTGCCTTCAGCTTGGGCATTCCGAGGACACCGGTCGATGCGGCAGCGGTTTCGGTGGGGGAAACGCTGCAGGCCTTGGATATCGGTCAGTTCAATGAACGGTATTTTAATTATATTGCGGCTTTCGGGGTGTTTACCGAGGTATCCTATGCCACACCGCAGCAGTCGAAAAACGTATTCGGTCGGGCGGCCTATATTATGGAAGGTGTGAAAGCGCTGACCAATATCAAGGAGCACCACATCCGAATATCCAGTGCAGAAATGACGCTGGAAGATGATTTTATTTTCGGTATGGTATCCAACTCGGTTTCTGTCGGCGGATTCAAAGCCCTGACACCGGATGGTGTTGCACTGGATGATGGTCTGTACGAAGTGTTGCTTGTTTATCCGGTGGAAAACCCGATGGAGCTGCAATGGCTGGTCAACGATCTGCTGACCCGCAATACGGAATCCAACCGGTTTGTATATTTTCGAACCGCACATATCTCGTTTTCAGCGCAAGAGGAGGTTCCGTGGACGTTGGATGGGGAGTTCGGCGGTGCAACGCGGCAGGCAGAGATCATTAACCACAGCCGTGCCGTGACCTTCGCAACAGGCACGGTGCAGTCACCGGAGGAAAACAGCCCAAACACAAGTGAATAGCAAATGACCCGCGGGAGGAACTTCAGAGAGTTCCTTTCCGCGGGTTTTGCAGTTGCGTCTGCTTAAGTTGCATTTTAAGATGGACTGGGAGCCAACAGAAGCGGCTGAAGCTGCTGGCCGGAAAGTGCCGCTTGGATCGTATCGGGCAGGAGCGCCATATCGGCAACGATCGAACGCGGCTTTAAGCGGGGGGCATCCTGACGCAAGGGGACAAAGTAGTAGTGCTTGCGGTTCAGCAGTGTGCCGAGGTTGGCGGCACTGCCGGACAGACCATCGTTGGTGGATACTGCAAGAATAACCGGCCGTTCGCCGCGCAGGTGGCTCTTTACCGCCATGGTAACCGGTGTGTCGGTGATGCCGTGTGCGAGTTTGGCCAGAGTGTTGCCGGTGCAGGGAGCAACCACCAGTACGTCGAATAATGCCTTGGGGCCGATCGGTTCCGCAGCAGGGATGGAGTCGATCAGCGTGCGGCCGGTGGCTTGCTGTAATGCGTGCCGCCAATGAGCGGCTGTGCCGAAGCGGGTATCCAGTGTGCCCGCGTGGAAGGACAGAATGGGGGTGATGGTATTGCCTCGTTCGGTCAATTCCTGTATTACCGGCAGAACGGAGGCAAATGTGCAGAATGAGCCGGTCATGGCAAAGCCGATGCGCACAGAGGAGTTCATTGCAGCACACCCTCTTCCCGTAAGATGGTGCAGATCGTGTTATAAATCGCCTGTGCAGCAGAGCGGGGGGCAACCTTGCCGGGCAGCGACAGCGCATGGATCACGTGACAACCCGGCGGAACAGGCGCGTCCGTTTCGATTCCGCCGGGCATGGATGCCAGATCAATGACCAGACAGGGTGCGGGAAGCTCGTTCAACGCGGCCGTATCCAGAACGGGCGCGGGAACCGTGTTGAATACAATAGAGAAGCGGGACAGGTGTCCGTGCAGATGCCGGGTATCGAGTGCGTGCAGACCGGCTGTTTCGATCCGGGCAAAATCACGGGAGGAGCGGGCGGATACTGTGACATATGCCCCTAATGCATCCAGTTTTTGTGCCAGCAGTGCACCGATGCGTCCATAACCAATGACCAGACAGTGGGTATCCTGCAGCGTGCGGTCGGTTTGTTCGATGGCAAGCTGCAGTGCTCCTTCGCAGGTGGGAACTGCGTTACGGATCGCCAGCTCTTCGCGGGATAAGTAGTCAATCAAGCGGATATCATTTTGTACGGCACGGGCATGCAGCCAGAAGGGGACGGCACCGGCCAGTGCGATGGTACCGGGCGGGACGGCATCTATCACATCGCGGAGCGGGTAGACTGCGTTGGCGAGCGGTGCGTTGAGCAGAGTGCTGCCGTGCTGTACGGGAAGCGGAAGAATAACGGCTTGCACACCGGAAAAACAGGTGCGCAGATCGTCTGCGGCGCAGCAGCCATCAATAGGGTGTCGGTCAAGTGCAAAGGTGCGCACGCAATATCCGCCCTCCTGCAGCAAAGCCGCCAGATAGGCCTGCCGCACATCGCCGCCGACGACAGCGAGGGTTGCCGATGGATTCATTGAAAAACCTCCTTTGCGCCAGTCTATGCCTGAGTGAGCAGATCGGTGCGTCAAAGGAACAGCAAAAGCGCGGGAGAACCCGCGCTTTTGCTGTTTGTGATAATTATTGTGGCTTGCGGTCGCCGCCGAAGAAAAAGGTGGTCAGCACGCCGGGGCCGGTGTGCGATCCGATGACGGTGCCGATATATCGGATGTCCGACCGGACGCCGCGCTGCAGCAGCAGATCGGCCAGTGTTTGGGCATCCTCCGGACAATCACCGTGACAGATGCGGACGGTTTGGTTTTTATCGCTGAGCTCCCGCAGGGTGCGGTCTGCCAGATATTGAATGGCTTTTTGACGGCCGCGTACCTTGCCGCCAACCCCCAGTTTACCCTGATCGTCTACCCAGATGATGGGCTTGATACCAAGCAGCCCACCGACTACGGCGGAGGTTTTGCTCAGCCGTCCGCCGCGGTGCAGATGCCCGAGATCGTCCACTGTAATCAGGTGGATGACATGCAGGCGCATCTGTTCGATTGCTGCTGCGGTTACTTCGGCCGAGCAGCCGCTGTCGCGCATTTCGCGCGCCTTATCGACCAGCAGGTATTCACCGCCGGTTGCGGAAAGGGAATCGATACAGAAAATGCGGCGATCCGGATATTGCGGCGCAAGTTCATCGCGAGCCATGCAGCCGGCTTGATAGGTGCCGGAAAGCCCGGAGGAAAAGCCGATATACAGGATATCTTGCCCGCCCTCCAGCGCAGTGCGGAAAATCTGCAAAAAGGTGTCCAGCTTGGCCTGTGAGGTGCTCGCCTGCTTGCCCTGCCGCAGCAAATCATAAAACTGGTGGAAGGATACAGTTTGCCCGCAGTCCTCTTCAATGGTGCGGTCATCAATGGTAAAGGCAAGCGGTGCACATTTGATATCGTTTTTTTCAAAATAGGCAGCAGTTTCGTCGATCGTGGAATCGGTTACAAGAACAAATGGAAGCATGTCGGTTCTCCTTTTCGGCGGCTCAGCCGTTGATTTCCAATGGGGTATTGCATGCGCCGCTGAGTGAACGGGCAGCGCCTTGCGGGACAATTTCATAGGTGTTTTCACAGCCGATCAGGCCGATTCCCTCAAGTGCGATTTTGGGTTCGACCGCAAGTGTCATGCCAGTTGCAAGGGGCGCATCGAATCCGCGGGCCAGCACCGGGGTTTCGTCCATCACAAGGCCGATTGAATGGCCGATAAACTTGCAGCCGTTCATAAAGCTGTCGCGGAAAATCGGATCGACATGGCTGAGAATGGTTTCGTAGATTTCGGCAGGCATCGCTCCGGGACGCAGCAGGGAGGCGGCCTCCTGTTCCAATGCGATGCACTGTTCATGTGCTGCGCGGATCAGGTCGCCTTGGGGATGCTGTGCCAGCGAGCCGTAATAGAACACAATACTTTTATCAGTGTGATAGCCACGAAAACCGCAGGGGATATCCAGCAGCACGGTATCACCGCGGTGCAGGCGGCGCTGCGAGGAGCCGATCGATTTCATGGCGATGCAGGTGCCGGCGGTACCCGAGGGACTGTCCATCGCGGGCAGCAGGCTGTTTTCGCTAAAGCTGGCAACACCGAGCACATCTTCTGCGACCGGCTGGTTGAAACGGGAAATACCCATGCCACCGGCGTCTATCATGGCGGTGCAGATCTCACTGCAATAGCGTGCCTCGCTGATCCCTTCGCGCAGCAGATTCGGGGCGAGCTGCTCGATCATGCGCTGGTGCAGCCGGCCTGCGGTACGCATGCAGTCCAGTTCGTAAGCACTTTTGACGGCGCGCAGTGCAGAGAGCACGCTGTCGGCCGGTTTGGGGGTAAACGGAAGGTGCTTTTGCAGTAAGGTCAGCTTTTGCAGGGTCATGGTGCGCGCGGCAACATAAACCGTTTCCGGAATGCAGGGAAATGCTTCTGCGATGGTGCGGAAGCTGCGCATGGCGCGGATATCCGGGAAACAGGACTCCTGTTGTGCCGGCTCGGCAGAGCGGCGCACAAACAGTACGGCATCGTCAGGCGTGATGACGAGCACGCCGTCCGGCATGGTGCCGGTAAAATAATAAAGGTCGATTTTGTGATCCAGGATCATCATCGCCCAAGAGGGGTCGAATTGATCCATCGACAGGCGCAGCCGTGCAAGACGGGAGGCCAGTTCAGCGGCGGGAACAGGGGTATGTGGCATTGCATTCTACCTCCGGTTAAAATCTTTCAGTTTTTTTATTTTAGCACAGAATACGGCCGGGGGCAATGTGTCAAGATTGACTTTTACGAATATTTACATTAAAATGATAAAAGTGAGAGTATTTGCAGGAGGTGTTTGCAGCGTGCGGCGTTTATTGGGGCGTTTGCTGGGGGATCGCCGTGTGGTTGGCGGATTGCTGCTGATTTTGCAGCTGGTTATTGTGCTGTACGGTTTGGAATGGCTTTCTACCCGCTGGGCATGGGTACCGTATCTGTTCACAGTGCTCAGTGTGATCATGGTGATTTGGCTGGTGCGGAAATATGACAATCCAACCTATAAAATATCATGGATCATCGTTATTCTGCTGCTCCCGCTGTTCGGCGGTGTTTTTTACCTGTTTTGGGGCAATACGCCGTTGAATCGTGCGCGCACTCAGCACCAATATGAGCCGAAGCCTCCGAAGTTTTCCGACTATATGCGCCTGCCGGCAACTGAGCAGCTGGCCAAAGAGCATCCGCATCACGCAGCCCGTGCGCACTATATTGCATCGCTGGATGGAATGCCGGCATGGACCAATACCGAAACCCGTTATTTCCGCGTGGGGGAGGAAATGTTCTCCTCTATGTGCGATGAGTTGCAGCGTGCGCATAAATTTATCTTTCTCGAATATTTTATCATCGAGGAAGGTGTAATGTGGAATACGATTCTGGATATTCTCAAATGTAAAGCGCAGCAGGGTGTAGATGTTCGGGTGATGTATGATGATGTTGGCTCGATTGCTACGCTGCCGCAGCATTATGATCGGTATCTGTCCTCGCTCGGTATCCGGGCTGTGCGCTTCAACAGGTTCATCCCTACCCTGAATACGTATTTGAATTACCGCAATCATCGGAAAATGATGATTATTGATGGGAATGTCAGTTACATGGGCGGTATCAACTTAGCGGATGAATATATCAATAAAAAAGTACGTTTCGGCCACTGGAAAGATACCGGCATTATGCTGTGCGGCGAGGGGACGGCTAACATGACGGCGCTTTTCCTGCAAATGTGGGAATATGTGACCGGTGAAACCGTGCCGGTGCTGGATGATTATCTGCCTACGGTCAAGCGTCCGGCGGACGGATATGTGCAGCCGTTTGCAGATTCACCGCTGGACGATATCAATATCGGAGAATCTACGTATTTGCAGATCATTCACAGTGCGCGGAAATATGTGTATATCACCACGCCGTATCTGGTGCTGGATAATGAGATGATCACCGCTCTGACAATCGCGGCGCAGTCCGGTGTGGATGTGCGTATTCTTACCCCGGGCATTCCGGATAAAAAGCTGGTGTATTTGATCACGCGTTCTTATTATCAGCAGCTGCACCGGGCAGGCGTGAAAATATATGAATACCGGCCGGGTTTTCTGCACGCGAAAAGCATTGTGGCTGATGATGATGCGGCGGTAGTCGGCACGATCAATATGGATTTCCGGTCATTTTTTCTGCATTTCGAGTGTGCGACCTGTTTTTACAATAGCTCGGTAGTTGCTGCGGTCAAACAGGATATTCTGGAAACCATCAATGTCAGCCGCCAGATTGATGACTTGTGGCTGCATAAGGTTCCGTGGCTGCGTTCTATTGCCGCCAGTGTGCTGCGGCTGTTTGCGCCGTTGTTGTAGGCAGAATGCATTCCGGCGGTGAAAAACGGATATGATAAAAGCGTTCTGTCCCGTCAGACAGAACGCTTTTTATACGAACAGGTGCAGCAGCAGATAAACCGAGCAGGCGGTGATCGCCGCCCAGATCAGCCCGGTCAGTGCAAGGCAGATCAGTGCCGGCAACGGAAAACGCGCACGGCGCAGTGATTTGCCCAATTCATCCGGGTCGCCAAGCATCTGAAGGGAGCGGATAACGGCCTGCTCCCATGAAAATCCTCGGCTGCTGTACAGGTATTCCGCGCGGCTGAAGATGTGATCAGTCAATTCACGGCGGACGCGTATTCGATAGGGAGGCCAAAATAAATGCCGGCACACCTGCCTGATATAACGGATGGTGCGTTCATCCGGTGACACAGGCTTCACCTCCGACGACCTTGCCGAATTTTTGGCAGAAGGTATTCCATTCGCGGCGGCAACGGTCGAGCGTTTTGATGCCTTGCCGGGTCAGACGGTAATACCGCCGACGGCGGCCGACATCGGACGTTTGTTCATAAGAGCATATTTCTCCATGTTCTTCCAGACTGTGCAGGATCGGATAAAGCGTACCTTCCTTCATGGTGAAGGTATGGTCGGAACGGCATTCCAGTTCACGAATCATTTGATAGCCGTATTTGTCCTCGTCTTCCAGCAGAGCCAGCACGAGCAGAGTAGAACTGCCGGGATAGAGGGTATCCTTTTTACAGCGCGGCATAATCGCCACCTCCGATATCCCTCGAAATTCAATGTATCCACAGTATACGCTCGGCGGAAGACGTTGTCAAATGTAAACTTTTTGATAGGACTTGCCTTTTATGCGCTTTTCCTGTATCATAAATGAGAAATTGAGTGATTTTAGGGAGGAAGAGGAGCTAATGTTTGAAAGTTTGTTCCAATGGCTGCTGGGGGCAGGTCGCGAGTTGGCAGTGGTGATCATTTCAATGGTGCCGCTGGTCGAACTGCGCGGTGCAGTGCCGCTCGGCGTGACGATTGGCATGCCGGAGGCTACACTGATTCCGCTGGCTGTTTTGGGCAACATGATCCCGATCCCTTTTTTACTGTTTTTCGGTGAAAAGATTCTGGATTGGGTCTGCACGCTTCGTCCGCTTACTAAGTTTGCCACGGCCTACAAAAACAAGCTGCTGGCTAAAACGGATCAGGTTACAAAATATGCACGGATCGGTCTGTTTTTGTTTGTGGCGATCCCGTTGCCGGGTACCGGGGCATGGTCGGGCGCGTTGATTGCAACCCTGTTGAAAATGCCGAAAACCAAGGCGCTTTTCTCTATCCTGTGCGGTGTTATAACAGCGGGCATCATTATGCTGATCGCCTCGCACAGTGTGCTTGGTGTTGTGCATTTATTTTGAAAACCGATATATTCGGTGTTGGGGACTCGCAGCCTGTCGGCAAAACGAAGCTTTTCAACAGAGTTCCCGTATGCTTATTTGCTGTTCAGGTGTTTGAAATATCGTGCATTGATCACGGCGGCGATGATTAGAAACACAGCAGCGATCAGCAAACTGGCAAAGCCCCAGCGGATCCCGATGCGGTCGGATACCAAGCCAACGACAGTGGGCGCAACGGCGGCACCGATGCCGGTAAGGGTGACGAACAGTCCCATCGCTGAGGGGTAGCGGATGAAAATATCGCCTGCGTTGGACACGGAAGTACCGTACATCCCCGACATACACAGCCCCAGTCCGATCGTACCGATCAGCAGCAGAGGAAGAACAGTGGTTCCTACCATCAGCGCGAGAAATACACCGATGCCGATACACATGACAAGGATCATCTGCCATGGCTTGTGGTGTGCGGCAATCACGGAACAGGCAAATCGGCCGATCAGTAGGGCGACCCAGAGCAGGGAAGTGACAACTTGTGCAGCATCTGCTTGCAGTGTGCCGGAATCCACGTAGAAGCTGGTCAGCCATCCCATCATAGAAGCCTCAACGGCCTGATAGAAAAAGCCGATTGCAGCGGTTTGCCAGAACAGCCGCTCACGGAAAAAACCGAAACTGCCGCCTGCCGGGGTTTGATATGCTTCGGTGGGCTTTTCGCTGTCCATATGCATGAAAAGACCGAAAATCAAGGCGGCAAGCAACAGGGCAACCGCAATTCCCATGGACAGCCTCCAGCCGTTATCTCCACAGCGCAGGCATAACAGTACAAGCAACGGGGAAAGGCAAGCGCCGATCGCAAAAAATGCGTGCAGCAGATTGAGCGGCGCGGCACGTCCGCCGGCATATTCACTCATCACACGGTTGTTGTAATCGGTCACGGCGCCTTTGGAAAAACCGGTCAGCAGCATAGCCGCCATCAGCCACAGCGGCGCGCCGTTGATAAGCAGCATGATAAATCCGAGCGGCATCAGCGCATATAACACAAGATAGGCGCGTTTGAGTCCGAGTTTGACCGAGCAGACACCGGTGAACAGGCCGACGGTCAGGTAGCCAACGGATTGGACGGACAGCAAGGCGCCGCCGGTTTGATAATCGAGTGCATAAGAGGCGCGAAGCTGCGGCAGTACAGAGCCAAGCATGATCAGGCCGATTCCCAATGCCAGATAAACAAAAAACAGTTCGGCTACAACATAGCTTTTGCGTTTGCCGAGCGAGGCAAAGAATGTTTTCAAAGTGATTTCCCCTTAGGTGTAGTATGAGCAAGGCGCAAAAGAACAGCGGACCGCAGAACGGTTCGCTGTTCTTTTGTATATAGTCGAATATTTATATACGGCAGGCTTCCAGTAAGCTGTTTTTGCAGTCCCACAGCTTTTTGGACAGATCTACGAAATAGGTCTGCGGGTTTTCAAATCGCTTGATTTCATCCCACAGCGTGTCCACTTCGGACAGGCAGTAATTGCGGATCTGGTCGATCGCGGGGCTTTGGTAAACACATTCCCCGCGCTTGAAAAGCTGCACACGAAGCGGGCGGACGTGATAATCCGTTACAGTGCGCTTTTTCCAGGTATGGATTGGATGGAACAATTCATACGGCTGGCTGGCATCGATTACTTCGTCATGCACGGTGAGCACATCACCGAGGGCTTTGCCGGTTTTGTTGTCAAACAGGCGGTATACCTGCTTGAAATGGGGTGTGGTAATCTTTTCGACATTTTCGGATACCTTGATCTTGGGTACGATCTCACCCTGTGCATTTTCAACAGCGGCTAATTTATAGACACCGCCGAAGACCGGTTCTGATTTAGAGGTGATCAGGCGTTCGCCAATACCGAAGGAGTCAATTCGGGCGCCCTGCACCAGAAGATCGCGCACCAGATACTCATCGAGTGAATTGGAGGCCATGATCTGCATATCCGGGAATCCTGCGTCATCCAGCATTTTACGTGCCTCGATGGATAAATAAGCGATATCGCCCGAATCCAGACGGATGCCGCGCGGACGGATCCCTTTTTCCTCCACCATTTCCCGGGCAACACGCAGTGCGTTCGGCACACCGGATTTGAGTACATTATAGGTGTCGACCAGAAATACGCAATTATCCGGATAGATATCCGCATAGGCTTTGAATGCCTCATATTCGCTGTCGAACATCTGCACCCACGAGTGCGCCATCGTGCCGCCGGCGGGGATTTGGTAATCACGGTCGGCCAATACACAAGCGGTGCCCTGACAACCGCCTACATAGGCTGCGCGTGCGCCGTAGATCGCGCCGTCATACCCCTGCGCACGGCGGGAACCAAATTCCAGAACAGTGCGGCCCTGTGCGGCGCGGGCGATCCGGTTGGCTTTGGTGGCAATCAGCGTTTGGTGGTTGATGGTCAGCAGAACCATGGTTTCCACGAACTGTGCCTGCACCATCGGCCCGGCAACGGTAATAAGCGGTTCACCGGGGAACACCGGAGTTCCTTCGGGAACAGCCCAGACATCACATTCAAATCGGAAGTCGCGCAGGTAATTCAGGAAGGCTTCAGAAAAGCAGCCGCGGCGGCGCAGATAGGCGATGTCCTCCTCGGTGAAATGCAGATTTTGAAAATAGTCGATCAGCTGTTCGACACCTGCCATGATGGCATAGCCGCCGCCGTCCGGTACGCGGCGGAAGAACATATCAAAATAGGCCCGACGGTCGGCGATGCCTTTTTCAAAATAGCCGTGTGCCATGGTGAACTCATAAAAGTCGGTCAGCATGGTCAGATTTTTTTCTGTCATTGCGGTAAACGCCCCTTCGCGCACAGAAAGGAGTGCGCTTTTATTCAGCAGTTGCATCTGTCTTGACACAGTGCATTTACCAATATAATAGTACGGTTTTGGGTAAAGTGCAAGCATTTCTTTGGGAAAAGTTGATGCACTAATTGAATAAATATGCAAGCAAAAAAATAATTATAAATTTTTCTTGCTAAATGAACAAACCGGTAGTATAATAAATCCATCGAAAAAACGATAGATACGGAGGCTGCTGATATGGAAAAGAAATATAACAAAGTGGTTTTGGCCTATTCGGGCGGATTGGATACTTCGGTGCTGATCCCGTGGCTTAAGGAGCATTACGGATGTGAAGTGATTGCGGTTTCCGGCAATGTCGGTCAGGGCACGGAACTGGACGGCTTGGAGGAAAAGGCGCTTAAAACCGGCGCATCCAAGCTGTATATTGAGGATTTAACCAAGGAATTTGTGGATGATTACATCATTCCGACGATGAAAGCCGGTGCAACATACGAACAGTATCTGCTTGGCACATCGTTTGCACGTCCGATCATCGCTAAGCGCATTGTGGAGATTGCGCTGAAGGAGGGCGCGGATGCGATTTGCCATGGCTGCACCGGTAAGGGCAACGATCAGGTGCGTTTTGAGCTGGCGATCCATGCCTTTGCACCGCAGATGGATATTATTGCGCCGTGGCGGTTTTGGGAGCTGAACAGCCGTGAAAAGGAGATCGCTTACGCGGAAGCACATAACATTCCGTTGAAGATCAACAAGGAAACCAACTATTCCAAGGATAAAAACCTGTGGCATTTGAGCCATGAAGGTCTTGATCTGGAGCTGCCGTCCAACGAGGCCCCGATCAATAAACCGGGCTTCCTTGAGTTGGGTGTTTCTCCGGAAATGGCGCCGGATAAGCCGGCTTATGTGACCATCCATTTTGAAAAGGGTGTGCCTACCGCGGTGAACGGCGAGGAAATGGATTCGGTTGCCCTGATCGAAACGCTCAATCAGCTCGGCGGCGAAAACGGTGTCGGCATTCTGGATATCGTGGAAAACCGGCTGGTCGGCATGAAGAGCCGCGGCGTATACGAAACGCCGGGCGGTGCAGTGCTGTATGCAGCGCACCAGAAGCTGGAGGAGATCACACTCGATAAGGAGACTGCGCATTACAAGGCGCAGGTTGCGATGAAATTCGGCGACTTGGTGTACAACGGCCAGTGGTATACGCCGCTGCGCAAAGCGCTTTCCGCTTTTGTTGATTCCACGCAGGAGACCGTGACCGGCGATGTCAAGCTTAAGCTTTATAAGGGCAATATCATTCCGGCTTCTGTCACGTCGCCGTACAGTCTGTATTCGGAAGACATGGCGACCTTTAATGAGGACGACTGCTATGATCAGGCGGATTCCGCGGGCTTTATCAATCTGTTCGGTCTGCCGCTTAAGGTGCGTGCGCTGAACGACCAGATGCTGTTTAACAAAACCGGCAAGCATTTCCCGTCGGTTGAAAAATAAGAATTGATTTCGTGGGGCGGCATGTCCGAACGTGCCGCCCTGCAGGTGTTTTGAGAGGTAATGCATTATGGCAAAATTATGGGCAGGCCGGTTCCAGAAAGAGACCGACCTTGTAGTAAATGATTTTAACTCGTCCATCCTGTTTGACTGCCGCTTGTATAGGGAGGATATCACCGGCTCGATCGCGCACGCGACGATGCTGGGCAAGCAGGGGATTATTGAACCGCATGAGGCGGAAAAAATCGTCGAAGGGCTGCAAGGCATCCTGCAGGATATTGAAGATGGCAAGGTGGAGTTTTCGCTGGACTATGAAGATATTCATATGAATATCGAGCAGCTGCTGACCGAGCGGATCGGAGATACCGGCAAGCGGCTGCATACCGGCCGCTCAAGAAACGATCAGGTCGCGCTGGATATGCGTATTTATGTGAAAAGCGAGATCTGCGAGATCATTTCCATGATCCTGACCTTTATGAAGACGCTTGCAAAGAAGAGCCGCGAAAATCTGGATGCGGTAATGCCGGGCTATACTCACCTGCAGCGGGCGCAGCCGACAACCTTTGCACACTATATGATGGCTTATGCCAATATGCTGCGGCGTGATGTGACCCGCTTGCAGGATTGCTATGAGCGTATGGACGAAATGCCGCTCGGTTCAGGTGCGTTGGCATCCACAACCTATCCGATCGACCGCGATTTCGTACGGGAGCAGCTGGGCTTTGCACGGCTGACGGACAACTCGCTCGATGGTGTGTCCGACCGCGATTACTGTGTCGAGCTGCTGTCCGCGCTGTCGATCCTGATGATGCATCTGTCACGGCTGAGTGAGGAGATCATTTCCTGGTGCTCGTGGGAGTTCAAGTTTGTAGAGTTGGATGATGCTTACTCCACTGGATCGTCCATTATGCCGCAGAAGAAAAATCCGGACGTATGCGAGCTGATCCGCGGCAAGACCGGCCGTGTGTACGGTAGTTTGACAACGATGCTGACCGTGCTCAAGGGATTGCCGCTGGCATATAATAAGGATATGCAGGAGGATAAGGAAGCTGTATTCGGCGCGATCGACACGGTAAAGCAGTGTCTGGAGGTGTTTACACCGATGTTCTCCACCATGACCCTGCGGAAGGATAACATGCGCAGGGCAGCATCGGGCGGCTTTATCAATGCGACCGACTGTGCGGATTATCTGACCAAGAAGGGCGTGCCGTTCCGGGATGCCTACAAGACAGTGGGGCGCTTGGTGAATCAGTGTATCAAATCGGATGAGACGCTTGAAACGATAACGATGCGTGATTTTGCCGCGATTTCGAATAAATTCGGGGACGATATTTATGACGCACTGGATCTGCGCACCTGTGTAGGTGAGAGAAAGGTCGTTGGCGGTCCGGCGCCGCAGGAGGTCACCCGCCAGATCGATAAGATTGAGAAGTTTATTGCGGCTGTGGAAGATGAAGTGTGACGGTTAAGAGGACAAAGCAGATGAAACCAAAGGTTTATATAGACGGGAAGGAAGGCACAACCGGGCTGCAGATCTATGAGCGGCTGGGCGGCCGCGATGATGTGGAGCTGCTGCTGATCGATGAAGACAAGCGTAAGGATACAGAGGAACGCCGCAAATTTCTGAATGCGGCGGATATCGTGTTCCTCTGCCTGCCGGATGCGGCGGCAAGGGAAGCCGTTTCGCTGATCGAAAACGACCATACCCGTGTGATCGACGCATCCACTGCGCATCGTACCGAACCGGATTGGGATTACGGCTTTGCAGAGCTTTCCGGGGCGCACCGCGCAGCGATTGCTGCTTCCGGACGGGTGGCAAACCCGGGGTGTCATGCGAGCGGTTTCATTTCCTCCGTGTATCCGCTGGTGGCACAGGATGTGATTCCGGCAGACAGTGCGCTGACCTGTTTCTCCCAGACAGGGTATTCGGGCGGCGGTAAAAAAATGATCGCGGAATATCAGGATGCGGATCGGGATGCGCGATATGCGTCCGGTCGAATCTACGGGCTGAATCTCAAACATAAGCATCTGCCGGAGATGGAATATGTCTGTGGCTTGGTGCAGCCGCCGGTTTTTGTGCCTGTGGTGGGGGATTTCTATAAGGGCATGGCCACAACGGTTATGCTGCCCGGAGTTGACGCGCATCTGGTGCACGAAACGCTTGCTGCGCATTACGAAGGGCAGAAGCTGGTATGCGTTGCGCCATTTGGCGGGGATGAGCCGGTTATTTACGCCAATACCATGGCCGGACACGACAGCCTGCAGCTGATCGTCTGCGGTCACGCGGAACAGACCATAGTTACCGCTTTATTTGATAATCTCGGCAAGGGAGCGTCGGGCGCGGCGGTGCAGAATATGAATATTATGCTTGGACTGGACGAAGACACCGGTTTGACGGTATAATACTGATAGCATAGTTGCAGAGCAGAGGAAACAGATCCAATGCAGGCGGCAAGGAGAAAAGTCATATGAAAATTATCGAAGGCGGCGTGTGCGCCGCAAAGGGTTTTACAGCGGGCAGTGTCCGGTGCGGAATTAAGGAGAGCCGAACAGCGGATGACACGGCAATCATCTTCAGTGCGTGCGAATGTACGGCTGCGGCTACTTACACAATGAACCGCGTTAAAGCGGCGCCGCTGTATGTGACGATGGAGCATTTGGAGAACGGGGTGGCGCGTGCAATCGTTGCCAATGCGGGCAATGCCAATGCCTGCGCACCCGACGGCATGGAGAATGCCCGCCGCATGGCAAAAGCTGCGGCCGCTGTGCTCGGTGTGGAGGAACAGGATATCATTGTTGCCTCAACCGGCGTGATCGGTCAGCGGCTGCCGGTGGAATGCATCGAAGCACATCTGCCGGAAATCGTGCTGTCGGACGATGCTTCCGAGCGGGCCAACCACGCGATCATGACAACCGATACCCGACCCAAAACGGCGGCGGTCGAATTTGTGGCAGGCGGTAAAACCTGTCACATTGGCGGCATCTGCAAAGGTAGCGGCATGATCCATCCCAACATGGGGACAATGCTGTCCTTTCTGACAACAGACTGCGCGATCACGCATGAAATGCTGACCGATGCGCTGCAGGAAAGCGTGAAGAAAACCTATAATCGCGTTACGGTGGATGGTGATACCTCGACCAACGATATGTGTGTAGTGCTTGCCAACGGTATGGCGGGAAACGAACTGATCGACTGGCAGGATGAGGATTATCAGGCGTTCTGCAAGGCGTTGGGCGAAGTCAATACCCGGTTGGCTCGTCAAATCGCGGCAGATGGCGAGGGCGCGACCAAGCTGGTTACCTGCACGGTAAAAAATTCACGTTCAGAGGAAGCGGCAGAGCGTCTGGCCAAGGCGGTGGTCGGCTCCAATCTGGTTAAGGCGGCTATGTTCGGCGCAGACGCAAACTGGGGACGGGTGCTGTGCGCAATGGGATATTCCAAGGCGCCGTTCCGGCCGGAATATGTGTCGGTGGCGTTTGCCTCTGCGGCAGGCAGTGTAACCGTATGTGAAAAGGGTGAAGCGGTGGATTTTGATGAGGCCGCAGCAAAACAGATCCTGTCGGAAAACGAAATCACGATTCAGATCGATGTGAACGAGGGTGAGAACAGCGCGACGGCATGGGGCTGTGATCTGACATATGACTATGTGAAGATCAATGGGGATTATCGAACCTGATGCCGATGCTGCCGGATGAATCAGATGCAGCGGTGCATGATTCAGAATCCGGTAGAGTGATCGAAATACCGAAATAAAGGAAAGGGCAAACATGGATACACAATATGATGCGGCTTTCAAAGCCAGAATTCTGGTGGAAGCCCTGCCGTATATTCAGCAATACTACGGGCAGACGGTGGTAGTAAAGTATGGCGGCAACGCAATGATCAATGATGAATTGAAGGATGCTGTCATTCATGATTTGGTGCTGCTTAATCTGGTTGGTGTCAAGGTCGTTGTGGTGCACGGCGGCGGTCCGGAGATCTCGGATATGCTGAAAAAGATCGGCAAGGAATCCAAATTCGTCAACGGTCTGCGCTATACCGACCGGGAAACGATGGATATTGTGCAGATGGTACTGTGCGGCAAGGTCAATAAGGATCTGGTCACCCTGCTGGAAAAGGCGGGCGGTCGAGGAATCGGTCTGGGCGGCATGGACGGCGGCATGTTTCAGGCGAAACGCCTGACCGACCGCACAGGTACGGATTACGGGTATGTCGGGGATATCGTTGATGTCGACCCGTCACCGGTGATCGATGTGTTGAACGAGGGTTATATCCCGGTAGTATCTACGGTGGCGCAGGGTATTGATGATGAAACAAATTATAACATCAATGCAGATACCGCAGCCTGTAAGCTTGCGGTAGCGCTCGGCGCCAAAAAGCTGATTTTGCTGACCGATGTGCGTGGGTTGATGCTGGATCCGGATGATGAGACAACGCTGATCCCCAACCTTAAGGTATCCGAGGTGCCGCGGCTGATTCGTGACGGCATCATCCGCGGCGGTATGATCCCCAAGGTGGACTGCTGCGTGGAGGCGGTGCGCAAGGGCGTGGAAGCCGCCAATATTCAGGATGGCCGCGTGAAGCATTCCATCCTGATCGAGCTGTTATCCAAGGTCGGTGTGGGAACGATGTTCCAGTAAATAGAACGGAAAAGAGCGAAAAGGCAATGAATTATCAAGAGCTGAAAAGCGAAGAACAAAAATATGTGATGAATACCTACGGCAGATTCCCGATCGCGCTGGATCATGGGGCGGGCGCAACTGTGTGGGATGTCGAAGGGAAAAAATATATTGATCTGGCTTCCGGCATTGGCGTGAACTGTCTGGGATATGATCATCCGCAGCTGATCGAAGCGATTGGGCAGCAGGCACACAAGCTGATGCATGTGTCCAACTTGTTTACGACTGAGCCGATGGTACAGGCAGCGAAAAAACTGGTGGAGAAGACGCACTTGAATGGTAAGGTGTTTTTTGCCAATTCCGGTGCGGAGGCCAATGAGGGCGCGATCAAGCTGGCGCGCAAATACTCCTTTGATAAATACGGAGAAGGCCGGTACAAAATTATCACGCTCGTTAATTCCTTTCACGGACGAACAGTGACCACACTGAAAGCAACCGGTCAGGATCGTTTCCACAATTATTTCTTCCCGTTTACGGAAGGCTTTGATTATGCACAGGCCAATGATATTGAGTCCGTTCGCCGCAAAGCGGACGATATGACCTGTGCGGTGATGATGGAACTGGTACAGGGGGAGGGCGGCGTGCTGCCGCTGGATCCTGCTTTTGTCAAACAGGTCGAAGCACTGTGCCGGGAAAAAGACTTACTGCTCATCATCGATGAGGTACAGACCGGCATTGGACGAACCGGCAGCCTGTTCTGTTTCCAGCAGTATGACATCCGGCCGGATGTGGTTACGATGGCTAAAGGATTGGGCGGCGGCGTACCGGTCGGCGCGGTGCTGGCAGCGGAATCCTGTGCAAAGGTTTTGACGCCGGGAACGCATGCGACTACATTTGGCGGTACGCCGATGATCTGTGCTGCGGTGAATGTGGTGCTCGATACCGTGGGGGACAGCCGCTTTTTGCAGGAGGTTCGCAGGAAAGGCGAATATCTGAAAAACGGCATTCTGGCGCTTGGCTCGCCGCATATTCATGGTGTACGCGGTATGGGGTTGATGCTCGGCATTATTGTGGACGAGGGGAAGCATACTGCGTTTGCCAATCGGCTGATCGAAAAAGGCGTTTTGGCGATCACGGCAGGAAAGAATGCCGTCCGCCTGCTTCCGCCGCTTGTTATCTCCGATCAAGAGATGGACGAAGCGATTACCATTATGAAAGAGGTTTTTTGAATGAAGCATTTACTGAAGCTGCTCGATTGTTCTACCGATGAGATTATCGGTCTGCTTGATTTGGCCGATCAGCTCAAATACGAAAAAAAGCATAATATTTCGCACCGCCATCTGGAGGGGAAAAGTCTGGGTATGATTTTTCAAAAATCCTCTACGCGGACACGTGTCTCGTTTGAGACCGGTATGTATCAGCTTGGCGGCCAGGCGCTGTTTCTGTCCAACCGCGATTTGCAGATTGGACGCGGTGAGCCGGTGCAGGATACGGCACGGGTGCTGTCCCGTTATCTGGACGGTATCATGATCCGTACCTATGAGCAGAAGGAGGTTGAAGATCTGGCGGGTTACGGCACGATCCCGATTATTAACGGACTGACCGACTTCTGTCATCCCTGTCAGGTGCTGGCGGATCTGATGACCATTCGTGAAAAATTTGCCGTATTGGAAGGGCTGAAGCTTTGCTACATCGGTGATGGCAACAACATGGCTAATTCGCTGATCGTAGGCGGCTTGAAAACCGGCATGAAGGTATCGGTTGCCACACCGGAGGGGTATCGCCCCCATGCAGAGGTGCTCGCATTTGCGGAATCCAATCCGGATTTCTTCCTGACCGACGACCCGATGAAGGCGGCAGAGAACGCGGACGTTGTGATTACGGATACATGGGCCTCCATGGGGCAGGAAGCGGAAAAGGAAGTCCGCATACAGGCATTCCGGGGGTATCAGGTCAATGATGACCTGCTGGCTGCTGCCAAACCCGGCTGCATGGTGCAGCATTGCCTGCCGGCTTATCGTGAGCAGGAAATTACGACAAAGGTGTTTGAAGCGCATGCGGATGAGATTTTTGAAGAGGCGGAGAACCGTCTGCACGCGCAAAAAGCTGTTATGGTAACGCTGATGGGAAAACAGGACGCTTGACCAAACAGAAAGAAACGCACGCCGCTGTGATGAAAGCATCACAGCGGCGTGCGTTTTTATGATCTGTTGTGCGGCATTTCCCAAGCAAAATGGTCGCAATGCAATAGGTGCTCAGCTTGTTCGGAGCAGGGTGTGCCGAGGGATTCGCGGTACAGCGCCTGCACAGCGGGATTTTCGTGTGAGAACCGAATATCAGCGCATGCGTCCAGCTGGTACAGCACATCGCCGCGGTCAACAGCTTTTTCGCGGTCGCTGCCGTCGATCGGCTGCCCGCCGCCGCCTGCGCAGCCGCCCGGACAAGCCATGACCTCGACAAACTCGTAATGCACATCACCGCGCAGCAGGGCTTCGATCAGATGGCGCGCGTTGGCAAGTCCGTTGGCAACAGCACAGCGTACCGGCGTTCCGTTCAGATCAAAGCATGCTTCACGCCAGCCGCGATATGCAAAGGTGCCGCGCACCTCATGGAAGGCGTCAGCAGCGGGATTGCGTCCGGCGGCGAGAAAATAGGCGGAGCGGAGAGCCGCTTCCATTACACCGCCGGTTGCGCCGAAAATGACGCCGGCACCGGAGCCGGGGCCGAGCGGAGAATCCGGCTCGGATTCCGGCAGTGTGCTGATATCGATATGCTCAGCGCGAACCAGACGGGCAAATTCGCGGGTGGTGAGCACAAGATCCACGTCCGGCCCGGCGTCGGTAGACTGCATACCCGGCAATTCGCATTCCGCTTTTTTGGCAACGCAGGGCATAATGGAGATGCTGAAAATCTGCTCAGGCGCAAGGCTGAGCCGTTCTGCCAGCCAGGTTTTGCACACGGCGCCGAACATCTGCTGCGGTGATTTGGAAGTGCTCAGCCGTCCTGTCAGCTCCGGGTACTGAGATTTGAGGAAGCGTACCCAGCCCGGACAGCAGGAAGTGAACATCGGCAGTTCGGTCAAATCGCCCGCCTGCAGCCGGTGCAGCAGCTCCGTGCCTTCTTCCATAATGGTCAGATCGGCAGAGAAGGTGGTGTCAAACACATATTCTGCGCCCATTTTGCGCAGAGCTGTGATCAACTGGCCGATAGTCGCGCTGCCGGTTTGCTGTCCGAAGGCTTCTCCCCATGCGGCGCGTACTGCCGGGGCGATTTGGACGACGGTAACCTTATGGGGATCTGCCAGTGCTGCAAAGGCGCGTGCGGTGTCATCCCGTTCGCGCAGTGCGCCGGTCGGGCAGTGGGTGATACACTGGCCGCAGAGCGAACAGTCGGCTTCCTTGATAAAGCGATGGCCGGAAACATCGATGGTGGTACGCGAACCGGAACCGCTGACATCCCATACAGAGAGCGATTGCACTTTGTCGCAAACCTGTACGCAGCGCATACACTTGATGCATTTGTTGACATCGCGGTACAGCGGGAATGTAGTCGTCCAGTTGGTTTTTTTGCCTTGTGCCAAATCCGCAGGATAAGGGATCGTGAGCACACCGAGATCGGTTGCGACCTTTTGCAGCTGACAGGTGCCGGAACGGACACAGGTAGCACATTTATTGTCATGCTGAGAAAGGATCAGCTCCACATTGGTGCGGCGCGCTTCGCGTACCCGCGGGGAATTGGTATGGATAACCATGCCTTCACGCACAACGTTATTGCAGGAGGGAACGAGCTTGCCTTCGCCTTCCACCTCGACGCAGCATACACGGCAGGCAGAGATCTCGTTGATATCCTTCAGGTAGCACAGGCTGGGGATCTCGATGCCGGCGGAGGCGGCGGCATCGAGAATGGTCGTGCCTTCTGGCACAGCGACCGGCGTATTGTTGATCGTCAGATTTACCATTTGGATGTCCGCCCTCCTTTGAAAATACCATAGCCGAAGTGGTCGCACCGCAGGCAGCGGGAAGTTTCCTGCTGGGCTTCTTCTTCGCTCATACCGCATTTGACCAGATCAAAATTGTCGATACACTCGGCAAGCGGACGGTTGCGCAGTTCTACGCGTCCGCAGGCAGGGGAGTTGGTCAGGTGCGCCGGTGGGATCTCCACATCAGCAGTAATCACATGATGAAAACCGAGGTGCTGATCGATGTTGGCGGCTGCGACCTTACCGGCTGCTACTGCACGGATGACCGTAGCCGGACCGGTTACAGCATCGCCGCCGGCAAAAACATGTGGTGTGTTGGGGACAAATGCATCGGACTCTGCTTGGATCTTACCGCGCACGACCGGCGTGACCTGCTCAAATGGTTTGGCATCGATCGCCTGCCCGATCGCTACAATGACGATATCACAGGGAATGCGGAACCGGGGCTGCTGCGCATCCTTGGGACGGGGACGGCCGTCCGCTCCGTATTCGCTGATGATCTGCGGACGGGTCCAAAGTGCGGTTACGCGGCCGTTTTCATCGGTTTCAATATGGTCGGGCGCCTGCAGGGGCAGGATTTGGCAGCCTTCGCTTTGGGCATCTTCGATTTCTTCGGCCAGTGCGGTCATATCGGTCACGCGGCGGCGGTAAACACAGGTGACATGCTGTGCGCCCAGACGGATGGCGGTACGGGTTGCATCCATTGATACATTGCCGCCGCCGATGACACAGACACGTTTGTTCTGAAAGTCCGGTATCCGTCCTTCACCGATATCGCGGAGCAGCTGCACGGCGGAATATACCCCGGGACTGCTCTCTCCGTCGATTCCCAGCTTTTTGTCGTTATGTGCACCGATGGCAATATAAACGGCATCGTACTGGTTTTCAATTTCTGTAAAGGGGATATCACGCCCGATTGCGGTATTTGTATGTACTGTAATGCCGGTGGACAGGATAAAATTGATATCGGCATCCAGCCGGTCAACGGGGAGACGATAATCCGGAATGCCGTAACGCAGCATACCGCCGAGCTGAGGGCGCTGGTCGTACACATCAACGCTGTGTCCCATCAGTGCCAGAAAATAGGCAGCGGAAAGACCACATGGGCCGCCGCCGATAATTGCAATACGTTTTCCGGTAGCAGGCGCACAGGGCGGAGGCGTGGTGTTGGTGGCATGGTCGCACGCAAAGCGTTTGATGCCGCAGATGTTGACGGCATCATCCACCATGCGGCGGCGGCACCGGGCTTCACATGGATGCTCGCATACATAGCCGCATACGGTGGGGAAGGGGTTATCCTTGCGGATCAAACGCACAGCGTCATCGTACCGGCCTGCGCGTACCAACGCAATATAGCCGGGGATATCCACGCCGGCGGGACAAAGCGCAACACAGGGCACGGGTTGGTTCAGACCGAACAGGCAGCGGCCGCTTTCTACATGAGAAAGATAATCATCCCGAAAACCCTGTACGCCTTGCAGCACCATACGGGCGGCTTCGTAGCCGATCGCACAGTCCGCCGTATCAAGGATCACCCGGGCAGTTTTTTCGATGAGGTCGATGGTTTCGGGTTCGGCAGTGGAATCGAGAACCTGCTCGAGCAGGCTGGTCAGCTGTCCCAGTCCGATGCGGCAGGGCACGCACTTGCCGCACGTTTGTGCGTGACAAAGACGCAAAAAGGATAGTGCCATATCCACAGGGCAAAGCCCGGGGGGACTGGCACTGATGCGGCGTTCCACATCACGGTACAGGCCTTCTACAACGGTTTGCGCATGTCCCGGTGTTTCAATGGATAAACGGCTCAAAGCAGCTCCTCCTCCTTGTCAAAAAGTCTTTGAACAGACTTCATCAGTATAGCGTTGTTTACGGAAAAAGTCAATTCGAGAGCTGGGTGGAATGGGCGGGGGACGGGACTTTAACAGGCCGGAATGTTGTTGCCTTGCTGCGGTGGGGCGTTTTGACTGGTGGTAAAGCACGGGTCTCTTGCGGTTTGATTCATCATCCGTTATAATACGTTTAACGCAAGGTAAACTCATATCATATTCAGTCTGATAACAGCGCGAAAGCATAGGAAGGAAGCGGTTTGATGCGGATACTAATGCTGGGAAACAGCCTGACTGCGGCCAATGACATGCCTGCAATGCTGGCAGATTGCATCGGCGCGAAGGTGTATCACCATACACGGGGCGGGGCGCGGTTATCCGAGCAGCTAAATCCTAATACTCGCCTGGGTGCGCGGACGCAGGAGGCATTGGTGCAGGAGAATTGGGATTATGTTGTGCTGCAGGAGATGAGTCACGGCCCGGTCACCGCACCCGAAAAATTCTTTTCCAGCGTTCGGGAGCTTTGCGGACAAATACGCACAAGAGGGGCAGTGCCGATCCTTTATGCGACTTGGGCATATCAAAGAGGGAGCGCAAAACTGGCAGCCAAGGGATGGGATTATGATGTGATGGCGGATGCATTGTCCGCTGCTTATCACAAAGCGGCGGTGGAGAACCATGCGTTAGTCGCGGATGTAGGGCAGCGGTTTTACCGCCTGTCAGGGATACAGGATTTGTATGCGGATGATGGTGTGCATCCAACTCCAAGCGGTTCCCGCCTTGCGGCAGAAACCATCGCAGAGGTGATACGGAGACAGGTGGAGGGACAAAATGATAAGGCCAATTTGTAAAGACGAAGCATTTTTGGCGCAAAAAGCAGAGATAGCAGTGCCGAATGATCTACCGGTGGCGCAGGATCTGCTGGATACCTTGCAGCACCACAGGGCGGGCTGTGTGGGCATGGCGGCTAATATGATCGGTGTGAACAAGCGTATTATCGCATTTGAGCAGGATGGCAGCTATATGGTGATGTTCAATCCGGAGATCGTCAGAAAAGCTGGGCCATATGATGCGGAAGAAGGATGCCTTTCTTTGGTGGGTACGCGTCCGGCCAAACGGTGGCATTCAATCAAGGTGCGTTGGCAAAATGAACAGTTTCAAGTGCGTGTAAAGAATTTTACCGGTTGGACAGCACAAATCATACAGCATGAGCTCGATCATTGCGAGGGAATCCTGATTTGATGAAAAACACTATGCGACGTGCGATGTGGCTGTCCGCGTGGATTACAGCGGCAGGGCTGCTTTTATGGAAGCTGCTTGCGCTGCGTATGATGCTGAGCCTTTTTATCACCGCCGGCACGGTCTGCTATCATATGAGCATCCGGCTGATAATTGGTTTTTGCTTTGACAGGTATATGAACAATCGGGCGAATCTGCAGTGCAGGTGGTATCAGACAGCTCCTTGGGAAATGTGGCTGTATCAAAAATTGCGGGTCAGACAATGGAAGGGCCGGATGCCTGTTTATGATAGTGCACTGTTTGATTTGCAGCAGCACACATGGACAGAAATTGCTGGCGCCATGTGCCAAGCAGAATTGGTGCATGAAGTCAATGCAGCCGTTAGTTTTGTTCCATTGTTGTTTTCGGTGTGGGTTGGTGCGTTTCCGATATTTCTAATCACTTCAATTATTGCAGCAGGGTTTGATTTGCTGTTTGCTGTGATACAGCGTTATAACCGTCCGCGTGTGATGCGCTTGGCGGTTCGGACGGCGGAGTACACCGGTATCTGAGAAAGGAAGAGTCGATGTTTCAGGGAAAAGTTGCTGTAGTAACTGGTGGCGCAAAAGGAATCGGCAAAGCAATCGTGCAGGCGTTTGAGCGGGCCGGTGCGAAGGTATGTGTGATCGATCTGTTGGATAACGGCTATTATGTGGGCGATATAGCGGAGCAAGAGGTAATGGAAGCCTTTGTACGCAAGGTCATCGCGGAGTACGGACACATTGATTATTTGATCCATAATGCAATGCCGCTGATGAAGGGGCTGGACGACTGCACTTACGAGGAATTCAATTATGCGCTTCGGGTCGGAGTAACCGCTCCGTTTTATCTGACGAAACTATTTGCCCCTTATTTTACAGCCGGTGCAGCGATTGTGAACATTTCCTCTTCACGGGATCGGATGAGTCAGCCCCAAACCGAAAGCTACACAGCGGCTAAGGGAGGTATTTCTGCCCTGACCCATGCGCTGGCGGTCAGCCTGGCGGGAAAAGCGCGGGTCAATGCGATATCGCCCGGATGGATCGATACCGAACAGCAAACCTACACTGGGGCAGATGCACTGCAGCAGCTCGTCGGCCGTGTGGGGAAGCCTTCGGACATTGCGCAGCTAGTGCTATATTTATGTTCGGATCAGGCCGGGTTCATTACAGGTGAAAACATTTGCGTCGATGGTGGAATGACCCGCCAGATGATCTATCACAATGATTTTGGCTGGACGCTGCAGTGCTGAAGCAGAGCAGAAGAAGGGGGAATGTGATGTTAGGACCGAATCCGGATGCGATCCATCCGAATCCTCAGGTTCCCAGTGTTTGCTATATTAAAAATGTGATCACCCGCCCGAATATTGAGGTGGGCGCGTATACATATTATGATGACGCGGACACAGGCGGGGAGGATTTTGAGACACACGTGACACATCATTATGAATTCATCGGAGACCGGTTGGTGATCGGAAAATTCTGTGCAATCGGGAAAGGCGTGGAATTTGTGATGAACGGCGCCAACCACCGGATGGCATCGGTGACTACGTATCCCTTTAACATTTTCGCACATGGCTGGGAGAGATGTACGCCGAGCCTGAGTGATTTACCATACAAGGGTGATACGGTAGTGGGAAATGATGTATGGATCGGGCAGCATGTAACAGTTTTGCCCGGCGTAACAATCGGTGATGGTGCGGTGATCGGGGCGGGTGCTGTTGTAGCCGGAGATATTCTGCCCTATACGATTGCCGCAGGCAATCCTTGCCGGGTGATCCGCCAGCGGTTTGATCCGGATCTGACGGCGTATTTGCTGCAGCTCCGTTGGTGGGATTGGGATGCAGAGAAGATATTCTCTCATCTGGAGATTTTATGCAGCGGAGATTTAGATCAAATCCGTGGTATTGCGCATGAAACAGTAGCTGCATCACAAATGCACAACAGCTGAGGACATGAACCTTGGCTGTCGTTTTTTTGAGAGAGAAAAATGTTTTGGTAGCAGGATCCCTTTGCGCCTATTTTTGGCAAAGTTCAAACGCCGGCTGCGGCAGTATGCCGAGCCGGCGTTTGCTATGTAGGGATCAGACGGCATTCAGTTCTTCCATGGCTTCCTGTTTGGTGTCAGCGGAGAACAGAAATGTACCCGACTGATCATATACTTCGATGTGCCCGTTGATATATTCGATCGAGTAGCTCATAGGTAGGACTCCTTTTCTTTGTTGTACATAGTGTACCAGAAAAAGAGTACGATAAACGGGACTTGTTACGGGGCGGAAAACGGGGTTAATTGAAAAACTAAACGCAAGTTTTTCTTGTACTCTTGCTCAAAATACTTGCATTTAGATTTACAGAGATGTTTTGTATAATAGTTCTGGACTGCCCGCCGGCGGAAAGGACGGCAATTATGGCAAAACATTTATCTCTGTCTGAGCGTGCCTTTATTGAGCGCGCTCTGGTTCATGAAAAGTCCTTCGCTGAAATCGCCAAACAACTCAACCGTTCCGCTACCACAATCTCACGTGAGGTCAAAAGTCACCGGGTTTTCGTGCAGCGCTTTCGGGATGACAAGAATGACTGTATCTTGTATCGCTCTTGCCTACGGCGGAATCTCTGTCCTACAGAGACCCGATATT
>NZ_JNJN01000020.1 GCF_000701665.1 Agathobaculum desmolans ATCC 43058 | reverse complement strand
GGAAAGTCCAATGGTATTAAGTCAAGGGGATAATACGAGAAAATTTTGAGGAAAAGTAAAGCAAAACGGATGTTTAGAGTGCAAAAAGGCAACACCCAATAAAGCCCTGCCCCTATAATTTTTGAAACAGGGCCTTGGCGTCAGAGAGGCAGGCGATATCGCTTAGCCCTCCGGCGGGATATACAGGCGGTTGTCCTTCAGCAGCCGAAAGACCAACCGAACCAGTTTTCTGGCAGTTAAAGCGAGTGCGCGTTTGTGCTGGTACTTGTTAACCTCTTTGAATTTGAGGTCATAGTAGCGCCGGAACTCGGAGTCGCATCTTCTCACAGAGTTGGCAGCTTCCAGGAGGTAGTAGCGGAGATAGCGGTTGCCTGATTTAATCATCCGGGAGTGTTCTGCTTCAAATTCACCGGACTGGTGCTGTGTCCAGACAAGGCCGGCAAACTTGGCGACAGAGGCTTGGGAAGCGAAACGGTGGATATCGCCAATTTCAGCGATAATACCGGCGGAGTAAACCTTGCCAACGCCTGGAATAGAGGTCAGGGTATTTGGGATAATCTCAAACTGTTGTTCAATAGCTTTGTCCAGAACCTTGACCTGTTCTTTCAGCGCCCGCATGGAGGCGATAGAAACGGCCATGGCCTGGTTCACGGTGTCGTTCACTGTTTTAGGCAGACGGTAAGAACCTCTGGCCGCAGCCTGTACAGCCTTAGCGGTGGATTCTGGATCTGCAAATCTGCCACGCCCCGTTTCAGCAACAAAGGCAGTCAGGTCATCCAGATCAGCATTTGCCAGGTTGTCTACCGTTTCAAACCGCTCCATGAGTGCAATGGTGGTGGCGCTGGTATTCTGAATACCCTTGTCCTGAGCCATGCCGGAGCATTTCAGAAATAAGTAGTTGGCAAACCGCTGCTTCTCGCGGGTCAGATTCTGAATGACATCAAATCTTGCCCTGGTAAGGGTTCTAAGTGCCTGGTAGCGATAGTCGTCCATATAAACCTCCTTGGCAATCCTGCCGAAGCGGAGATGGTCGGCAATCACAAAGGCGTCCACCCAGTCGTTTTTTGGCAGGTCAGGATAGGCTTCCTTGAACTTTTTGACCTGTTTCGGATTGAGGACATGGATTTTCCGCCGGAACCGGCCCAGACCGCCATCTTCACGAAGAGCATAGACCAAATTGTCCCCGTAGATGGAGGTAGCTTCCAGGCCAATCACCACATCACTGAGCCGCATAGAGCTGAGTGCCGACACGATTCTCTCTGACAACAGTTTAGCACCACCGAGGTTGTTCTGCACGGAGAAGCTGGAGTGTTTGCTGCCGTCCGGCTTCATCAGGTAGGCTACATTGTTCTTGCTACTCACATCAATGCCAACGAATAGTGGATTCACACTTTTCACCTCCCCTCGTGGAGATTTCAGGCCAGCAGGCTTTGAGATACCCATGATAACCGGAGCATCTGGCAACCTCGCATATCAGAATCATTCCGGAGCAGACCAATGCGATATCCCTCACTGCTGAAAGGGCGGTCTTGTCTTCGGCAAACAGCCAATGAGTTTGCAGCTAACTTCCGGCTCAGGGGGACGGACTTTCAATGAAGCAGCCTTGTGGCTCAACGAGGAGCAAAAGAACTTGACCCTACTGTCCTACAGCTATTGTATCACGGGTATCTCTAAGCCTGTTGGTTACACGGAGTGAACTAAGCAGATACACTTAAAAATCATCTGCAAATCTTATTATACGAGGAGAAAAAGAATGCTGTTTGTATGCTATCCTAAATGCACGACCTGTCAAAAGGCGCGCAAGTGGCTGCAGGAACAGGGAATTGCATTTGAGGAGCGGGATATCAAGCTGGATCGTCCGAGCGAAGCAGAGCTGCGCGCGTGGCACCGGATAAGCGGTCTGCCGCTCAAGCGTTTTTTCAATACGAGCGGCTTGCAGTATAAGGCGCTCGGGCTGAAGGATAAGCTGCCCGGTATGACGGAAGAGGAGCAGTACGCGCTGCTCGCAACCGATGGTATGCTGGTCAAGCGGCCGCTGCTGGTAGGGGAGGATTTTGTGCTTCCCGGTTTTAAGCAGGCGGAGTGGGAAGAACATGTGAAAAAAAGATTGACAAACTACAAATAGGGTAGTATAATAATTATTGCTTATCGGGCAAGATACGGAGCGGTATCGAAGTGGTCATAACGAGGCGGTCTTGAAAACCGTTTGTCCGAAAGGGCGCGTGGGTTCGAATCCCACCCGCTCCGCCAACCAATAACGGAGCCAATGGTGGGGGATTCGAAAGGCGGCTCTTGGCAACATGCCGGCGGCATGTTGCAACCGCCGTGGCTTTTTTCGCAGAAAAAGGAATCCCACCCGCTCCGCCAACCAATAACGGAGCCAATGGTGGGGGATTCGAAAGGCGGCTCTTGGCAACATGCCGGCGGCATGTTGCAACCGCCGTGGCTTTTTTCGCAGAAAAAGGAATCCCACCCGCTCCGCCAACCAATAACGGAGCCAGTGGCGGGGGATTCGAAAGGCGGCTCTTGGCAACATGCCGGCGGCATGTTGCAACCGCCGTGGCTTTTTTCGCAGAAAAAGGAATCCCACCCGCTCCGCCAACCAATAACGGAGTCAATGGTGGGGGATTCGAAAGGCGGCTTCTGGATAAGCAAACCCCTGTTTGGAGACATACCCAAGCTGGTGAAGGGGCTCCCCTGCTAAGGGAGTAGGTCGGGAAACCGGCGCGAGAGTTCAAATCTCTCTGTCTCCGCCAAGCCAAACATCGGCACTGTTCTATGGAGCAGTGCCGATATTTGAAAATTTGTTTTTTTGAGGGGATCTGTATGCCGGATTATAAGGCAATGTATTATCATTTGGCGGGGCGTATGGCAACTGCGATTGATGCGCTGGAAGCCACCACGAATGCATTGGTTGATATCACCGAAAAGCTGAAGCTGGCGCAGCAGACCACGGAGGAAATGTTTATTTCCGGTTCTGATGACGATGTGGAATCTCCGGATGACGAATCAGCTTCCAAGTAAAAGACGCAGTCTGGAAATCCTGCAAATGATATCTATATTGTTACGATATCACATGAAAACACATTTTAACGCACTTTTCTTCGTTTGGGAAAGTGCGTTTTTGTTATTTACTACATGGCGGACGGGTTCATCGTATCTGCGCTTGCGTTTGCAGTGCAAGTTCGCTATAATAGAGGAAAACATCGTCCGGCTATGTACGGAGGGCACGCAAGCCCAGCTTTGCGGGTTCGTTCGGATGGCGCGGATATCAGTCAGGAGGAGATCTATATGAGAAAGATCATCACCATCAGCCGGCAGTTCGGCGCCGGCGGCGGGGAGCTGGGGCGCCGTGTATCGCATGCGCTGGGGATCCCGCTGTACAACAAGGATCTGATCCTGCGTACGGCCAAGGCTTCCGCCGGGCTGACTCCGGAACAGGTGCGCCGTTGGGATGAACGTGTTCCCACGACCTTTGGCTTTACGCAGAGCCTGTTTGATTTTTACAACCGTCCGCTCAGCGATAAGCTGTGGGAGGCGCAGGTCAAGGCGATCCGCGAGATCGCAGACCACGAAAGCTGTGTGATCGTCGGCCGCAATGCGGATTTTATCCTGCGGGAGTTTGACCACTGCCTGCGCGTGTTCGTTCATGCGGATTTTGAATGGCGTTTTGAGCGTATGCGGCAAATGATGCCGGATACCGAGCCGGAAAAACTGCGGACGGATATCAAAAATGTGGATAAGGCGCGCAGCGCGTACTGCACCCGCTATACCGGCTGCCACTATGCCGATGCCACCCATTACGACCTGACGGTGTGCACCAGCCGTTTGGGGCTGGATTTCGCGCTGGAGGAGATTTTGAAGGCAGCGGAACATATTTAAGCACTTTTTGTCTGAAAACAAGGCATACTGCTTGACGGCGGCACAGTTTTGCGCTATAATCATGTTTGGGCATGATAGGCGATGGTGGTTATCTGAATACTGCCATCGCCTGTTATATTTATTCTTTGGGCTGGCGTGATGTGGCTGCGGGGAAGGCAGCGCGCGGATACAGAGCCTGAGGAAAAACGGAAAAAGGAGAATCACCTATGAAAAAAGTACTTTCTCTGCTGATGGCGGCTAGCCTTGCGCTGGGTCTGGCGGCTTGCGGCAACAACGCAGCGGATGCGGATCAGGATGCGAACGCAGGCGCGGGCAATCAGGAAGGCAAGACTTGGGTCATTGCTTCCGATACCGTGTTCAAGCCCTTCGAGTACACGGATGAGTCCGGCAACTTTGTCGGCATCGACGTGGATATCGTCAACGCGATTGCGGAAGATCAGGGCTTCCAGTGTGAAATTAAGAGCCTCGGCTGGGATGCTGCGGTGGCAGCTTGCCAGGCCGGTCAGGCGGATGGCCTGATCGCCGGCGCCTCCATCACGGATGAGCGCAAGGAGAGCGGCTGGATCTTTTCGGACGGCTACTATCAGGCCACCCAGACCATGACGGTGGCGAAGGATTCCGATATCAAGGGCTTTGCCGATCTGAAGGGCAAGGATGTTGCGGTTAAGACCGGCACGCAGGGCGCCGCTTATGCGGAGAGCCTGAAGGAAGAGCACGGCTTTAACATTGTTTATTTTGAGGATTCGCCCACGATGTATCAGGCGGTGCTGGGCGGTCAGGCAGTTGCCTGCTTCGAGGACACCCCGATCATGGCATCCTCGATCAAGGACGGCGATCTGGCGCTTCAGATTTTGGAGGATACCGCAAATGAGGGTGCGCCCTACGGCTTTGCGATCTTCAATGCGGACAATCAGGAGCTGCTCGATATGTTCAACGCCGGTTTGGCCAACATCAAGGAGAACGGCAAGTACGATGAGATCATCGCCAAGTATCTGGGCTGATCACAGTAGATTGACCTGAGTTGTTTCAGGGGGCACTGGTTGGTTCCGGCGCCCCCTCATTTTTTCAGAAAGAAAGGAGTAAGGTCCCATGATGGTCAAAATCCTTACCACCTACGGGCCGCTGCTGCTCGAGGCAATGGGACAAACCCTGCTGCTGGCGCTGTGCGGTCTGTTCTTCGCCTGCATTCTGGGTCTGATTTTCGGCCTGCTGAGCGTAATGAAAAGCCGCGTGTGTAATATCATCTCTACGATTTTTGTTGATGTGATCCGCGGTGTGCCGATGATCGTTCTGGCATTTTTCATCTTTTTTGGTTTTCCGCAGTTTGTTGGTACGACGCTCGGTGTTAAGAACTTTACGCTTTCAGCCTTGCAGGCTGGTACGGTTGCGCTGGCGCTCAACTGCGGCGCTTACATGGCAGAGATCATCCGTGCCGGTATCCAGAGCGTGGATAAGGGACAGATGGAGGCGGCGCGCAGCCTTGGCCTGCCGTACTGGAAGGCGATGCAGAAGGTCGTGCTGCCGCAGGCAATCCGGACGATGATCCCGTCGATCATCAACCAGTTTATCATCACGTTGAAGGATACTTCGATCCTGTCGGTCATCGGCTTTCCGGAACTGGTCAACATGGCAAAAAATGTGGTGGCCAATACCATGCGTTCGTCTGAGGTATGGTTTATCGTCGGTGTGATGTACCTGATCGTTATTACGATCCTGTCCCGCTTTGCAAAGGTAATGGAGAGGAGGGTCAACCGTGGCCGAGAATAATGGAAACGTCAAGATCCATGTGGAGCATCTGAAAAAGAACTTTGGTTCGCTGGAAGTACTGAAGGATGTGTCGCTGGATATCCATGAGGGCGAAGTCGTTGTTATTTTGGGTCCGTCCGGCTCGGGCAAATCGACTTTCCTGCGCTGCCTGAACCGTCTGGAGGAGATCACGGACGGCACAGTGGTTGTGGACGGTTATGATATCACCGATAAGCACACGGATATCAATAAGGTACGCGAGAACGTCGGCATGGTGTTCCAGTTGTTCAACCTGTTCAACAATCTGGATGTTATGGGCAATATGATCCTCGCACCGACCGAGCTGAAAAAGGCGGACAAGGCCGAGGCAAAGGAGCGCGCGATGCAGCTGCTCCGGCGCGTCGGTTTGGCGGATAAGGTGGAAGCTTATCCGGCGCAGCTGTCGGGCGGCCAGAAGCAGCGCGTAGCGATCGCGCGTGCGCTTGCCATGAATCCGGATATTATGCTGTTTGACGAGCCTACCTCTGCGCTTGACCCGGAAATGGTCGGTGAGGTGCTGCAGGTTATGCAGAATCTGGCCAAGGAAGGCATGACGATGGTTGTGGTAACGCATGAGATCGGCTTTGCACGTGAGGTCGCCAGCCGCGTCATCTTTATGGAAGGCGGCTATATCGTGGAGCAGGGCACGCCGGATGAGGTTATCAATCATCCGAAGGAGCCGCGCACGATTGATTTCCTGAGCAAGGTGCTGTAATATCGGTTTGCATATAATTTCGGTATCTTTACCAGAGCGGGGATATCGAAACCGGAATAGGGGTTCCGTTTTTTCGGCGACTGCGGATTGAGCATGAGCAGCACGCGCGGCAGCGCGCATAAAACAGCATTTGCAACGCAAATGCATAAAAAGTCAGGACAAGTGCCTGACTTTTTATACTTTGAGAGAGAAAAAGTTTCTGTACAGGAACTTTTTCTCGTTCATGTTTGGCGAAGTCCAAACATAGATTGTCGGAAAAACGAAGTTTTTCGACAGTCTCGGGCAGAGGCGGGAGCCTCTGCTTTTTTCTGCCCGCAGGTAAAAAAACGTAAAATTCAGTGCGGAATCACAGTAGAAGCAGGCAGGAAGAAGGGACGGGACAATAGAGAAAGGGGGGAGAAAACCGGTAAAATTACCGCCGATCAGCGAGAAAAAGAGGAAAATTCGGTTTATTGGCCAAAAACCGGCGTGGGATTTTGGCGTATATTTTAGTAAAATATAATTGATTATTTACTAAAATATGATATGATATATGTACAGACCGTATCTGAAATTGTAGTATGGGAGACGAGAAGAATGAAGAGCTTGGAAATCCTGCAGCAGGAACTGGAATCCGGGGCGTTGGATGGGCGACTCCGTCCCCTTTGCGGCCCGGACAGCGCAGAACTGGTACATAAGCGCAGCAGACTGGCTGCTTTGGCAGAAACTTACCGCACGGCCTTTGGCGCAGGGGGAGAGGTCGGCTTGTTTTCCAGCCCCGGCCGCACCGAGATGGGCGGCAACCATACCGACCACCAGCACGGCTGTGTGCTGGCGGGTGCGGTCAACATGGATATGCTGGCCTGCGCGGGGGCGAACGGCACGGCAGTGGCGCGCGTCCTGTCGGCGGGCTATCCGGAACTGTCGGTCGATCTGACCGACCTGACACCACGTCCGGAGGAGGAAGGCACTTCGGCGGCGCTGGTGCGCGGAATCGCGGAGCGCTTCCGTGCGCTGGGTTATCCGGTGGCCGGGTTTAACGCCTGCATCGATTCCGAGGTGCTCGGCGGTTCCGGGTTGTCCTCATCGGCAGCATACGAAGTGATGATCGGCGTAATCCTCAATCACCTGTTCTGCGAGGATGCCGTCAGTCTGGTTCAGATCGCGCAGATCGGACAGTATGCGGAAAATCACTTTTTCGGTAAGCCCTGCGGCTTGATGGATCAGCTGGCCAGCGCAGTGGGCGGTATCGTATCGATCGATTTCAATGATCCCGCGAACCCGGTTGTCAATAAGATCGACTATGATCTGGCCTCCTCGGGCTATGCGCTGTGCATTATTGACTCGGGGGCAGATCACGCGGATCTGACAGCGGAATATGCGGCGCTGCCGGCGGAGATGGGCGCGGCGGCGGCCTGCTTCGGCAAGCAGTTCCTGCGGGATGTGGAAGAAGCGGATTTCTGGGCCAATCTGGCGCTCGTGCGCGAAAAGGCAGGCGACCGGGCAGCGCTGCGCGCCATGCATTTCTTCTCGGATAATCAGGATGCGGTAAAGCAGGCCGAAGCGCTGGACCGCGATGACTTTGTGCGTTTCCTCGCGCTGGTCAACCGGTCGGGGACGTCATCTGCCACACGGCTGCAAAACCTGTACTGCACGGCGCGTCCGCAGGAGCAGGCTGTGCCGATGGCCATTGCGCTGGCACAGCATCTGCTGGACGGCGAGGGCGCGGTGCGTGTGCACGGCGGCGGCTTTGCCGGTACCGTACAGGCTTATGTGCCGATGGCGCGCTGCGAGGCATTCCGCACGGGGATGGAAGCCGTGCTCGGCACGGGGTGCTGTCATTTCCTGTTCATCCGTCCCGAAGGCGGCGCAGTGATCGCCTGACGGCACCGGTAAGCGATCGTATTGAAAAATCAGACGGAGGGATCTGTTATGTCGATTCTTGTTTTGGGCGGCGCTGGCTATATCGGTTCGCATACGGCGCGTGCACTGGTCGAAGCCGGCCGCGATGTGGTCGTTGCGGACAATCTGGAAACCGGTTTCCGGGCTGCCGTGCCGGAAAAAGCACGTTTTTATGAGGGGGATATCCGTGACCGCGCCTTCCTTGACCGTTTGTTTGAGGCCGAGCAGATCAAGGGCGTGATCCACTTTGCGGCTAACTCGCAGGTGGGCGAAAGCATGGCAAAGCCCCTGAAATATTATGACAACAATCTGTGCGGCACCAAAACCCTGCTTGACAGCATGGTGGCGCACGGTGTCCTGAAAATCGTATTTTCTTCGACGGCGGCAACCTATGGGGAGCCGGAGCGCGTGCCGATCATGGAAGAGGATCGCACCGAGCCGACGAACTGCTATGGCGAGACCAAGCTTTCTATGGAGAAAATGATGAAATGGGTCTCGGCAGCGCATGGGCTGCGCTTTGTTGCACTGCGGTACTTTAATGCCTGCGGCGCACAGCCGGACGGTTCGATCGGCGAAGCTCACGATCCGGAAACCCATCTGCTGCCGCTGATTCTGCAGGTTCCCAACGGGCAGCGTGCAGCGATCTCGATTTTCGGAGACGATTACCCGACGCCGGACGGCACCTGCATCCGCGATTATATCCACGTTTGTGATTTGGCGCAGGCGCATATTCTGGCGCTGGATTATCTGCTGAACGGCGGGGAGAACAATGTATTCAATCTGGGCAACGGCGTGGGCTTCTCGGTCAAGGAAGTCATTGAAGAGGCGCGCCGTGTGACCGGCCATCCGATCCCGGCGAAGATCGAAGCCCGCCGTGCAGGTGATCCTGCGCAGTTGATCGCGTCCTCGGAGAAGGCCAAAACCGTGCTCGGCTGGAAGCCGCAGTACGAGGAACTGCATACCATCATCCAAACCGCGTGGGATTGGCATCGGACGCATCCGCACGGTTTTGAGGTGTGAGGAGGGGACAAAATGATCGACAAAGCTGTTGCCAAGCTGGTTCGCTATGCGGAGCAGGCTGGCCTGATCGCACCGGAGGATCATGTTTGGGCGGTCAACACCCTGTTGGAGGCGCTGCGGCTGGACAGCTATGAGGAGCCTGTGCTAGAGGAGGATGCGATCGATCTGGCAGCGGTATTGAAGGAATTGACCGACGATGCCTGTGCGCGCGGCGTGCTGGAGCATGATTCGATCGTATACCGCGACCTGTTCGACACGGCGCTGATGGGGCGGCTGACCCCGCCGCCGCGTGAGGTCGTTGCGCGCTTCCGCGCCTTGTATGCGGAGGATCCGGTGCGTGCGACCGACTGGTATTACCGGTTCAGTCAGGATACCAATTATATCCGGCGCGACCGCATCGCCAAAGATGTGCAGTGGAAGGCGGAAACCGTATACGGGGAGATCGACATCACGATCAATCTGTCCAAGCCGGAAAAAGACCCCAAGGCGATCGCGGCTGCGCGTGATCTGCCCGCTGCGGCGTATCCGAAGTGTCAGCTCTGCGTGGAAAACGAAGGCTATGCGGGGCGGATCAATCATCCTGCGCGGCAGAACCATCGCGTGGTTCCGATTGAGATCAACGGTAGCCCGTGGTTTTTGCAGTATTCGCCCTATGTATACTACAATGAACACTGCATCTGCTTTAACCGGACGCATACCCCAATGAAGATAGACCGCGCCTGCTTTGCCAAGCTGCTGGATTTTGTGCGGCAGTTCCCGCATTACTTTGTTGGATCAAATGCCGATCTGCCCATTGTCGGTGGCTCGATTTTGGCGCATGACCACTTCCAGGGGGGGCATTACACGTTTGCAATGGCCAAGGCGCCGGTGGAAACGGTTTTGGCCTTCCCCGGCTTTGACGATGTGCAGGCGGGGATCGTTCGCTGGCCGATGTCGGTGATCCGGCTGCGCGGGGCAGAACCGGCGCGGCTGACCGAGCTGGCCGACCGCATCCTGACCGCGTGGCGCGGATATTCGGATGCGGAAGCGATGATTTGGGCGCAGACGGACGGCGTGCCGCACAACACGATCACCCCGATCGCGCGCCGCCGCGGCAGCGATTATGAGCTGGATCTGGTGCTGCGCAACAACCTGACTACAAAGGAGCATCCGCTTGGGCTGTATCATCCGCACGCGGAACTGCACCATATCAAAAAGGAGAATATCGGCCTGATCGAGGTGATGGGGCTGGCGGTGCTGCCCGCGCGGCTGAAAACCGAATTGGCGGTGCTGGGAGAAAAACTGGTGCGCGGGGAGGATCTGCGCGCCGATCCGCTGACCGCCCCGCACGCGGACTGGGCGGAGGAATTCGCCGCACGGTATACGATCACGGCGGAAAATGTGACTGGAATCATCCGGAAGGAGGTTGGCTGCGTCTTTGCCACGGTGCTGGAGCATGCAGGTGTTTATAAACGCACCGAGGCAGGCAAGGCGGCGTTCCTGCGGTTTATAGAAAGTGTGAAGTGAATGAACATTACCTGTACCCCGTTTGGAAAAACGGCGGATGGCCGGCCGGTCGAGCGTTATGTGCTGACGGATGGCCCGTATCAAGCGGCAATTCTGTCGCTGGGCGGTATTGTGCAGTCGCTCGTCGTGCCGGATCGGCACGGCGTGCCGACCGATGTGGTGCTCGGCTTTGACACGGTTGCGGATTATGAGGCGCAGGATTGCTATATCGGCGCATTGCTGGGGCGCTGTGCCAATCGTTTGGCGGAAGGACGGATCGAGATCGGCGGGCAAGCGGTTCAGTTGGCCTGCAATGATAACGGCGTCAATCAGCTGCACGGCGGCAATGTGGGCTTTGACAAGCGCATCTGGCAGGCGTATATGCTGCCGGACGGACTGCGCCTGTGCTATGACAGCCCGGCAGGGGAGGAGGCCTTTCCTGGTCGGCTGCGGGCAGAGGTCACCTACCGCCTGCAGGCAGGTGCGCTGACGATTGAATATCGCGCGGAAAGTGATGCGGAAACTGTGTGCAACCTGTCCAATCACAGCTATTTTAATTTGGCGGGTCATGACACGGGCGAGGTGGGGGCGCAGCAGGTCTGCGTACATGCCGCGCGGTATACCCCCTTGAACGACCATAATGTACCGACCGGTGAAATCGCTCCGGTGGAGGGGACACCATTGGATCTGCGTGCAGCAGCGCCGCTCCGCGCAGGATGGGACAGCGGGTTTGCGCAGATCGCGCTGGCGGCAGGCTATGACCATAACTACATCATCGATGGGGAGGGGCTGCGTCCCTTTGCCGAGGCCTATTGCGCGGAAAGCGGCATTGCCCTGACGGTCGAGTCGGATATGCCCGGTATGCAGCTGTACACCGGCAACTTCCTGCGGCCGGATCTGCCGAAGGGCAAGGGAGGAGCTGCTTATGACCGGCGGCACGCCTTCTGTATGGAAACGCAGTTCTGGCCGAACGCATTTGCCTGTCCCGGATTCCCGTTGCCGCTTTTGCGCGCAGGGGAGGTTTATCAGCATATTACCACATTCCGCTTTTCCTGCCGCTGAACGGCAGGAAACAGCGTTTCTCTCCCAATTCTCCCAAAGGAAGGCGCACAGAGCAGATGGTCTGCTCTGTGCGGCGGGGCAGGGAGCGGGGATATAGTACACTGATCGCTGCGTATGACGCAGGTGGTCGGGAAGAAGAAAAGAGTAAATGGAAAAAGGCGGGACGGCCGGAAAAACAAAGTTTTCCGACCGTCCCGCCTTGCGTTTGAAGGGGGCAGAGAGGTCATAGCGGGATTCCTGTCGAACAAATTAAAGATACAGCTCGTTTTCCTTCCGTTCTTCCAATAAGGGAGAGAGTTTTTTGCCAAGCATGGCGGAAACCTCTGCCGGCAGGACACGCGCCTGATGGGGACACTGGGATACACAGCGCATACACCGAATGCAGCGGGCAGCATCAGTCTCCCGCGGGGTTTCGGATGGGATCGCTTGGGCAGGACACTGGCGGGCGCACAGGCCGCAAGCGGTGCAGGTCCCGGCAGCGAGGGGGACAGCTGCCATGCCGCCCCATGATTTGTATGGATGGGCGCCGGGGACGGACGGCGGGGTAACTTCCCCGGCGGTGAGCTTGTCCGCGATGCGTGCGCCAAAGGCAGCCAGCTGGGCAGCATCCTGTGCATCCGGGCGCCCCGCTGCCAGCGGGTGGAAAATCGAATGCTCTGCCAAAAGGGCGGCAGATGCAATCACACGGAAATTCTGTGCGGCCAGCAGATCCCTCATTTCGAGCAGGGCGTCCTCATAGGCGCGTCCACCGTAAACCGCTGCGGCAACAGCACGCGCTCCACCGCCGCAGCAGGCGTGTAGACGTTCGGTCAGGAATACCGGCAAGCGGCCACCGTAGACCGGGGCGGCCACCAATACAACATCATCTGCTTCGAAGTGGTAAACAGATATCTGCTGCTGTGTCAGGTCGATCTCACGAACCTGTTCGGCAATACTTTTGGCGAGCAGCAGTGCAGCGCGGCGTGTGCCGCCGGTTGGGCTGAAATGCAATACGGTGATTTGTTGGATCATGGAGATGCTTCCTTTCATGCGATAAACGTGAGAGATGGTGGTGCGGCGTAAAAATAAAAGGAGCTGCCGTGGGCAGCGCCTTTTAGGGATATCATGTACTTACTGCCGGGGCGGCGCGGTGCTCGCGCGCTGAACAAGCGTGGGCGGGATGATGAGCTTAATAGGGATCTCGCGCACAAAACCGGTCTTGCTCAGCCGTTCGCACAGAATATGAACCGCAATGCGGCTCATTTCCTGCACATGGGTGGAAACCGAGGTCAGCGGCGGCTCGGTCAGCTCGGAAAGCGGCGTATCGTTAAAGGAGATGATCGATACATCTTCCGGAACAGACAAGCCGGCGCCTTTGAGTGCGCGCACCGCACCGATTGCATTTTCTTCGTTCGCCGTTAAAAAAGCTGTGGGAAGCGGCTTTCCCTGCTGCAAATGTGCAGTCATCGCTTGCGCGGTCAGCGCAGCGTTGGTGGGAACATCGATCAGCAGGCTGGGGTCATAGCGGTTATGGGTGCTCATAAAATGGATAAATAGCTGCCGGCGCATTTCGGGTGCGGGCTGCTTCCAGTCATCCAGCTTTTCCGCCGGGCCGATAAAGCCGATCTGTTCATGTCCCAGCGAAAACAGGTGGTCGAGCGCCTGTTCGATGCCCAGCCGGTAGTTGATCACGACCGAATCGCTGCGCGCTTCATCCGGTGAGGAGTCCAGAAATACGATATGCGGGGATAACTGGTGCAGCGCTTCGAGCTGTTCCCGGGTAAAAATGCCGATTGCGATGATGCCGTCCGGCGGGGCGGGATAGCTGTGCACAAACGCATCCCCTTGACGTGTCAGCGGAACCATATCGATCCGGCGTTCCATACATTCCTGCGCCGCAAAATTTTTCAGATATAGATAGAACGGATCTTCAAGCTGCTCCGCCGGGGTCAGCATTTCCGCCAGCCCAAGGCGCATGGCCGAGGCGACTTTGGTCTTGCTGTGCTTTTTGTATCCTAACGCACCTGCTGCATCGAATACGCGGCGGCGGGTCTCCTCGCTGGCTACCATGGTGGGATCGTTGTTCAGGATGCGGGAGATCGTCGTGACGGAGAGTTTGGTATATGCGGCAAGTTCTTTTAAGGTTGCCAAAGTGCTGCCTCCCTGTCTACTGAAATTCAGTAAATATGTTTACAGGTTTATTGTAATCCAGAACCGGCCGGTATGCAAGTAAAAAAACACATAGAAATGCTTTTATCTGAAAATTCTGGACGTTCAGACGGGGTTCGCAGGAAATCATTGTAACAAACAGACAAAACATGAGGACGGAAATTGTCTATGATACTAAAATTTTAGTAAAACTCGTTTTTTCACTTGCGCCATGCTGAAGAAGAGTGCTACAATCAGGTCAAAGGAGCGACGGCCCCGCCTGCCGCAGGGCATGTTTCTTCTGCGAAGAGATGAGAAAGAAAAGGAGAGAATTACCATGAAACGATTTTTAGCGATGATGCTCGCAGGCACTATGTGCTTGTCGATGGCAGCGTGCGCAAAGCCGGCTGATTCCGGCACGGGCGATTCCGGCGCTGCAGGCGGCGAAGGCGGCGAAAAGAAGACCGTTGGCGTGTGCATCTATAAGTTCGACGATGCGTTCATGACGACCTACCGCAATGCGCTGCAGTCCATGCTCGAGGAAAAGGGCTATGAAGTATCGGTTGTAGACGGCAACAACGATCAGGCGAAGCAGACCGAGCAGATCAACACCTTCATTACGCAGGGTGTGGACGCGCTCATCATCAACCCGGTTATGACTTCCGCTGCGGATACGATTATTTCCGCTGTGAAGGATGCGGATATCCCGACCGTGCTGATCAACCGCGAGCCGACTGCCGAGCAGATGGCTGCGTATGACAAGCTGGTTTACGTTGGCTGTGACGCTGCCCAGTCCGGTACCTTCCAGGGCGAGCTGATTCTGGATACCGAGAACAAGGGTGACATCAACGGCGACGGTAAGGTCTCCTACATCATGATCCAGGGCGACCCGGAGAACATCGATGCCAAGCTCCGCACCGAGTATTCGGTTAAGGCGCTGACCGATGCCGGCATGGAAGTTGAACAGCTCGACCTCCAGCGCGGCGACTGGGACCGCAACAAGGGTCAGGAAATCGCGCAGAACGACCTTGCCAAGTTCGGCAATCAGATCGAAGTCGTGTTCTGCAATAACGACGATATGGCAATCGGCGCACTGCAGGCCATTCAGGCGGCAAATCGCACGGTCAATAAGGACATCTATCTGGTCGGCGTTGACGCGCTGGACGCTGCCCTCAACGAAGTAGTAGCGGGCAACATGACCGGCACCGTGCTCAACGATGCGCAGGGTCAGGCAACGCAGGCGGTAGCCAGCATGGAAGAGCTGCTGGGCGGCAAGACCTTTGCCGAAGGCGAGCAGTCCGTTTATGTTGACTACGTAAAGGTTACTCCGGAAAACGCGAAGGACTACATCAAGTAAGCACTTGCGGCAGAGACGGCAGGGTGCGTGTGCAGCAGACGCACGCACCCTTTCCTCTGGAAAACAGCGTCCCGGCAGGGGATTCTGTTTTAACAAATGCGGCCTGCGGCGCGGCAGCCGGATGCCGCATTTGTTAAAACAGTATGTATTCATTTTAATCAAGGCAACAAGGGGGTCAGTGATTTGTCCGAATATCGTTTGGAAATGAAGGGCGTTGTCAAAACCTTCCCCGGCGTAAAAGCGCTGGATCACGCGCAGCTCAGCCTGCGTCCCGGCACGGTGCATGCGCTGATGGGAGAAAACGGCGCCGGCAAATCCACGCTGATGAAGTGCATGTTCGGCATTTATCACATGGATGAGGGCGAGATCTACTACGAAGGCGAGAAAACAGAGATCAAGGGGCCGCTCGATGCGCTGCACAAGGGCATTGCCATGGTGCATCAGGAGCTGCAGCCCATTCCCGAGCGCAGTATCGGCGAAAACATCTATGTCGGCCGGTATCCGATCTGGTATGTCGGCCCGCTTGCTTTTATTGATCACCAGAAGATGTATGAGGATGCCGCCCGTGTGCTGGAAGAAGTCCACCTGCCGTTTGACCCGCGTGCCAAGCTCGGTTCGCTGAGCGTATCGCAGATGCAGCTGGTCGAAATTGCCAAGGCGGTTTCGGCGGACTGTAAGGTGCTGATTTTGGATGAGCCGACCTCTTCGCTGACCTCTAAGGAAGTAGAAGCGCTGTTTGGCATCATTGATGAGCTGCGTGCCAAGGGCGTTTCGATCGTTTACATCAGCCATAAGATGGATGAGATCCTGCGTATCTCGGATGAGGTCACCATCATGCGCGACGGCCAGTATATCGGCACGTGGGCGGCCAGTGAGCTGACCACGGATATGATCATCACCAAAATGGTCGGCCGTGAACTGAATGACCTGTATCCGATGCGGACCAACGAGCCGGGTGAAATCGTGTTCGAGGTCAAGGATTTTACTTCGATCAATCCCAAGAGCTTCCGCAATGTCAGCTTCCATGTGCGTAAGGGCGAGATCCTCGGCGTGGCCGGTCTGGTCGGTGCGCAGCGCACCGAGCTGATGGAAGGCCTGTTCGGTTTGCGTTGCCATACGAGCGGATCGATCTCGTACCGTGGGCAGGAGCTGAAGATCAACCGGCCGGCAGATGCGATCAAAAACGGCATCGCCATGCTGACCGAGGATCGACGCGCGACCGGCATTATGGGTGTGCTGTCCATCGCGGATAACGTGTCGATCGCTTCACTAAACAAATATCTGATGGGCGGTTGCCTGCTGGATGACAACAAGATCGAACAGCTTGTGCAGGACAATGTTGCGAAAATGTCCATCAAGACCCCTTCCTCCAAAACGCAGATCCAGTCCCTGTCGGGCGGCAACCAGCAAAAGGTGCTGATCAGCCGTTGGCTGGCAAACGATCCGGATGTGTTTATTCTCGATGAGCCGACCCGCGGCATTGACGTCGGCGCGAAATACGAGATTTACTGCATCATTGCCGATCTGGCCAAGCAGGGGAAAAGCATTATCCTGATTTCGTCCGAAATGGGCGAGCTGATCGGTATGTCCGACCGGATCATGGTCATGTGTGATGGCCGCTGCACCGGCTTTATCGACGGCGCCGAGGCAAATCAGGAAAATATTATGGAACTGGCGACCCGTTTTGAATAAGGAGGGCAATGGAAAATGGAAACAAAAAAATTTACAGCCAAAAGCGTGATGAAAGTGTTGTCCAACAACGCGATCATCGTACTGATCGCCGTGCTGGCGCTGTTTGTAGGCTTTACCACACAGAACTTTTTTAAGCTGGATAACGCGAAAAACCTGTTGATCAACGTGGCGCCCCGCTTTATCATTGCGTGCGGTGTGTCCGGCTGTTTGATCACCAAGGGCACCGACCTTTCCGCAGGCCGTATGGTTGGCCTGTCGGCTTGTTTGTCGGCTATGCTGCTGCAGGATATCAATTATTCCGCGCGCATGCTGCCCGGTCTGCCGGATATCCCCGTTTGGGCCGGCCTGCTGATCGTGTTGGCGATCATGGCGGTATTCGGTGCAATCAACGGCTGCGTGATCGCCTTCCTTAAGGTGCCGCCGTTTATCGCAACGCTTGGTACACAGACGATCGTTTACGGCTTGACCTCGGTCATCACCGGCAACCAGCCGATGGGCGGCTATAAGGAAGCTTATTCCAACGTGGCGCGCGGCAGCCTTGGCCCGGTGCCTTATCTGGCTATCTTTGCAATCGTTGTCGGTGTGTTTATGTGGGTGCTGTATAACAAGACCCGTCACGGCAAGTACATGTACGCGATCGGCGGCAATGAAAGCGCCGCGGAGGTAGCAGGTGTTAATGTTGCGGCATCGCTCATCCGTATTTACATTCTGGCAGCGATTCTGTATGGTCTCGGCGGTTTCCTGCTGGGCGCAAAGGCAGGCGGTGCATCCACGGCTACCGGCTTCGGCTATGAGCTGGAGGCCATTGCCGCCTGTACGATCGGCGGCGTTTCGACCAACGGCGGCGTCGGCCGCGTGACCGGTGTGCTCGTCGGCGTGCTCGTATTTGAAACCCTGAAGATCTGCCTGCAGTTTATGGGCGTCGATCCGGCGATCACCTACATCGTGCAGGGCGTGGTCATCATTCTGGCGGTTGCGCTCGACCTGCGCAAGTATTTGGCAAAGAAATAATCTCTCCCTCACCCCGAATAGATGCACAAGCCCCTCCGCAGCAGCGGAGGGGCTTGTGGCCGGTTTGAAAAAGTATCTTATCGAATCCACGGCAGCGCACATCAAACCGCATCTGTACCGCAGATGCATAAAAGCTGCTGTACAGGGATTGTTTCTCGTGCATGTTTGGCGCAGTCTAAACACAGATTGTCGGGAAACGGAGTTTTCCGACATAAAAAGGCTTCCCGAATGGGAAGCCTTTTTGGTGTTTGCTTCGGTATTGCGCTTATTCCTCTACCTTTACGTACACACCGCCGTTGCGGCAGGACTCGGTAGCGGCCTTGGCCATCAGAACCGGACGCAGACCGTCGATAGCGCCGACCGGAACCGGCTTGTCGTTCTGGATCGCATCTACAAATGCAATAACCTGCTCAATGAACGCCTGATTGTAGCGCTCGAGGAAGAACCACAGCGGCTTCTCGGAGTGAGAACCGTCAACCGTGGTAACAGTGGTGGTGTTGATCAGGTCGTTGCCGTCCGCTGCCATACCCTTGGAGCCGAACGCTTCAACGCGCTGGTCGTAGCCGTAAACAGCCTGACGGGAGTTGTTGATAACCGCGATGCAGCCGTTTGCCATCTTCATGGTAACAACAGCGGTGTCAACATCCGGAATGCCGGACTCTTCCTGCAGGTTCGGGTTAACCAGGCAGGAGCCGACAGCAGAGATCTCAACAGCCTCGGAACCGGTTACGTAGCGCACCATGTCGAAGTCGTGGATCATCATGTCGTAGAAGATACCGCCGGAAACAGCAACATAGGATGCCGGGGGCGGCTCCGGGTCACGGGAAGAAACGATAACGATGTGCGGATCGCCGATCGTGCCGTCCTTCACAGCGTCAGCCACAGCCTTGTGGTTGTGGTCGAAGCGGCGGTTGAAGCCAACCTGGAACTTAACGCCCTTCTCTTCAACAAGAGCGAGCAGCTTCTTGATCTTCTCAATATCATAATCGATCGGCTTTTCGCAGAATACGTGCTTGCCGGCCTGGACAGCCGCCATGGACACGTCGCAGTGGGTGTCGGTGGAGGAGCAGACGAACACAACGTCTACTTCCGGGTTGTTGACAACGTCCATGAAGTCAGTAGAAACATTGGTGATCTTGCGCTCTGCCAGCCACTCGCGTGCGCCGGACTTATCCAGCATGGGGTCTGCCGCAGCAACGACCTGTACGCCCGGAACCGAGTTGATCAGGTTGTTGATGTGCAGCTTGCCGATACGGCCGCAGCCGACTACGCCGATTTTCAAAATGCCCATTTTCATTCTCTCCTTTATATAAGGTAATTTTATTATAGACCACTTGGCGGGGGGCTTCAAGGGTAAGATTTGAATTTCGGCGCACCGCCTAATTTTTTCAAGCAGGATTGGTAAAAATAGCGGTGCGAAGCCGGTAAAAAACGTGCAAAAAAGCCGTGCATTGTGCATAAAACGGAAATGCACAGAATGAATGCAACAGATCTGTCGCAGGTGTCTAAATTGACGGTAGCGGCTTGTGCAGCCGTGTGTGCTGTGATAATATATGTACTGTATTATGGCGGAGTGTCGCCGCGGAATGTGCAAAGGGGAACGCATTATGAAGGTAACTGCACAGTGGATTGCGGATCAGTGCGGGGTTTCGCGCGGAACGGTGGATCGGGTCGTAAACGGGCGTCCGAATGTTGCACCGGAAGTGCGTGAGCGGGTGCAGAAAATGATAAATGAATACGGTTATAAAACACCCTCACAGCGGCAGACCGCACGTGCGGGACGCGCGGCTTACCGCATCGGCGTGATTCTGCCGAGCTGGGAGGCGTTTTTTATCCGGCGTATGCGGGAAGGGATTCGGGTTGCGGTGCATAACCGCGGACTGAACGATGTGACCGTGCTGGTGGAAGAACTGAAAAACCGCTCGCACCGCTCGTATTTTGAGGCGATCGGCCGGCTGGAGGAGCGCGGGATCGACGGTTTGATCCTTACCGCGCCCGATACCCTTGCCATGAGCGAGGAGATCGACCGGTTGGTGCAGGCGGGGATCCCGGTGGTGACCTGTGATTCGGATGTTTACCAGAGCCGGCGCCTGTATCATATCGGGCAGGATATGGTCAAATCGGGCCGGGTCGCAGCCGGGCTGCTGGCACCCTACGTGGCGGATGGCGAGGTGCTGGTCGTAACCGGCAACCGGGAGTTTACCGCGCATGGGCTGCGGGTGCGCGGTTTCCTTGACCGGCTGCATGAGATCTTTGACGGCAGCGTTAACGCGCAGGTAATCGAAAGCGTGGAGCAGTATGACCTGACCTATGACAGTGTGCTGCAGCAGGTGCGGCATAATCCGCGGCTGCGCGGTATTTATATGGCGAATGAATCCGTGCGCGGCTGTATGGATGCGCTCGATCGGGCCAAGCCAAGCCGTTCGATCCATGTGGTCTGCCACGATCTGACACCGTATGCACGCCAGTATCTGGAGAACGGAAAGCTGGACTTTATCATCGATCAGGACTTTTCCGCACAGACCACCCGCGCGATCGAGGTGCTGGCTCATGCCTTGCGTACCGGAGAGCCGCCGCAGCGCAGCATTGAGTATATCCATACGAGCATTATCACGCGGGAGCTGCTGTAATGTGCAGAAGGAGACGAGCAGAATGAAAAAAACCATGATTGCGGCATTGCTGGGCGCTGTGCTGTGCGTGTCCGCAGTGATGCCGGCAGGCGCGGCACAGCAGCCGGAACCGGCGGCCGGACCGGCTGCGCTGACCGTTCGTGAGATGGGGCTGCGCGGTGTGGCCGCTGCGGTGGAAAAGAATAACCCCACGGTGCAGGCGCTGCGCAAGACCGCAGCGGGGATCGATACTGCTTCCGCGGTATCCGCGCAGTTTGCGCAGCAGGGAGTGATGCTGGGTGCCCAGATCGCCATGTATCAAAGCCTGATCGGCGGGCTGGAACAGGCGATGGAAGCGGCCGGAAAGGATCAGGCCGACCTGAAAGCGGTCTATCAGGCGCATATTGCCCTGCTGACCGCGCAGTCTGCCGGGTTGGAGCAGGTGCGGGACGGCCTGCCTGCACAGGAGCAGGCGGCGGTCAGCCAAATCGAGGATGCAGTATATCAGTTGGAAAAGCAGGCGGACTATGTGGCCGATCAGATAACACAGGGGGCGCAGACCCTGCTGCTGACCATCCGCAGCCTGCAATACACCGGAGAACAGCTTGACCGGCAGCTCGCTGCGGTAGACCAAAGCATGGCAGTGCTGGAGGTACAGCAGCAGATCGGCATGGCCGGCGCCCTGCAGGTGGAAACGGCACGCCGTCAGCGGGACAATCTGGCGATGAATGCGGATATGCTGGACGGACAGATCGAAACGTTGGGCAACAGCTTGGCGCTGTTGTGCGGCATGGATGCCGCCTCGGCGGTGCTGCCGGCTGCGCTCGGGAAGGTGAGTGAAGCGGAGCTGCGGGCGATGGATCTGGAAAAGGATCTGGCAGCGGCGCGGAAAAGCAGCTTTATCGTGTGGCAGAAGCGGGATGCGCTGCGGCAGGCGCAGAATACATATGATAAGGATATAGAAAGCACGGTGCACGCAGTGCAGGCGGCGGAAGCGGCGCTCGATGCCGCGCAGGAAGAGCTTCGCGCCAGATTTACAACACTGTTCCGTACGGTGCAGGATAAAAAGACTGCCGTGCAGGCAGCCCGCACGGCAGCGGAGCAGGCAGCGCGCACGCTGCATACGAGTGAAGTCAAGTACCGGCAGGGGATGATCTCCCGTTTGGCGTATCAGCAGGCGCAGGATGAGGCGGCAAGCGCCGCACAGGCGGTTGAAACCGCGGAACTTGAACTGCTCACTGCGTATCAGCAGTACCAGTGGGGACGGCAGGGTCTGGTATCCGCCGCCGGATGAGAAAGGAGCATACCATGAAACGAATGATCGCCGCCGGATTGTGCGCGCTGCTGCTGTGCACACCGGCGTACGCGGCCGCCGCAGTGCCGTCAGGCCAGACAGATGCGGCACAGCAGAACGCGTCGGTCAGCCTGACCTTTGAAGGGTTGGAAAAGACCGTGCGCGAGCGCAATGTTTCCATTAAGGCTAATAACAGCACGGTTAAGGGAGAGGAAGCGGCGGACGCAGGCGCGGCCTATCTGGAACAGTACATCGCGCTGAGCAGCCAGATTGACGGGTACCGCACGCAGATCCATGCGCTGGAAAAGACCATTGAGGGGTTACAGGATGAGGCGCTTCGGGCAACGCTTACAGCACAGTTAAAAACATTGCAGGCCAGCCTTGCTGCGGCGCAGAGCAGCTACGATGCGCTGGAAGAGCAGGAGGACCGGGCGGAGGAGCAGCAGGAGAAAACGGTGGAGCGGGTCAAACGGCAGATGGATCACGCTGCCGGTTTGATCTGCATGGAAGCGCAGGACAATTACATTACGCTTAAGGGAATGGAAGACACGCTGGCGCAGGCAGCGCGGGGGCTGGCGCAGATCGACCGCAATTTGGCGGCGGTACAGGTGCAGGTGTCAATCGGCATGACGGCGGTCAACGAGCAGAAAGCACTGGAGGCACAGCGCGAGACCCTGCTGGCCGAGCAGAAAAGCCTGAGGACACAGTATGACAGCCTGCGTGATATGCTGGCGATCCAGTGCGGCTATCCTGCGGGAACCGAGCTGGCGCTGCAGCCGCTGCCCGCCTTGGCGCGGGGGCAGGCCGCGCCGGATTATGCAAAGGATCTTGCCGGAATGCTGCAAAACAGCTATGCGGTCTGGTCCAAGCAGGATGCGGCGGAACAGGCTTCGGATGATTACGCGGACGGCGTAACCAACAGCCTGCATGCATATGATGCGGCAAAGATCACGCTGGAAGCGGAAAAACAGAACGCGTCCGCCGCCTTCCGCAAGCTGTATCAGGACGTACAGCAGAAAAACACTGCATGGGAGGCGGCGCAGGCCGATTTGGCACTGGCAGGAAAGACCTTCCATGTGGCTGAGGTGCAGTATCAGCTCGGCATGACCTCGCGCATGGCATTTGCCGATGCACAGGATACTTATGCTGCCGCACAGGAGACAGCAGCGGCAGCGGAGCATGCTTTGCGCACGGCGATGGGACACTATGACTGGGCTAAACGCGGTGTTATGGCTGCTGCCTGACCAGAACGATCAACGGATCAAACCAATGGAGGATCGCATGAAGCGGAAACGTATGTTGGCTGCTGCCCTTGCAGGTGTTATGCTGCTTGGCACGGGCTGCGGCAGGGAAGAGGAAACCGAAGAGCAAACGCCGTCCGGCACGGCGGTGGAAGTGACCGAAGCAGCTTCCGGGCCGATGAGCGCGGAATACTCCGTGACCGGTAAGGTCGTGGCGGTCAGCGAGGTGCAGGTGTTCCCTATGCTGGCGGGACAGGTGCTGACGCTGTCGGTCAAGGCGGGGGATCAGGTTGCCAAAGGACAAACACTGTTCACCGTGGATACCGCCACGGTAACCTCGGGGATGGGCGCGCTGCAGGAATCCTACAATGCTACCAAGGCAGCAACCGATCGGGCGATCGAATCTGCGCAGATCGGTGTGACGCAGGCAGAACAGGCTGTGGCAAACGCCGAGGCACTGCTGGAGGCCGGCGCCGCCGCGCCGCAGGATGTGACCAAGGCGAAGCAGGGGCTGGCGCAGGCAAAGGCCGGTGTGGCGCAGGCACAGGCGCAGCAGGCGGCTTCGCTGGCGCAGATCCGTGCTTCGATGGATCAGGTAACAACGCAGGCCTCGCTCGGCACAGTCAAAGCGCCCTGTTCGGGCACGGTGACAACAGTTAATCTGGTGCGCGGCGGCATGGCGGCTTCGGCGCAGCCGGGCGTGATCATTGCGGAGGGCGGAAAGGTAGAGGTGCAGGCTTCGGTGGCGGAGGATGTTTATATGAACCTGCAAAACGGGGATAAGGCCAGCGTACTGGTCTCCTCAGTGTCGGATGAGCCGGTGCAGGGAACGATCACCGAACTGCCTGCCGCAGCGAATTTCCAAACCAGTTTGTATGATGTATCGGTTGGTTTGCCCGCAGGGGTGCTGCCGCCGATCGGCGCGTTTGCAACCGTAACCTTTTATACCAACCGGCGTGAGAATACGATTTCAGTGCCGACTGAGGCGGTGCTGACCGGTGCGGAGGAGGAGCGGTATGTGTTCGTGGTGGATGAAGCCGGCGAGGCAGCGCGCCGCGTGACCGTAGAAACCGGCCTTGTCAGCAAAACCAGCACGGAGATCCTGTCCGGCCTGACGGCAGGGGAGCGGGTGGTCATCAAGGGGCAGTCCTACCTGTCGGACGGCGCTGCGGTGCGTGTGGTGGACGGTGCAGGTACATCTGCAGACGGGGAGGGCTGACCCCGGATGAAAATAGCTGAAACCTGTATTAAACACCATGTTATGACCATCCTGGCCTATATCCTGATCGCTGTATTCGGCGTGTACTGTTTCCAGTCGCTGCCGTTGGCGTTGATGCCGGATATGGAACTGCCGGTGGCGATTGTCTATTCGACCTATGCGGGTGCGGGACCCGAGGATATTGAACATCAGGTGACCGAACCGCTGGAGGCTGCGTGCGCGGGGCTGGCAGGGCTGGAAAGCCTGACCTCGACCTCGGCGGAAAATATGTCCATGGTCGTGGCGCAGTTCGAATATGGTGTCGATCTGGATGAGACCATGACCGATATGCGCGATAAGGTGGATATGTACAAATCCATGCTGCCGGAGGACGCCGCCGACCCGACGGTCATGTCGATCGACGTGGATTCCATGCCGGTCATCATGGCGGCACTGCGCGGCAGTGATCTGGCACGGCTGCAGTCCGTGGCGGAAGATGAACTGGCACCTGCGCTCGAACGTCTGGACGGGGTGGCCTCGGTGGATCTGTCGGGCGGCTATGAGGAAGAAATCGCCGTGCAGACCGATGCGGCTCGGCTCAAGGGCTATAATCTGACGGTGTCCGCCGTTACGCAGCAGCTGGGTGCGGATAATATGACGGTGCCCGGCGGTGAACTGGACAGCGGCTCGCAGACGCTGACCGTGCGCACGGACGGCGAGTACCAGTCGGTTGAGGATGTAAAAAACGCTTTGATCGCGCTGCCGGCAGGCGGTACGGTGCGTCTGAGCCAGATCGCGGATATTTCCATGCGCCCCAAGGACCGGGATGCACTGGCAAAGGTCAACGGTGAGGAGTGCCTGATCTTGTCGGTCAACAAGCAGTCCGGATCCAACACGGCGGAGATTGCCGAGCGCGCCAAGGAGACGCTGTCCCGCCTGACGGCGGGAAACAGCACGCTCGAGTGGGATCTGGTGATGGATCAGTCGGATTATATCAACATGACGGTGGACAACGCGGTATCTAACATTTGGATGGGTGTTTTGTTCGCGGCGATCGTACTGTTGGTGTTCCTGCGTGATTTCGGTGCAACGCTGGCGCTGTCAATCGCCATGCCGTGCTGTATCCTGTTCACGTTCCTGCTCATGTTTGCCATGGATATTACGCTCAATATGATGTCGCTGGGCGGCATCACGCTGGGCGTCGGCATGATTGTGGATAATTCGATCGTAGTGCTGGAAAACATCTTCCACTACCGGGCGGACGGATACAGCCGATGGGATGCCTGTGTGAAGGGCACCCGGGAGGTAGTGCTGTCGGTAACGGCTTCGACGCTGACGACGGTAGCGGTCTTTCTGCCGATCGGTCTGTCGGGCGGTATGACGGGCATGATGTTCAAGGAGTTCTGCATCACGATTGCAGCGCTGCTTTCGTCCTCCCTTATTATTTCGCTGACACTGGTGCCGCTTTTGTGCTATATCCTGCTCGACCGCGGCGGTATCCACCGGATATCGGCGAGTGCGCCGGGTACGCGGGAGCAGGTGATGGGCGACAAGCCGGCGGCGCGTACTTATAAAAAACTGCTGCGTGTGTTTATCACGCGGCGCTGGATCGGCGTGGCGGCCACTGCTGTGATCTGTGTGGTTGCCATCGTGAGTATTGCGCTGGCGGGCAGCGAGCTGCTGCCGGAGATGGATCAGGGGCAGATCGATGTGTCGGTCGGTATGCCGAGCGGATCGACCATGGAGGAGACTGCTGCCATTCAGGATCGCATTGTTTCCATTGCCGAGCGGACGATTCCTGAGATCGATATGGTGTATTACAGCACCGGAAGCTCGAACTCGATCATGTCAAGCACATCGGGCGCCAGTGTGACCATTATGCTGAAGGACATAGGGGAGCGCGACCGTTCCTCGGCTGAGGTGGCGGCGCAGCTGCGCCGTGATCTGGCAGATATCGCCGGCTGTGAGCTGACGGTGACGGATGCCGGCATGATGGTGATGGACAGCGGAGCGGATATCAGCATCGAGCTTTCGGGCAAGGATTATGACCAGTTGGCGCAGACGGCGGCTGATCTGTCCCGCGGGATCGAGGCGCTGCCCGATGTGATCAATGTGGAATCGTCTGCTGGCGATCAGGTACCCCGCGTGGCGGTCAAGATCAATCGCGAGAATGCATCGCGCTTTGGACTGACGGCGGCTTCGATCGGTTCGCTCGTGCGCGGTGAGCTGACCGGTACAACGGCGACCACGCTGCGCATGGGCGGCGAGGAGTACGACGTGACCGTTTCGGGTGACAAAACCCTGACGCAGGATCTGGATGCGCTCAAATCCTTGCAGCTGCCCTCGCCGATGGGCGGCACTGTGCCGCTTTCCGTGGTGGCGGATGTGTATACCGAACTGTCTCCGCAGTCGATCACGCGGCAGAACCAGTACGAAACGGTAACCATCACAGGTGAAAGCGAATCGGGTGACAGCGTGGGCATTACGCAGACTGTGGCGGAATATCTGGATGGCTACGTCCTGCCCGAGGGTGTGGAAGTGGCGGACGGCGATACGGCGGCTTCCAGTATTGCGGAAACGACCCGCTCGCTGATGACGGCGCTGGCGGTGGCGATCCTGCTGGTATATTTCATTTTGGCAAGCCAGTTCAACTCGTTTGCCCTGCCGGTGGCGATCATGCTGATCCTGCCGATCGGCCTGCTGGGCTCGCTGCTGCTGCTGTGGCCGACCGGGAATAAGGTTTCGATGGTTGCGCTGCTGGCGGTCATCATTCTGGCGGGCACGGTGGTAAACTCGTCCATCGTATTGATCGACTATATTTTACAGCGGCGGGAGCGCGGCGAGGATAAGAACACTGCGATCCTGAACGCCTGTCCGCGGCGCGTGCGTCCGGTGCTGATGACTGCGCTGACTACCATCCTCGGTTTGGTGCCGATGGTGTTTTCCGGCGGGGAAGGCGCGGAAATGATGCGGCCGATGGGCATTGTGATGATGACCGGTATGGTTATTTCGACCGTGGCAACGCTGCTTATCACCCCGGTGTATTATTCGCTGGTGGACAGCTTTGCGGAATGGCTCAAATCGCGGTTCAACCGGCCGAAAAAACCGCGCGGATGGCGGAAAATGCAGAAAAAGCAAGAGGAAATTCAGTGATAGCCGATAAGTGACCGTTGCTTTTTCCTGCCGAATACGGTATGATAAAGACGGCGCCGCAGACAGCGGCGCCGTCTTATCGCATGACGAAAGGGAAAGGAAGATCAGACGGATGAAACGATCAGCGGCGTTTGCGGCGCTCTGTTTTTTGTTGTTGACCGGCTGCACACCGGGAACAGGACCGGAAGAAACGGCGGCGGAGGAAGCGGCGCAGGCCAATGCGCAGCAGCAGGCACTGGAGCGTGCAGAGCAGGCAGGACTGCTGGCACAGCAGCAGGAGCCTGTGATTGCGGCAGAGCAGGCGGAAACGCAGATCGCAGCCCTGCTGGAGGAGTACGGCTATACCGCTGCACGGACGGAGGACACACTTTCTGTGGGGGACGGTGCGGCGGCACATGATTACTATGTGTTTGCAGTGCGGGATGCCGCAGGCGGAGAAGCCGGCAAGCTGGCGGTGGACTGCGTAACCGGAGAAGCCTATCACTATCTGGGGGATGGCGTGCTCGAAGCGCTGTCCGCGTTCCCGACAGGACAGCCGCACGGCTGGCCGGGTGTATATGCCGGGCCGGTGCAGCGGACGCTTGAGATCACGCAGACAGACGAGCAGACGATTGCTTATGCGTTTTCGGACGGCACGGCGGGGACGGCATCGGTGGCGGGATATACGGCAAAATCGGCGGACGGAGAAATCAATTTCCTGCTGGCGGATCGGATCATCACGGTGGCGGGCGGCGGCCTGACCGGCAACTATACCATACAGCCGCAGACGGCAGAGACATTGCCGTCTGCCGAATAGACACACAGCCATGCGGACTGAGACACCGCATGGCTGTGTGTTTTTTATTCGGTTTCGCTTTCACCCAGCAGTTCCAGCACATCAACCGCAGTGTCGGCGCGCATGGCTTCTACATGCAGATGGGGGCCGAGCGCGGCTTCCGCGTCAATCGTTTGCGCAACGGCGCCGATGGCTTCACCGGCTGCAACTGCCTGACCGGCAGTAACGCGCACATCGGTCAGGCCGCAGTAGGTTGTGGTCAGGTCGGCATCGTGTGCCAGCGTGACGCAGGTGCCGTACAGGCCGTTTTCGGATACATCGCGCACCGTACCGTCGGTCAGGGCGAGCACACTGTCGCCCGCTTCAGCGGCAAAGTCGGTGCCGGTATGCACACGCCAGTCGCCGAAGGTAGGCTGGAACAGCAGCTCATCCCCGGAAAATGGGGCGATTACGTTGCCGGATACCGGACGCACGAAGACCGGCGCGGATACCGTCACCGTGGGGGATGGGGCGGGGGCGGCGCTGTCTGTATCGGCTGCGTCGGACGCGCCGCTGTCCTGCGTTTTGTTTTCCGGGGCAGCAGCTTCTTCTTCGTGCAGCACGGGTGTGTCCACGTGCAGGTCGGGCAGCTGCTCGGCTGGGGTGATGGCGGGCGCATCGGCGGTGGAATCTGCTTTGGGTGCGGTTGCGGTGGACCAGAGCACCCAAGCGGATGCAGCAATGATCAGTGCACAGACGGTCAGAATGGTGTAAAAGCCGCGGGAGGAAAGCACCGCGGTATGTTTGGATTGATATTGTTTCATGTCCCTATACCTCCGTTGCTGCCAGTATGGCCGCTGTGCAGGAAAATATACATAAGCGGACAAAAATAAAACCGCATCCGAATCACGGATGCGGCGGAGACTTTCAAAAAATATAAATTTTTACAGCCGCTTTGCGCGGAAAGACAGCGGATGGGGGATCAGCGGTCAGTTCTGCGGCGGGATCTCGCCCACGCCGTTCAGGATGTGATGCGGACGGTAGGCATAATTTTCCACTTCGGCGCGGGTGGTGCAGCCGGAGAGCACCAGTACGGTGTCCAGACCGGTTTCAATGCCGGCGACAATATCGGTGTCCATCCGGTCGCCTACCATAACGGCCTCGTGCGAATGCACGCCCAGCAGGCGCAGACCGGTGCGCATCATCAGCGGATTGGGCTTGCCGACGTAATAGGCCTGCTTGCCGGTTGCCAGCTCAATGGGGGAGACCAGCGCACGGCACGCGGGGATGATGCCTTGCTCGGAGGGGCCGGTCAGATCCGAGTTGGTGGCGATCAGCCGGGCGCCCTTGTTGACCAGATCGACCGCTTTGAGAATGGTCTGGTAGTTATAGGTGTTGGTTTCGCCTGCGATGACATAATCGGGATCGACGTCATTCATCACGATGCCGGCTTCATACAGTGCGCCGACCAGACCGGGGGCGCCGATCACATAGGCGGACGCGCCGGGCTTTTGGCCGGCAACAAATTTGGCTGTGGCAAGGGCAGAGGTGTAGAAATGCTCCTCGCCGATCTCCAGCCCCATGCGGGCGAGCTTTTGCTGCAGCTCGAGCGGCGAACGCTCGGAGGAGTTGGTCAAAAACAGAAAGCTTTTATTTTCCCGCTGCAGCCAGTCAACAAAGGCGGGTACGCCTGCCAGCAGGCGGTTGCCGTGATAGATCACGCCGTCCATATCGCAGATAAAGCCCTTTTTCGAGCGGAGGATTTCCAGTTGTTCTTGGTTCATGTCGGTGCTCCTTTCGGGAGTGTGTTTTTTTACTTCTATTATGCGAACAAAAGGCTGCGCCGTCAAGGGGGCGAATGTTAAATGCGTGTAAAACAAGCTGCCGATCCCTCTTTTGGCTGCTTCGGAATATGGCCCCCTTCGTTAAAAGAGCGAGGCGGGATATCCGCAGCAGCCTGAAAAACCGGATTTTGGTTACCGATTGGCCGATCTATTATTTTCTCCCCAAACACAAAGCTGGTCTAAGACAACCATCAGAGATTTTCCCCTGTCGCTGAGACGGTATTCTACCTTAGGCGGAATCTGCGGGTATTCTGTTCTTACGATCAGATGATCGGCTTCCAATCCTTTCAGGTTCGTGCTGAGTGTTTTGTCGGAAATATTTTTTAAATACCGTTTCAGTTCATTGAACTGCACGACCTCGAACTCCATGAGACAATACAGAATAACCATTTTGTGTTTTCCGGATATAAGAGAGAGCGTGTAGCTGAATCCGGTATCTTCAAAGTTTGCCTTCTCTATATAGTTTTTTAGTCTAAAAGTGAACAAAATAAATGCTAATAGCTTATGAAATGGGTGGGCATTATGGAAACAAAAGGATTGGGCAAACGTATCAACATGGTGAGGAAAGACCGGGGATTCACGGCTGACAGGCTTTCAGAATTATGCAGTATAAACGCAACCTATCTCCGGCAGATTGAAGGCGGGACAAAGGTTCCCAGCCTGCCTGTATTTATCAATATCTGCAACGCACTGAAAATTTCCCCGGATTATCTGCTGCGGGATGCGCTGGAAGATAATGAGGTCAGTGAAATACGGGAACTGGCAGCGTTGTGGGAAAGCACATCGCCCAGCCAGCAGGAAATCGCCGCTGCCATGATTCGGGCGGTATTGGAGCGCAGGGAAGATTAGAAAGACCAGCCGGTAATCGGCTGGCCTTTGCATATCCAATCAAATATAAATCAACTCGCTGTTTATGATTTCCTCCGCCCGGTTGCGGATATTGTTCATTCGCCTCACCCATTCAAGCTGGTTCCGGGCTTTCAGTTCCTCGGTCACTCCTTCGGCGGCTTTCATCTGCTCTATGATTAAGTCCAGCCGTTCCTCCGCCTGCTCGTTCAGGTCGGCAAGGTACGTCCATAATTTCCCTGTCAGGATAAGGGAACTGTACCGTGCCGGATGCTCCTGTTTGAGATATTCCCGGTGCAGCCGCCCATAGCGTCCGATAGGGCGGTTTTCCTCCGGCAGTTTCAAGTCTGGGATATAATAATCGCCTACCAGAACATAATCAATGCCGTTCTCTGTAATTCTTTCTTTCAGTTTTTCCATTATCGTTCCCTCCTGTAGCGGAAGGCTCGTCACTGGCCAGTTCAATCACGTCCATAATGCCACAATCCAGCGTTTCGCAGATTCGTGCCAGCGTGTCCATGCTGATGTGTTTCCCTTCTTTGCCCATATTGGCAATCATATTTGTGGTCAGGCCAGCGGCAAGCCTTAAATCTTCTTTCCTCATGTTGCGCTCTATCAGTGTGTGCCAGAGCGGTTTGTAGCTGATGTGCATTTTTCTCCCTGCCTTTCTGCCCCGGATGGGCGCTTACCCCCATTATATCAGGTTTCTTGCTAACTCACAAATATTTCTTGACGGTATCGCCGGTTCCGTCTGGATTGTGCTTTTCCTTTCCTCTTTTGATTACCTCTAATTAGCCATGACCTGCTTAATGCCTTGTGATTTTACTCATGTGAGATAAAGAAGTAAAAGAAGTGTAAAAAATTTTGCCGTTCCTATCCGGTAAGAGAACCGGACAGGGCGGGCATTAGTCGGGCAATTCTACCTTGCCGACAAAAGAATAATAGATTTCGATTTCTTGTCTGCGTAACTTTCCCCGGCGTTTCCCGTCAAGGGCAACGCTTTCATGGATAACGATTTTCTCCACAAACTCCCGCAGCAGAGTGGGGGTAAGTTCTTCAAAACTGGTATGTTTACGAACCACTTTCATAAATTTTTCTGCATTTTCGGTGGCTTCCTGCGCTTTGGAAAGTTCTTCCTGCAATCCGGCGACACGTTCTTTTAGTTCTTTCTGCTCGGCTTCATAGTCTGCCGACAGTTCCGAAAAACGCTCGTCTGATATGCGTCCGGTCACGCTGTCCTCATACAGCCGCTTGAAGATAGCGGACAGTTCACTGATACGCTTTTCTGCCGTTTCCAGTTCCTTTTTCTTGGCGGCGTTCCTGCGTCTGCCCCCGTCCTCGTTCTGCTCCACAAGCAGCTTCATAAACCGGGCTTCATGCTTTGCCGCATAGCTGGTAATCTTTCTAAGGTTTTCGGTCACTCCGGCGGTCAAAAGGTCGGTGCGGATAAAGTGCGCCGTACAGTCCCTTGTCCGTTTCTTGTAGCTGCCGCAGATATAACAGTCCTGCCTGCGCTTGTCCGTCTGATACCGCTGCTGGTACATGACGCTGCCGCAGTCTGCACAAAAGAGTATGCCGGAAAACAAGCCCACTTCATCATAGCGGTTGGGGCGTTTCCTCTGTTTGCGTAACTCCTGCACCCGTTCCCATGTTTCCCGGTCAATGATAGGCTCATGGTGGTTCTCAAAAATCACTTGCTTTTCCGGGGGATTTTCTATGCTGTGTTTCAGCTTGTAGGAAACCTTGTCCGTCTTGAAATTCACAAGGCAGCCCGTATATTCCCGGTTTTCCAGCAGATGAACCACTGTATTAGTCGCCCACTTGCACTCATAGCCAGGGTGGTAGCGGCGGGTGCTTCCCGTCCTGCGGTATTCCAGCGTCCCCGGCGTGGGAATTTGCTGCTCTGTAAGCATACGGGCTATCTTGGTCGGACCATTCCCGGCAAGGCAGAGGCTGTAAATCTGCCGTACCACCGGGGCGGCTTCCTCGTCAATGATAAAGTTTTCGTCCTCGTCCATGAGGTAGCCATAGACGGGCTTGCTTGTGATGGGCTTTCCGCTCATGCCCTTAGAGCGTTTCACTGCCTTGATTTTCTTGCTCGTGTCCCTCACCAGCCATTCGTTAAAAATGTTCCGCAACGGGGCAAAATCATTTTCCCCCTGCGCACTGTCCACGCCGTCATTGATAGCAATAAAACGGACGTTTTTCTGTGGGAAAATCATTTCGGTGTACATTCCCACTTGTAAGTAGTTTCGCCCTAACCGGGACATATCCTTGACAATGACTGTGCCGACTTTCCCGGCTTCAATGTCTGCAAGCATGGCTTGAAATCCGGGTCTTTGAAAGTTTGCACCGGAATAACCGTCGTCGGTGTACCAGCGCAGGTTCGTAAAGCCGTTCTGCTTGGCGTAGGTTTCCAAAATCCGCTTTTGGTTGGAAATGGAATTGCTTTCGCCTTGCAGTTCGTCCTCATGGGACAGTCTTGGGTAAAGGGCGGTAATGAGTTGCCGGGTGGTCTGTCTTAACATAAATTCCTCCGTTTCCGACAGCCAGCCCCACTATTCCGTACCTTGATTGTACCACATGGGGCGGCTGTCTGTATAGCGGCAAACGTGTCAAAATGCTTCCTTATGCGCTGTCAAAACGCCAGTTTTTCTTGTGGGGCTTCCCGCCTGCTTCCGGGCAGGCTGCTTTCTGCTTCCAGCACTTTCATCATCTTGTCGGCGGCGGTAGCGGTGGTGTCCTCCTTGAAGTAGCCGGAAACCACAAGGACGGTGTTTCCCATGCGTACCTCGGTCACGCAGTCCGGGCGGCGGGGTGCGTGTTTTCCCCCTCTGTTATCTGTCATAGCAAGGACAGCGGTACGGTCAAAATCGTCCCCCAGCTTCCGGGCAGTAATGGGCTTGGTTCTGTCCGGCGAAAGATAGGACAGTCGCCCCCGGCTCTCCTTGACGGTCACGCCCTCCCGCAAAAGCAGGGAAGAAAACTCGTCAAAGCTGGAAGCGTGGGAAAGAGCCTGCCGGATTGTCCGGCGCAGCATTTCTTTGTCCGTTTCAAACTTGGTGGCTTTCGGTGGCTGTCTCCCGGCGGCAAGGGCGGCGTTCTCTCTATCAAGGGCAAGCTGCCCCTTTTTCTGCGCCCGGTATTCCCGGTCTGTTATGCGGTTCTTACTGCCGTTTAGGAGGTCGATTTGGTAAAGCCCCTCCCGGTGGCACATCTCCATGACCTCGGCTTTGAAATGGCGCAGGGCGGTGTCCGTACAGCGGTGCTTGCAGCCCTCCCTTGTGTCGGCGGGTCGTTCCATGTAGGGCAGGAACGGAACTTCCTCTATCCGCAGGGAATTGATAACGATATGCACATGAATGTTTCCGCTGCCGTTATGCCCGTCCGGGTGGGTACAGACAAGGGCTTGGTGTCCGGGAAAGTGTTCCCGGCAAAATTCCTCGCCCAACGCCTGCGCCCGGTCGGGTGTCAAGCCGTTGTCTGCGCCGTCCCTTGGGTCGAAGCTGATGATATAGTGGTGGCTCTTTACGTCCTCCCGTTTTTGGTTTTTTCCATAGCGGAGATTTGCCCGCATACAAGCAACAGCGAAATCGTCGCCCCCGCAGTTAAGGGAAGAAATACGGTAATCCTCCCTCGGTATCAGCCGCCCGTTTTCATCAAGGACGGGCTTCATGGTAAACTCGTCATGCTGGAACAGCAGATACTTTTCGGCTGCCCCGTAGTCTGCATTTTTAGAGCTGAAATGTTTGAGTATCGCCAACCGCTCCACCTACTTTCTGCAAGACTTCATACTTGAGGGCTGCCAGTTCCGCCGCCGTCCCCCTTAGTTCCTTTGCAAGCTGGGGATAGGGTGCGCCGTATTCGTTTAAGCAGCGGGCAATCTGATTTAAGTTGCCGCCGATTTTCCCATACTCCGCAGCCAGCTTCCCGACAGCGGAAAGCAGTTCATCATTGACCGCCGACACATGGATAACGGGGCGTATGGCTGCCCGCCGGATTGCCTGCCGCAAAAACTCCGACTGGCTGATACCATAAGGGGCAAGCCGCTTTGTGAAGTCGGCGTATTCTTCATCAGACAGACGTGTTTTGATGACATGGCTGCGGTGGGGCGTGTTATATCTCTTTCGCATGGTGCAAGACCTCCTTTCTGTTGCCGCATGGGAGCGGCAGTAATGTTGGCATACGCCGCATAAGCAGGGTTTGGGGAAGGCACTCCCCAACAAGTTTCCCGCAGGGACAAAATGAGCAGGAAGCGAATTTTGGTACTGTGGTAGAAACTTGCTCTAAGAAACTGCCGCTTTCCGCTGTGTCCGGCTGGGTTCAATCTCCTTAGTGCCGCAGGCGGGAACTGTGCCAACTTCTGACAGCGATATTTTTCCTTTCATTCCCTACAAACCCACAAAAGGCGAAAATGACGGACTTTCCGGCAGAAACTTTTCCGGCGGTTTAGTCTTTCCCGACAATAAGGCGTTTGGGAAGCTGCGTTCTGCCCGCTGCTTGATAGAAAACGGGAATTTCCCTCTGTTCACTTATCAGTACTGACACTTTCCCGATTTGCCAAAAACGGGCGCAAAAAAAGCAGCAAATCTTTTTCGGATTTACTGCTTCGTGTGCCGCTACGGGGCGGCGGTTATTCAGTTGTAAATAATAAGAGAGGGGGAGCACTTTGGGCTACCCCTCTACAAATGGAAAGTTGCAATATTACTATTACAACTACATCATATTAGTATATTCATGCCTGATTTGTAGTCATCTAAGATACCGGGCTTGACTGGCTTTCCCCAATTCCATGAGGGGTCTCGCTGATGTACATATTCTCCCAATCGGTCAGCCTCTTGCAGACTAATCTGATTTAATGTCCACCCAGCGGCAGCTCGTTCTTCGGGTGGCAATGACATAACATAATTCTTTATGATTTCGCTTTCAATCTCTCCATCACTCATGCCGCAGTTCTTTTCCATACTCTCAAACACCAAAGATTTTATTTTATTTGCAACGCCCTCGTCAACAGGGACAATGCGGCGAAAATCCGTTCGACCTGTAATATCCATTCCCTCCGGACAATATGGGTTAACATGCCCCTTTGGCGGCAAAGAGCCATTTGGAAGTTTAGAGGTTAAGTGCGAATTTTGAACCTTATAATTTTGTTGCACAAATCGTGTCATTCCTGTAATCGTCATAAGAACACCTCCAAATAACAATAAACCCTGTTTTAAGAATAGCTGTCATAACCATAGTTTGCAGTTATACGGGCTGTTGCTGTAGAAACATCTGTGAATGCAGAACCACGATTATAGATATATATTTTCCAAGTGCCTTTCGGGTAAAAATCGTTAAACTCATCAAATTCAACCTTACCACTGGTGCTTATATATCGTTCTGCCTGATAACCATTCGGGGATTCAACAACGATATAAAATGGGATGCTCCCCCTACTTACAGTAACATTTAATTCCACATTTGTTACACGAGCATTAGCTGAGATGCTTCCAGAGGAAGCATTGAAGATTTTGGACTGAGAGCCAGCTATGCTATTCATCGTCCCAGTTCCGCCAGTGAAGTAATCACTATGGAGATACATCGGGCTAATCATATTTTCAGAGGGAAGTTCAGCAGCAAATACAGATGTACCACACATGGCACACAGCATCAATACTATTAGACAAAGTGATGTTATACGCTTTTTCATAATTGTAACTCCTTTCAATGTAATTTAAGATTGTTGTTTGCATATTTGCTATCATCTTAACAAGGATAGTACCATAGACTCATAGGCAATCATCTTTTTTCCATTCGTCATTGTCAGAAACTTACCAAACAATAATATTCTTTATAAATATAATCGGCTCTTTTGGCGAAAATATAATATCCCTCCCCCCCACAAAAAAATTTCATCGTAGCAAAAACACAACTTTCCGGCAGCTCGGAAGCTGCGTTTTGTCCGCTGTGTGAAAAAAGTAACAACCGTTTTCGGATTTACTGCTTCATGCGCCGCTGTGGGGTGGCGGGATATTCAGTTGTTGTATGAAAAGAGAGTGGTAGCACTTTGGGCTATCGTCCTCTTGGCTGCATATTTGCAAAGACAGGCGGGGCTGTCAACGGTGGGCGAAGCCCATTTACTTGCCGTTGACTGGCTCGGCTGGATTTGCTATCTGTTCGACAAACTGGGATTGTTCGTTGCCAGAAATTGAACTTTAACATATAAAATTTCCTTCTTCTGGAACTTCATCTGAAGTAATCCAATTTATTTTATTCGATAATTTAAATTAAATGATATTGTATATTCGGACTTCAAGGAATATGAATCTTCAGGGCAAGAATACTATGCCAAAATACAAACTGACATTCAAAGTAGCCTAAAAGAATTTATAGGAATAGATGGAGTGATTGATGGTACCAAGTTACAGGAAAGCTGGTTCCCAACAAAGCAAAAATTTAGTGTATTTTTATCTCACTCACATGCCGATGAGAAGTTAGCTGTTTCTATAGCTGGCTTTTTAAAAAAGGAGCTCAACTTAAATACTTTTATAGATTCTTGTCTTTGGAGATATTCTAACGATTTATTGAGAGAAATAGACGAGAAATATTGTAGACATAGCAACGGTACATCTTTCGATTATGACAAAAGAAATTATTCTACCAGCCATGTTCATATGATGTTATCCATTGCGTTGTCCAGAATGATTGATAAGTGTGAATCTGTTTTTTTCTTGAACAGCGGAAATTCTATTTCAATAGCCGAAGAAATAAGCAAAGAGAGAACAGCCTCACCGTGGATATATAATGAATTATCTTTAGCTGATATGATCGAAATTCGACCTATCAACTGTTATAGAGATAAATTTTTGCAATTTTCTCATAGAGCATATGATGCAGTCAATGAAAGTTCTTCTCTTCGGATCAAATATGAAGTTGACAAAATATTAAGAAACTTTATTTCTCTCTCTAAGTACGATTTAATAAGTTGTGCAAAAGAGTGGAGAGCAAACAAGAAGTCATTTCAAAGTGCACTGGATTATATTTACCTTTCAAAAAATATAATTAAGCAGCGTGATATTCTGATTGGCTAATTCAAGATCTGTGTAAATTTATATATTTAAGATAACTTCCCTTATAGTTAAGGGGAGTTATTTTTTTGCTCATTTTTGAATTCATCACTTGACATTGTGGCAAACAGCTTATGACCGAAGATGAAATTGCAGTCATGGACGGCGGGACATGTATCTTACAACTACGAGGGGTACGCCCGTTCTTCTCTGATAAGTATGACATTACAAAGCACCCCAACTATAAATATCTTTCCGACTATGACAAGAAAAATACCTTTGATATGGAAAAGCATTTAAGGCGCAGACCCGCCCTTGTAAAGCCGGACGAACCCTTTGACTATTACGAAATCAGCGAAGCAGATTTGCAGGAGGACACCGACCATGAATAGACGTATGCAGAAGAAAAAAGATAAGAAAATCACAGAAGCCATAAACGGGCTTGTTTTCATTGCCGAGCGACGGGAACAGCAACGGCAGGCAGCTATCCAGCAGTTTGTGAAACGGTGTGAAGCCCTGTATGAGCAGAAACGGGTGCGGCGGGAACTTTGATTTTACGGGAGGTTACACTATGAGCAGACAGAAAACAAAAACTGATGATATACGTCGTGAACATTATTTTACAAAGATGATAGAAAATGCAGAAAACGCTCTGCGGGAGTATTTGCAGGAACGCGGAGGGGAACAGACCCTTTACGTTACCGAGTATATGCAGCGTAGGAGCTATCTTTTGGAATGACGAAAAATGTGTGTTCCCGGCTGAAAAGAAAGGAGGAATTGACGCAGTAACAAAGAAACAGACAACTTACAGAATACGCGCCCCTACTGGAAAATCCATAACGCCCACACTTAAAAACTGAATACCGCCGCGCGGCAGACACATAAGCAGCGCGGGGAACCCGCCACAATCCGGCGGGCTTATGACCGCGGCAGTTACAAAACTGACCGCCGTTTTTTATGCCCTTTTATAGGGCAAGCCGTATTTGCGGCAGAAAGGAGCTTTATGGAATTTTTTAACTCTGCTATCGACGTATTACAGACCCTTGTTATCGCACTGGGCGCAGGCTTAGGCATTTGGGGCGTTATCAATCTCTTGGAGGGATATGGAAACGACAATCCGGGTGCAAATGCTCATGTGCGGTAAAGTAACACACAAGAATTTGACAGGCAGCAGCCCTTACTATTCCGAAAATTCCGAAAATTAAGTGAAAATGAATAGATTTCTTAAAGTCTGTATGATAAAATATGATTACGAACAAATCAACAAATCGGAATTTGCAGAGGGACTTGTTATGATTCATTATGATATTGACACAACTGAAAATGGATATAAAAAATTTGAAGGTAATATTGAACTACTAATTGAGTTAAAACATATTCTTTTCAAAAATGATGTAGTTCCTGACTTAGTTGGTTATCTCTCATTTGACAACATACCAAATGTTTCTATTTGTATTTCTGCACAGAAAGAACTGGGATTTTTTATCAGTATCACAGATGGTAAAAATATATATCTAACTTTAGGCGACAGAAATACATTAAATGAAACAGTAGATATATGGGGCGACGGACTTTATATTTCCAAGGGCTTATTCATACCATTCTCTCTTGCCTGGAAAGGTCTTGAGGAATATTTGATTTAATTTAAATTTTGAAAACATAATAACCTCCTCAAACAATATGAATTAGGACAAGTAAGACAACGGAAATCGAAAGATACAGCGGAGTAATCGAGATGTTTTTTATCATAATGCATGGAATTGCCGATACTTTTTCTTTGAACTCGCTTGTATTCATAGAAAAGTCAATCAAATTGTCATCACTTATCTGTGAAACCTTATTGTATAATTCCCTGAAAAGTTTCTCTTGCTTCAAATAATACGCATCCAAAAACCAAAACACAACATTTAGAACCAATGCACAGGCATATATCCTCCAATCGCTCTCTTTAAACGATAATGCCACAATAGCTGCAATGATAGTAACATTCCAGCCTTTTAAGTAAAAGGAATTCGATGCCATTCTTGATATTGCGGACTGTATATAATCCATATGTTTGTACTTGTTTTCCATAATTTAAAACTCCTTTACACATTTATACTTTCCCCTTCAATTAGAGCCAATGCCTTATAGTCAGAATCTAAAAACCATGTATCATTCATTTCTTCAATATGGAAATGGTTCCTATCTATAGCTTCTTTAGAAATACAATAGATCGGCTTTCCTAATTCCGTAAAATAATTCAATTCATATTTACACCAAATAGAATGGAGTGAGTTTTCCGATACAACAAAAATCATTGCCTTGGATTGTTCCATCCGTTTTTCGAGTACTTTTAATGTGGCTTTGCATAGCAAATGTCGTTTTAAATAATCAACATCATTAATCCAGTCACAAAATATGTTCTTTCCGTCTTGATTCTCAGCCCGTATTAATTTCTGGACATGGGTGCTGTCCTTACTGCTATGGGATATAAAATAGTCATATTCTTTGATTTTTTGCTCCTTTGAATTTTCTATTCTATACTCAAGTTCATTAGGATTCTGAGGGATTTCATATGTTTCAAACGGGTACACCTCTTTAAGAAACTTTTTTCTCTTTTTATTTTTGGTGTGTACCTGCATATATTTTTGTCGTCTTGCTCTGGGCTGATAATTAAAACTCTGCAAGTGATAAAACGCTTCCCAACGAAGCTGTTTATTTAATTCGGTATCATTTAATTTGAAAAAGAACTGGATTATCTTATCACTATAGTACTTTTTCAGCTCTAATAGTATATATCTTCTATCTTTTTGACTTGTATTTTTTCTTTCATAAAAACCAATTAACTGATCTATAAAAGAGGGGGTCACTTGCTGAGTTTTCGACAATGCCTTTTCAATCTTTTGGTTTACTTTTTCAATTTTTGGTTTTCTTTTTAGCCAAAGATTTTCTCTGGCTAAAACCCGACTTTCTTCAGTATAGTTATTACAATGTATGCGCTGATATTCCTTTGACAGAATTTTCTTGCACCGAGAGGCGTCCATTAAAAGCACCTCCGGTGCTTTCATGTTGTATCTGTTTTTTCCGAATTTTCTTTTAATATAACGGTCTTTGGTTTGATAATAAACATACTTGATTTCAACAGAATGCCACTCATGCGGATAGAATTCTTTTAATAACGCTATGATATCACCGCTTGAATATTCTTTAGGTAAAAGAGGCTCTATCGTCTTTATTTGACAATTAAACATCGATAAAATATCACAGATTTCATGATTGAAAATGTGCTTTGTAACTCCTGGCATTATCATTCTCCTCACTTTTTTATATAAATCGAGTCATAGCAAAAAATACCACAACAACATCCGAACCCCGAGTTCCCATAGAATATAGCGTTTCAAGGGAAGTCGGGGTTCTGTGTTACAGCTTTATTGAGATGTGATTATAGTTACTGTTATACTATTTCCCCCACAAAATTATAAACAATCCTGACTTCTTGTACCTTCTTCCCATCAACTTTCCTGACTTCACCCACCAGAATACGGCTGATCAGGCGGTTTAACACCGTTTCATCCAATTTCTGAATGGTGGCATACTGCCGAATCTCCCGGATAAAGGTGCGGACTTCACTTTCCTGAGCATCGGACTGCTGAAGCATTCGCATCAGTTCCTGCAAGCGGTGCTGATTTTCTTCCTGCTCATGTTCCATAATGGCAGTCAGCTTCATAAACCGCTGTTCTGAAAGGATCCCTTTCGCTTTATCGGTATAAAGGTTCAGGAACATCTCGTCGATTTCACGGTTTCTGGCTTCCAGTCGCTCACGCTCTTTCTGCATCTGAGAAGCGTCTGCCATATATCTGCGTTCCATCCGGCTGCTCAGCCGCTGATAAAAGGCATCCGCATCTTTGAGGGCCGTCTTTGCCAGCTCCTGAATGTCTTTTAACACAAGGTCGTATAAATCTCTGGCTTCGAGCTTGTGACTGGTGCAGGCGTTTTTCCCAAGCCGGTTATATGTCTGGCAGATATAGTATGCCTTATCAATGGGTTCTCGCTGCTCACCAGTGAAACGATTTTTGTTCGTTCTCCCGACCTTTTCATACCGCACCTGCATGGACTTTCCACAAGTGGCACAGTAAATGATACCGTGGAACAGGTTGTAAAACGGGCAGGCATTTCCCTGCATAATTGGTGGTCTGCGGTCGATTAGCTCCTGAACCTTATCCCATTCTTCCGGGGAAACGATTGCTTCATGACAGTTTTCAATGATTTCCCATTCCTCACGGGGAATGATGTCATAGGTGTTGGATCGAATCCCTTTCTGGTGCGTTCTAAAAACCAGATGAGCACCTTTATAAAAGGGATTTCTCAGGATATGGCTGATTCTGGAACCAGCCCAATAGTAATAATTCTCTTTGCGCTCTGTGTTGGACTTCACATGGGTGACGGGGATTTTTTCTTCCATCAGCTTTTTAGAAATTCTCATGCAGCCCAGCCCATCCAGCGCATAGTCATAAATCTTGCGAATAATCGGTGCTGTCTTTGGGTCGATAATGAGATGCCCTTTATCCTCCGGATCACGCATCAAACCCAACGGCGGTGTTCCTCCACAGAATTTTCCCTGTCTGGAGCGGATTGTGATACCACTCAAAACCTTCTTGGATATATCCCGGCTATACATATCATTTAGGATATTCTTAAAGGGGGTAATATCCATTTCCTGACGGGTCAGGCTGTCCACACCGTCTGTAATGGCGATATACCGGACATTGTGCTTGGGGAAGAAGATTTCAATATAGCTGCCGGCTTCAATGTAGTTTCTTCCCAGTCTGGACAGGTCTTTTGTAATGACACATCCAATTTTACCAGCTTCAATATCAGCGATCATGCGCTGAAAAGAAGGGCGATTGAAATTGCGTCCTGTATAACCGTCGTCCACATAATACTCATGCAGAAACATTCCATTTTTCTCTGCAAAGTCCCGAAGCATGATTTTTTGATTGCTGATGCTCATGCTCTCATTATCACCGCCATCATCCAAAGAAATGCGGCAATAGAGAGCTGTGATTTTCTGATTTTCTTGTTTTTTCCTGCTCATAGTAAACTCCTTCTATGAACAGGGACACGATATTTATATTATACCATGTCCCTGTTATAAACTCAAATAGTCTTTAAGCCGCTTTCTGTTCTGTTTCGTGATTTTCCAGCCATTTTTCAAACTGTTCACAGGTCTGGCGCTCGATTACCTGTTCAAAGGCTTCCTGCATGGTTTTCTCGCCGGAAAACTCCCGCACCACGATAAACTGTACTTTTTTATTTTTGCTTTTCTCCATAGGCTACCTCCATAGAAAATGCCAGACAAAGGATACTGGCAACGAAGTCCGGCAACAGACCTCAAAAAACCTGTAAACAATCGTCTGGCTTGTGATTCTTACTTTTCATCTTTTCTTATAAAACCTTGTTGCTTTCGTTGTCAGAGTATTATAAAAGGGAAGAAAATAACTGAAAACGCTGTATTGATGGGCTTTCTCCACATCTTTACCCCTGTTTTTCCGGCAACAAAGTCAGCAACCAAAAGGCAACTACCCCTGCAACAAACCACGTGAATCAAGCAATCCACTCCTTTGGCAGTTCCAGCTGACGGACTTCTTCCTCGGTCAGTTCCACAAATCCATCTTTGTTGTCGGGCAGTTCGTTGCAGGAAGGTATCCGTTCCCAGCCACGCTGCCGACCATATCCTGCAAACATCCGTGGATTAGAAAAAGCCTTCCAGCCAGTCACAGCTGTGTTCATGATCTCATTGATACTGTGCAGCTGCCAGCGTTTTGGTTCCTCAAAGGTATGTCCCAGCGCTTCCTTGAACAGCTGTTTGGAACAAACCTGATTCCCGCTGTAATGCTCCAGAAACCCCTGAATCTGTCCGGCTTCGGTGTCCTCCGGCATAAAATCCCGCTGTACCTCTATCAGCCTGTTCTGTATCTCCTTGGAAAACTTCATGGAATACTCACCGCTGCGGTAAATCATCATAGCCTCTGCCCAAACCTGCATGATATATTCTCTGGAAGCAGCTTCGTTTTTCAGGATATGAACCTCTGCGCTTTCCGGATAGACCATGATGGGAAGAAAGCGCCGGTTTCCGGCTCTGTCCAGCGGGAGAAAATCCAGTGTGTTGGAGGAACCGCCGAACACACTCTGACGCAGCCGGTCTTTTGGATAAGTGTCATAGGGTGTTCGGTAGGTTTCCTTTTGACGGCTGATAAATGACCGGATTTCCTCAATGCTCTTGGCGTTGCTGGTAGCAAGCATTTCGGACATTTCAATAATCCAGTGTCCTTGCAATTTTACATAAACTTTATCATCATCCATCTTTTTTAAGTCATCTGAAAACCACTCATCCTGTATTGCCAGAAAGCGAAAAAATGTAGATTTTCCGGCTCCCTGACCGCCCACCAGACAGAGCATCTCATCATACTTACAGCCCGGATGGAATACCCGGCGGATCGCTCCCAACAGAAAGTGCTTGAGCATTTCCTCCACATAATCGCTTTCCTCTGCACCGAGAAAATGATGCAGGCAGGAGCGTATTCGAGGTTGTCCATCCCATGCCAGACTGTTCAGTACATCCCGAATCGGATGGTAGCAGTTTTCGTTTGCCACAATGGTGAGCGCAGCCAGCAGTTTCTTCTCACTGGTCAGACAATAATTCTGCTCAAAGTAGAGAAGAAGATATTTTACATCAATATCGGTCAGCGCATTGGTAGTTCTGTGCCATCCTAAAGCCCGGACAATATCAATCTGCTCTGTCAAAAGATTTAAGCGAATGGAATCATGCAGAAGCGGATCACGACAAAATACTGTTTTAAAATTCTCAATGGTGTTGGCTGGTTTTCCTTTTTCCGTTGTCATAAGGATTTCCCGTACACCTGCAACATCCGCTGCATCACACTGGGGATTTGAGATAAAAGTTGAAGATTCATTGGACACGATTTCACCTCCCAAAACATAACAGGCACCCAATTTCTTTCAAAATCAGATGCCCGTCAAAGTTCCATATTCTGTTTTTTCTGTTTCTCCTGTGCCTGCTTCTCACTGTCTTTTTTCCGTTGCTCCTCCATTCCTCGACGCAGCGCTTCCATAATGGAAGGCTTTGTCTGTTTTTTGATTTCTTCTGTGACAGCCTTCTTCTTATCCGCATGAAGCAGCGTAGCCTTCACTTTTGCCAGTGTGGACTGCATTGCTTTTCGGATTTTACCAATCACACCATCCAGCCTTGCCACCGCATAGTCCCGTTCCTTTTTCGGTGCTTTTCGCTCCGGGGATTGCAGCCATGCTTTAGTATCCTCGATCATATCAATATCTTCTTGGTGGGTCATGGCTTTTACCTCATCTGTTACCAGTTCCACCGCCTTGTCATAAGCCACGCTGGATACCTCATCAATCAGGCTGTCCACATCCTCAATTTTCAGGGTCAGTTCCTCCAACTTCTGTTCCTGCCGGGCAAGTTTTTCTTTCTGTTTCATCAGGATATAATCCTGCTTTTCCAGATACGACCGACCGCCATAAGAAGGTTCCCGTTCAAAATGCAAGTCATGCTTTTCTGCAATCTCAAACAGCAATTCTCGACAGATTGCATCAAAGGTCTGTTTCCGGTTATTGTGTTTCCCTTTTGGCTTATCCGGATGGGGAAGCGGTATTCCCAATTCCTCCAACGCTTTTTCCTGCTGGGGACACAGTTCTCCATACTGGTTTTTCGCATCAAACACATGGCGCTCCTGAATATGTGGAGTTCCCTCATCCATGTGCAGCGCCCAGTCCAGAATGTGAACATGAGAGCCAAACCGTTTTTCAAACTCCTGGTAAAATTCCATAACTACCTTTAACAAATCTTCTGCGGAAGCGTGTTCGTCCATCGTCCCCATCTGATAAATGGTTTCCTCTGGACAGGTCTTTTTATTTTTCAGCAAATCTTCAACGGTGCGGTTACGCTCAGTGTGCCTTGCCTTTTCGTTTCGTGCATTTTGAGCATCCACATAATCACCATAATGCTCGACATAGTAAAGTTTCTCAATCTCCTCAAAGCTGAAATCTTCCTCACCTGGGTTTTCTCGAAATTTCACAGATTTAATGCCGGTATAACAGTCCCAATAAACATTTTTCTTAGTCATTTCCGGATTGATGTGTTCGCTGTGTTCCACATCAAAACGCCGGTCATTATGCTTGGGATTATAGGTTCCGTTTTTTCCGGCTCTGCCATTGTGTCGTGTCAGTTTCAATTCTTTTCCCTCCAATCTTTGTGGAATTGCCCCGAAGGGGAGCAGCGGCGAAGCCGCTAAACCTGCGAATTTTGCGGCAGGTACTACCCAATACGAATTGTCGCAAGGCAACAATTCTCCTTGGGCAAGGCGTTTCACCCTTGACCCGATGGGGCTGGCTGCCCTCAACCCGCCAATGGGCGTTGCCCCTTGACCCCAACAGGGCGCTGCACCCCTGTACCCAGCACAAAGGGATTGCATCCCTCTGTACTCCTGCCCGAAAAAGCTGACTGCCCAAAACATAGCCGGTCAGCTTTTCCGGTTTTTGAAGAAGGTTCCTCAGTCACTTTCTTCAAAAAGAAAAACCGATGCATTTCTCTTTGTAAGCGTCAAATAGGACGGCGAATTGAAAGTGGACGCAGAGTGTGCCAGAATATGAGAGGAACTCACCGAGACTCACAGTGAGTCTCGGTGAGTTTTTAGCACAAGGCGTAACAGTCACCGAAAGTTACCGGCAGTGCGGGTGAGCAAGAGGGTTCAGGAGGCACACAGATGAGCAAGGAATTAACCATACAGACATTAGGCCAGCGACAGCGGCTGCTGGAATGGAGTCAGAAAGTAGCAGAGTGCAGAAGCAGCGGAATGTCAGTAAAACGGTGGTGCAGTGAAAACGGAACCACCCCAAAGACCTATTACAGCTGGCAGAAGAAAGTGTT
>NZ_JNJN01000019.1 GCF_000701665.1 Agathobaculum desmolans ATCC 43058 | reverse complement strand
TTATTTTGCCCATAAAAAATCCTCCTAAAGTAGATTTTGGTTTTTTCCATGGTCTACTTTAGGAGGATCATATCACAATGCCTGACTTTTTATATATTTACACCGCAGTTGTGCTTCGATACGAGCTGCCGCGTGGATCGCCTATCCTTACCGCTTAAACGTTTTTCTCTCTCCATCCGCGCAGAATACACCTCTGTTATTTCTTTCGGCGGCTGCTTTTTTCGTTTTTCTGGGCAACAATATAGTTCTGTCGAAATTTATTAGGCGGCAGTCCGACATTTTTTGTGAACTGCAAATTAAAGTAGCTCTGGGTATCATAACCAACCATTTCCGCAATGCGGGTGATCGAAAGATCCGTGGTGATCAGCAGTGTCTGTGCCTCCCCGATCCGCCGCCGCAGCAGATACTGCACCGGCGAATAGCCGCTCATCTGCTTAAACACATGTGACAGATAATACGGGCTGATGTGCAGCGCCTCTCCCATCGTCTGCAAAGTAATCGGCTCCATGTAGTGCCGGTCTATATAATCCTTGATCCGCCGTCCCAAAACCGGCGGATCCTCCACCGGTTTTTCATCCGCAGCCCGCGCCCCATCGGTAACAGCCAATACCTTGACCAGCAGTGCATGCATCAGGCTGTGGCAAAAGGCTTCCGCACGCGGCTCGTCCCCCGCCAAATTACGGAACATCATTTCAAACAGGATGCGCAGATCTCCAAAGCTCTGCCCAGAGGGAAACACATAACCCGCATCGTCCGGCAACAGCGCATTCTCCCGCAGCCCCGGCATATGCAGTCCGCCGATTGCAACACAATAGCTGCCGACTTCAATATCCGGCCCCGATATCTCATCATGCACCACCCCGGCATTATAGATCAGCAAATCCCCCGGACGGATGAAATACTTTTTATCATGGATCAGATATTCACTCGAACCGCTGCAAATCAAAATGATCTCCACGAAATCCTCATGTGCGTGCATCACCCGTGGATGTGCACTTGCATCCGGCCGAATATCACTGACATACAGCAGCTTGGGATTGTTTTCTCCTGTAAAGATGGATTGAAAATCCTTTTTTACAAAACACTGTACATTCAAAGGATTCTGCTGTGCCATTTTCGCTCTCCTTTTCTGTATCCCGATACCGTTTTTTCCGTGCAGCGGCCACGCTGCCGCCACTGCAGCTCCGCAGATTCCACGCCGGCCAGTCTCACACTGTATGAACGAAGCTGCCATACCTGCACCGGATCTTCCACGTGCACCATACTCTATCTTACCTCAAGAACACGTTCACACGCTTTTCACCATATAATCATTGCAGATACAGCGAAAATCACACAGAAAACGTTATATGATGTGCAATAGGTTTCTTTCTTCTCAGATATCGCCATATTTATCATACCATATCCGCATATCAAAAACTACTAACTTCTTGCTTTTCTGCGGCAACCGCAAAGCGCTTGACTTGATAAAAAGAAAGCGAGTGTATGAAAATAAAAGCAAGTTATATATCAGCTTGTTAGGCGCAGGCACATCTGCAATCTGCATGATGACCATTTGGCACGCGCTGTGCCGGAAACAGTGTAACAGCAGGATTTTCAAAAAAACCAATCAAAAGACCTCCGGCCACAATAAGCGATCCGCGCTGCATCCCCTAAATTCATGCATAAAATTCGGTATTTATCTGCGGTTTCGGCTTCTTATTGCCGCTCCCAGTTTTTTTGCAGCAATCTCAAGAAGTTGAAAGAAAATCCGCCCGTAAACTGCTAAACTGTAAGCACAGAAAACGAAACGGCTACCATCAGAAAGGAAGGAACCCGTCATGTTAGATCCGAACAAGGTCAAAATCGGTATTGCGCCGATCGCATGGACTGAAGACGATATGCCTGAAATGGGTGCGGAGAATAGCTTTCTCCAGACCATCAGCGAGATCGCACTGACCGGCTACACCGGCACAGAGATCGGCTGCCAGTACCCCCGCGACCCCGCCATTCTCAACCGGGAGTTTGCACGCCGCGGCATCTCTGCCGTTACCGCGTGGATCAGCACCTACTTAAACGAACAACCCCTATGGTGGAACGAGCGCGCTTTTGTCGATCACATGAACTTCCTAAAAGCAATCGGCGCGGAAGTCATCAACGTATCCGACCAGTCCTTCTCCATCCAGCACCAATGGAACACACCGCTCTCCCGCAAAAAGGTGCTGAATGATGACGAATGGGACGTGCTCACTGAGGGACTGGATCACCTCGGCAAAATTGCATACGACAGCGGCATGAAGATCGTTTACCACCACCATATGACCACCACCGTGCAGACCACTGCCGAAATCGACCGTATGCTGGCAATGACCGACCCAAAATTTGTCAGCATGATCTACGATACCGGCCACCTCACCTTCTCCGGAGAGGATCCGATCGAGATCCTCAAAAAGCACCACGACCGCATCGGGCATGTGCATCTGAAAAACGTCCGCAAACCCGCTATGGACAAGTGCTATGCAGAAAACAAGAGCTTCCTGCGCTCCATCCCGGAAGGCGTTTTCACTGTACCGGGCGATCCGGAGGGCTGCGTAGACTTCCCGACCGTGTTCAAACTGCTTGACGAGTATCAGTACGAAGGCTGGCTGATCGTGGAAGCCGAACAAGACCCCGCCAAGGCCAATCCGCTGGAATATGCCCGCATGGCACGCGCATACGTCAAGGAACACACCGGCATCTGACCGGAACCCACCGCCTGAAAATATTTTGATAAAGGAGAGCATCCCTATGAAAAAGCTGAAAATCGGTATCATCGGCGTCGGCCGTCTGGGCTATGAGCATGCCTGCAATATTGCCAACCGCGTGCCCGGTTCTGAACTGGTTGCCATCGCGGACGCAAACTTCGACCGCGCCAAGCAGGTTGCTGCCGAGCTGGGCGTGACCGCCGTTTACAGCGATCCCAAAGCGCTGTGTGAGGATCCCAACGTGGAAGCTGTTGCGATCATCACCAACACCGCATCCCATGTTGAAATGATCCGCCTTGCTATGGATGCCGGCAAGCATGTATTCTGCGAAAAGCCGCTGGCAGATACCGTAGAAAAGTGCAAAGAAGCCGAAGCCATTATTGCGGCACATCCCGATCTGACCTTTATGCTGGGCTTTATGCGCCGCTACGATCATTCCTATCAGGTCGCCAAAAAGAAGATGGACAACGGCGATATCGGCGATGTGATCCTCGTTCGCTGCTACTCGCAGGACCCGATTTCGATCATTGAAGGCACGCTGGAATACGCGCCCCGTTCGGGCGGTCAGTTCATTGACATGTCCATCCATGACTTTGACCTGATCCGCTGGCTGACCGGCTCCGAGCCGAAGAAGCTGTGGGCGATCGGCGGCTGCTATGAATTCAAGCAGTACAAGGATTGGGACGACGGCGACAACGTCAGCGGCCTGATGCAGATGGAAAACGACGCCATGGCATTCTTCTTCGCCGGCCGCGCTGCGGCGCACGGCTCGCACGTGGAGACCGAGATCGTCGGCACCCGTGGCACCCTGCGCATCGCATCCGTACCGACCGATTCGCTGGTAGAGGTCATGAGCGAGCACGGTGTCTGCCGTGAATGCTATCAGGACTTCATCACCCGCTGGCATGACGCTTACATCACTGAAATCGAAGAGTTCTGCGATTGCGTAGCGACCGGACGGAAGGCCACACCGGGCGTGATCGACGGCACCCAATCTACCAAGATTGCCTTCCGCTGCAAGGAATCTTTCCTCAAAAACGAACTTTTACCGTTGGAATAAACCTCCGCTACTCTCTCTATTGATATCACTTTTCACATGCCGGAAAAACCGCAGGGGGACAGAGCATTCCGCTCTGTCCCCCGCAGTTTTTTATGTCCGAATGCTTTCATAATGATCTCTGTGACAAAAAGGATGACGCTTTCTCGCATTGATCACACGATCTTTGCAGCGTTTTTCAGCCAATCATCCAAAAAACACATCTGTTCCTCCGCGTGGAACCAATGCTCGCCGCCCGGCATGACCGTCAGCGGAGCGGTATGTTTTTCGGCAAAAGCGGAAATCGTTTCCCAAGAAGTCAAGTGATCCTTTTCCCCATACAAGATGCAGGTCGGCACATCCCACCCAATCGGATGCGACCGTACATAGCACAAGTAATCCCACGAGAGTGTTTCGCCAAAATCGGTCGTGATTTCCCGCTGTTCTTGCAGCTTTTCTTCACTCACGTCAGCCCAACACATCATATCACCGATCAGCCGTTCCATATCCACCACCGGTGAAATCAAAAACGCCCTGTCTATGCGCTTTTGATCCAGTGCGGACAACGCGAAAAATGCCCCGATGCTGTTGGCGATCAGCCAAACGGCATCGTAGAATTGCCGGTATGTATCCACAAAACGTGGGAACTCTTCCGCTGCTTCCCACGGGTTTTGCGCCTGATACGCAAAGCCGATCACATCCGCATCCGGAAAAAGCGGCTGATACCGCGCGGCCTCAGCCGCGCTGCCACCCCTGCCATGTATATAAATCACCAGTTTTTTCATACTTCCAATCCCTCCGGCCGCTGCGCCTGTGTCATGTCGAAGCGATGGCTTTTATGCAGTCAGCGTTCCTCAACGAGCAGCAGCATACCGAATAAAATCAGCCCAATGCCTTGCAGTTGTTTTTTCATCGTGCATCCTTCTTTCTATCCTCTATCTCTATATTCGATGCCTTATTATACCATAGCAGCTGGCATTTTACCACAAAAAAGAAGCACCCAGCTGGGTGCTTCTTCGTTATACGGGAATTATTCGTCGTCGTACTCGTCGTCGCCGAGGAGCAGCGCACGGATCGACAGGGAAACCTTCTTCTTTTCATCGTTGATATCGATGATCTTAGCCTCCACCTGCTGGCCAACCTTGAGTACATCCTCGGGCTTGGCGATGCGGTGATCCGCGATCTGAGAAATATGGATCAGGCCGTCCACGCCCGGAACGATCTCAGCGAACGCGCCGAACGGCATGAACTTGAGGATCTTGACCTCAGCCACAGAGCCGATGTCGTACTTGGACTTGAACACGTTCCACGGATTGTCCTCCTCGCGCTTGTAGCCGAGGGATATCTTCTTGTTTTCCTTGTCCAGACCGATCACAAACACCTTGACCTTGTCGCCAACAGCAACAACCTCGGACGGGTGCTTGATGCGGCCCCAGCTCAGCTCAGAGATGTGAACCATGCCGTCCACGCCGCCGATGTCAACAAACGCGCCGTAGGAGGTCAGCGACTTGACCGTGCCCTCGTACTCGTTGCCGATCTCGATGGTGCCCCAGATCTGCTCTGCAGCAGCCTTGCGGGCCTCCTGCTGGATCTGGCGGATAGAGCCGACTACGCGCTTGCGCTGACGGTTGATCTCGGTGATATAGAAGGACTGCTTGGTCTTGACCAGCTGGTTCATCGGCTGATCCTTCGGCACGCCGGTCTGGCTGGCCGGGATGAAAACGCGCACGCCGAACGCAGTTGCAACCACGCCGCCGCGGTTCTCTTCCACGATCGTGCCTTCCACAACCGTATGCTCCTCGTAGGCCTTCTCGATGGTCTCCCAGCCCTTGAGCTGATCGACGCGCTTCTTGGACAGGGTAACCGTGCCCTCGCCGTCGTTTACGCGAACAACAACCGCTTCGATCTCATCGCCCGGGTGAACGTTCGCCGCTACGTCGTAGTTCGGGTCATCGGAAAGCTCGCTCAGCGGAATATACGCAGTGTGCTTTACGCCAAGGTCGACCTGAACATCGGTCGAGGATACTGCGACTACGGTGCCGGTGACTTTCTCTCCTGTATTCAAAGTTTTGAAAGACTCTTCGAGCATTGCCGCAAAGTCTTCGCCATTTTCAATTTTAATTTCTTCGCTCATCATGTTACTGACCTCCTTAATTATCCATGCCGGTGTCGATGCCCCTGCTGTGATCCCGACGCGCCCATCCCGGCAGAGCTCCTGCGTAGTAAGCTCTGTGGCGTCCTCGATATAAAGCACATTGCTGCACAGCGACCGGCTGATTTCATACAGCCGCTTGGTGTTGGAGCTTTTTTTGTCGCCGATCACGATCATTTGATCCGACGCACCGGCAAGCAGACGAGCCTCCGACTGACGCTCATCCGTCGCTTTACATATTGTATCAAAAATTTTGAGGTTTGTACACCTTTTTTTTATCAGACCAACGGAAATATTCCAAATCGCCCGGTTGATCGTTGTTTGTGCGACGACTGAAATCGGACGATCCGGGTCTGTCAGCTGTGCAGCAAAGGCGCGTGCCTGCTCCTCGCCATCCAGCACGACCGATGCACCGCACCACCCTTCGATCCCGACCACCTCAGGATGGCCTGCACTGCCGAGAATAACCACCAGCCGGCCTGCCCGGCTTTCCTCGTCCACGATGCGGTGTATCTTCTGCACAAAGGGGCAGGTCGCATCGAACACACGGCAGGATTTGCGCTCGAGTTCTTCGTAAACCGTGCGCGGCACGCCGTGGGCGCGGATCAGCACCGCTGCCCCCTCCGGGATCTCCTCCAGTGTGTACGCGGTGCGCACACCACAGCGCTCCAGCCGTCGGATCTCATGCATATTGTGGATGATCTCACCGAAAGCGTAGATCGTCCCCTGCTTTCCGGCCTGCTGTTCCGCCAAATCGACCGCACGGCGCACGCCAAAGCAGAACCCGGCAGTATCCGCTACTGTAACGCTCATACCTGCTCCTTCAGGGCATAAATACGGTGTAGGATGTCATCCGCGATCACCGCATAATCCTTTTCCGCCGGATCAGGCCGGAACGGCTCACCGATTACGATCGTTGCCTTGCAGCGGAAGCCCTTGTTCTCCGTGATGTACATCGGCAGGATGGGCGCACGGGTCTTGACTGCCAGCATCGCTGCCCCCTTCTTGGTCTCCCCTTCGGCTGCGCCGCGCGTGCCCTGCGGGAAAATGATCAGCTTCTGCCCTGCCCTTACGCTGCCCAGTGCGGTTTTGATCGCTGTGATATCCGCACCTTCGCGGTCGATCGGGAACGCGCCAAGCGCCGCGATCAGCCAGGCAAAAGCTTTTTTATGGAACAGCTCTTTTTTCGCCATCAGGCGCAGCGGTGTGCGGTGGGTCAGCGCGACCGCCGCAAACGGCGGATCGGAAAGCTGCACATGATTCGGGCAGACCACACAGCCGCCTTCCGGGATGTTTTCCCGTCCGATGACCTTGTAACCAAAATAAATGTGAAACGCCAACGCCACAAACGGCACGGCGATCCACTGAAACCAGCGGTGATATTTGAACTTCATTTGTTTACTCCTCTGTTTTTTCCTGTATGATGCGCAGCACGGCCTGAATGCTTTCCTCCAGCGTCAGTGCGCTTGTATCCAGCAGCACCGCGTCCTCCGCCTGCCGCAGCGGAGCGATGGCGCGGGTCATATCCTGCCGATCCCGCTCGGCAATATCAGCCGCTACCTGCTCCCGCGTCACAGCCTGTCCTTTTTCACACAGCTCCAGATAGCGCCGCTCTGCACGTGCCTCCACCGAGGCGGTCAAAAAAATCTTGACCTGTGCCTGCGGCAGGATCACCGTACCGATATCGCGGCCATCCATCAGGATATTGCCGTTTTCCGCCATGCCGCGCTGCACATCAAGCAAAAACTGCCGCACAGCCGGCACAGCCGACACCTTGGACGCATACCGCGCGATCTCCGGAGTACGGATCGCTTCCGATACATCCTCGCCGTTCAGCACAACATGCTGCGTACCGTTCTGATATGTAATGGCAAGGCGGATCTCCGGCAAAACCGCAATGATCCCCGCCGTATCCTCCTCCGCAATACCCCGGCGGCAAACTGCCAGCCCGATTGCCCGGTACATGGCGCCGGTATCCACATATACATAGCCCAGCCGTGCTGCTGCCGCACGCGCCACCGTGGATTTTCCCGCGCCCGAAGGCCCATCTATCGCTACTGCAATATAGCCCATCGTTCTTCCTCCCGCTGCGCTGCCGACAAGCCGGCCAAACGGCCGGTCGACCACGCGATCTGTAAATTAAAGCCGCCCGTGTAAGCATCCACGTCCAGCACTTCACCCGCAAAATACAGGCCCGCACATTTTTTCGACTCCATCGTTTTGGGGCTGACCTCACGCACATTGACCCCGCCAGTGGTTACGATCGCCTCTGCAATCGGACGCTTGCCCGAAACAACCACCAAAAAGTGCTTGAGCGTGTGCAGCAGCGCCGCCCGCTGCGCCTTGGTGATCCCATTGACCTTGGCATGCGGGTCGATCTCGGAATACCGCACCACCACGGGGATAAGCTTACGCGGCAGCAGATCGCCCAGCGCATTGATAAAATCGCTGTTTTTGTGCTTGTCAAAATCCGACAGCAGCCGCTTATCCAGCGTTTTTTCATCCAATGCAGGCTTGAGGTCGATCTCCAGATGGTACGCCCGGCTTCCGAAATGCCGCATGTGCGCAGATGCGGACAGAATCAGCGGCCCGGACACGCCGAAATGCGTAAACAGCATTTCACCAAAATCCGACCACAGCTTTTTATTGTCCTCAAACACGGTGACCTGCACATTGCGCAGGCTCAGCCCCATCAGCTCTTCACAGCCGCCGGGCGTGACCAGCGGCACAAGCGAGGGGTTGGGCGGTACGACCGTATGCCCCACCGTTTTGGCAAAGCGGTAGCCATCCCCGGTGGAGCCGGTTTGCGGATAGGAGGCGCCGCCCGTTGCTACAATAACGCGATCTGCAGAGAAAACTGTTCCGCCTGCCTGCACGCCGCAAACGTGACCATCCCGTATCACCAGCTCCTGCACCGTCTCCCGTTTTATGATAACGCCGCTGCGTTTGATCCATGTAAAAAGTGCGTCAATGATATCCGCAGCATGATCCGACACCGGAAATACACGGTTGCCGCGCTCGGTTTTAAGGGGTACACCGTGGCTCTCAAAAAACGCCATCACATCGGCCGGTGCAAAGCAGCCCAGCGCAGAATACAAAAAACGCGGATTGACCGGCACGTTCTGAAGCACCGTCGGTGTATCGCAATGATTGCACACATTGCACCGGCCCTTGCCTGTGATAAACAGCTTGCGCCCTACCTTTTCGTTTGTTTCAAACAGAGTCACATGCGCGCCGTTTTCCGCCGCTGTTCCCGCTGCCATCAGCCCGGCCGCGCCGCCGCCGATCACAATGATGTTCAATTCGTGTCGTCCTCCAGCTTTTCGTATACGTCGTATTCCTCCCAGATGCGCTCGAGCTTGTTAAACGTCTGCTCGATCTCATCCCGGCGGCTCATCCCTACCGCAGCGATCAGTGCGTTGACCACCGACAGGGGCGCCACCAGCGAATCCACAAAACTTGCCATATCACTGCGGGCCAGCAGCAGGTGATCCGCCACCCGCGCCAGCGGCGACAGCCGAGAATCGGTCAGCGCGATCACGCGGGCGCCCCGGTCACGGGCATACTGCATCGCGCTGAGCGTGCGTTTGGAATAACGCGGAAAGCTCACGCCGAATACCACATCCCCCGGCCCGATCCGCAGCATCTGTTCAAAAATCTCGCTGACACTGTTGGTATGTACCAGCCGTACATTTTCAAACAGCAGGTTAAAATAAAACCCAAGAAAATTCGACAGCGCACTCGAGGAACGCACTCCCAGAATGTAAATGCGCTTTGCGCCGATCAGTGCGTCCACCGCACCCTGAAACGCATCCCGATCCAGCTCATCCAGCGTTTGGCGGATCATATCCATATCCGCATGCAGCACGGTCTGCAGCACATCGCGCCCGCCCATGCGGTCGCTTGATACCTCCATGCGCTGCACCGATGTCAGCTTATTGCGGATCATCTCCTGCAAGGCGCGCTGCAAATGCGGATAACCGTCATATCCCAGCTCGGTTGCAAACCGCACCACGGTGGATTCACTGACGCCCACCGTCGTTCCCAGTCGGCTGGCCGTCATAAACGCGGCTTTGTCGTAATGCTCCAATATGTAACGCGCGATCTGCTTCTGTCCCTTGGAAAACCCGGGCAGCTCGCTTTGGATTTTATTGATCAGGTCGTTCATGGCCAGTCTCTCCCCGCAATATTATCCCTTTTATTGTACGCGGTGCAGCAAAAAAATGCAAGATGTTTTGCATCAATCCTGCAAATTTGCAGCAATCTCCTGCAAATATGCTACCTCATCCCCGGTCAGTTCGCGCCATGCGCCGGCACGCAGTCCAGGATCGAGCGGCAGCGTGCCGATCGCCACCCGCTTAAGGCGGCGCACCTCCAAACCGCACTGCTCACACATTTTGCGGATCTGTCGATTGCGTCCCTCATGGATGGTCAGACGCAGCTTGGCGCTCTGCTCATCCTGCTGTAAAATGAAAACTTCCGCCGGACGAATTGCATAACCGTCAATCGTCATCGGTTCACCGAGCTGCGGGATGCGGTTCAGCCGACCACGCACACGCACCTCATAATGCTTCGCTACTTCATGCCGCGGATGGGTCAGCGCGTGCACCAGCTCACCATCGTTGGTCAGCAGCAGCAGTCCCTCGGAATTATAGTCCAGCCGTCCAACCGGCACAACACGTGCGCCGCAGCCCCGCACCAGATCGGCAACCGTTTTACGTCCGCGCTCATCCTTCATCGTCGTCACATAGCCGCGCGGCTTGTACAGCATCAGATATCTTTTCTCTTCCGAGCTGCCGGCCGGCTTGCCGTCTACCAGAATTTTATCACGCTGTGCGTCCGCCTGATCGCCGAGCGAAATCCTGCGTCCGTTCACCGTTACACGCCCGTCCGCGATCCACCGCTCCGCCTCCCGGCGGGAGCACAGACCCGCCTGCGCGAGCAGCTTTTGTACTCTTTCCTTCACTGTTCTCCTCCTGCATCCTGTTTTTCAATCGTCTGCGCCTGTTCGCCGCCAAATAAACGGTCGAGCAGGCGCTCTCCGATGCTTTTCTCCTCCGGCGGCAGCAGTGCCGCGCCGCCGTAAACCAGCGTGTCCTGCCCCAACACCCGCTCACCTAACCGGTATTCGATCCGTCCGGCATTGGCCGTGCGCACGACCGGCGCATAACATATTTTTTCGCCGTAACGGACAGTCTTTAACTTATCGCGTTCCCCGGGACGCAAATAGGCAGTTACCGTATGCTGTGCCGTCAGCGGCACCTGCTCCACATCCCCGCCGAACACACGTTGGGTAACCACAGTCTCTCCCGCCCCGTGCAGTGTTACCGGCTCGTATTGTGCAAATCCCGCATCCAGCAGCGCAATATGATCGTTCCAATCATCCGGATCATTCAGGGTCACTGCGATCAAGGTTCTGCCGCTGCGCTCCGCCGCCGATACCAGACACCGCCCCGCCGCGCGGGTAAATCCGGTCTTTACGCCGATCGCACCGTCATACATCCGCAGCAGACGGTTATGATTGGTCAGGACATGGCCGCCCGCCGTGCAGCTTTGTGTCGCCACGATCTGCCGGAACACCGGGTCTCGCAATGCTGCTGCCGTGATCATCGCCAGTTCATGCGCCGTGGTATAATGTGATGCATCCGGCAAACCGTTGGGATTGACAAAATGCGTATCTTTCAGGCCGAGAGCTGCCGCCTTCGCGTTCATCTTTTCCACAAACGCATCATAACCGCCGCATTCCTCCGCGATCGCCACCGCCGCGTCATTGCCCGAGGCCAGCATCAGCCCATACAGCGTATCCCGCAGGGTGATTCGCTCCCCCTCCTGTAAATACATGGAAGAGCCCTCCACCGCGGCATATTCTTTTTTGACCGTGTACATCCGCTCCAGCCCACCGGTCTCCAGCGCGACAAGCGCCGTCATGATCTTGGTGGTAGAAGCCATCGGCAGCCGTGTATCCGCATTGTGCTCAAACAGCACATCCCCGGTATCCGCATCGATCACCACTGCGCTTTGCGCACTCAGCGCATCCGACACCGGGATGCACAGCATCATCAGCAGCAAGCAGCACACTGTTTTTTTCACTTCGGCACCTCTTCCCCGCATAACAAAACCTACTCATTCCTGCATGAGTAGGTTTTGCGGAGAAAAGCGCCCTTATACGTCCGACTCCGGTTCCGCCGCCGTCTTCGGCTCTGCCTTTCCCTTGTAGCCTTCCATAAAACTGGAAACCCTGTTGATCGCACCCGGAATCATTTCGACCAGACGGTCCACCGTGGTGGAGGCCTGCGCATTCACACCGAGGATATTGGCGCTGCCGTCCCGGCTGATGATCAAAAAGCACACGGGCGAAACCGTTACCCCTGCGCCACCGCCGCCGCCAAACGCCAGCGGCGCCTGCCCGGATGCGTGTTTGGGCGCAAAATCGCTGCCGCCCGAACCAAATCCAAACGTCACCTTGGAAACCGGGATCACGGTGGTTCCGTCCGCCGTGGTGATCGGCGTGCCGATGATGGTATTGACATCCACCATCTCCTTGATCTTGGTCATGGTTTGTGTCATCAATTCACTGATAGGATGTTCACTCATGTTCTATCGCCTCTTCTTTCCTGATCAATCGTTTATACAAACGGTACAGCTCCCTGCCATGCCGCAGCAGCACCCAAAGCAGCCGCAGCGGGCGCAGCGAACAGGATACCGTAAATGCCCAATGGGTCTGTTCTTCCTCGAAATCCGCATCCACATCCACATGGTAGTCCCGCATTTCAAAAGTATTCTCCAAAAACGGTACCAGCATACCGGTCAGCGCGGATGCTCCGCCAAGCAGCATGCCGGTACGGGCCGCATCCGCCGTCGCAATGCGCACCCGCACCCGCAGACGGCTGATCCGCAGTTCGTCTGCCAATTCGCTCAGCATGGTCAACGCCAAATCGGCAATTTCACCAATATCCAATGCTTCCCGGTTTAGCACATAATGGTATTTTCGCTTTTTTTCGTTTTTTTTCGGCTGTTCCTCTGCTGCGCTCTGCTGCGGCTCTTTTGGCTCCGGTGCAGGCGGTGGCCAGACCGGAATGCGCAGTGAACCGTAACGCGCCTCCACACTGACCTCGCCGTCTATCCCGACAGCGTCCACGCCGGTGCGGATGCTGAGCAGACATACAGCCACCAGCAGCAGCAGCGCCAGCCCCAGCAGGATCGCAATGATCCACAGGATCATGGACATATGCGCTTCACTCCGTTCCCGTCTGTTCGGCGGTTTTGCCGCTCATATCCAGCTCCATCTGCTCATTTTCCTCCAATGCAGGCAGCGCGGGCAGTTCGTGCAGACTGCTGATGGAAAAGACACGCAAAAACGCCTCGGTCGTCCGGTACAGAATGGGACGGCCGGGCACATCCATGCGTCCCGCCTCTTCAATCAGCCCTTTTTCCACCAGTCCTGCCACCGTGCCGCCCGAGTCCACACCGCGCAGTTGGTCAATAAAGGCGCGTGTCACCGGCTGGCGATATGCCACAATGGTCAACACCTCCAGCGCTGCCGGAGAAAGCGAAGGCGGCCGGCGCGACTCGGTCGCCCGCCGTACTGCGGCGGCATACAACGGCCGCGAAGCAAGCTGCAGCTTATCTTCCAGCCGCAGCAGCATGATGCCGCGCTTCTCAAAATCATACAGGCTTTGCAAGGCTTCCGCCGCATGAAACACCTCCTCCGGCGAGGTTTCCAATGCAGCAGCCAGCCGCTCTGCCGGCACCGCGTCCCCCGCGGCAAACAGCACGGCCTCCAAACCTGCTTCCAGTTCGGTCATGCAGCGTTACTCTCCTTTATCCCCTGTCAGGGTCAGTTCCATATCCTCGCCCTCGCCTTCCAGATAGATCCGCCGTGTTTTGGACAGCTCCAGCACCGCCAAAAAGGTCGCTACGATCTCCGAACGGCTGGAAGCATCCTCAAACAAACGGCGAAACGGCAGGCGTACCTGATGCAAAAACCGGCGCAGGATCGCAGTGATCCTGCCCTCGACCGGCACCGGCTCATGCCCGACGATCCCGGTAAAGGCGCTCGCCGGGGGCGGTACCCGCCGTTTGGTCTTGCGCAGCATATTTTCCGCTGCACGAACCAGATCCCGTACCGTGTGATGATACTCCTGCGGTGTATCCTGCTGTGGCTCGGGCTGTTTTACAAAGATATCCCGCCCCAGTTCGCCGCGTTCTTGAAAATACGGTGCTGCCAGCTTGAGCCGCTGGTATTCGAGCAGCATCTCGACCAGGCCGGCGCGCGGATCCTCGTCTTCCTCCTCCTCACGGCGGGGCAGCAGCATTTTGGACTTGATATAGACAAGCTGCGCCGCCATAGCCACAAAATCCCCCGCCACATCCAGATCCATCGCCTGCTCTGCGTGCAGCACTTCCATATATTGATCAAGGATCTCCGAAATCGGGATATCATAAATGCTGACCTTGTTTTTGGCGATCAGATGCAGCAGCAGATCCAAAGGGCCTTCGAAATGTTCCAAATGAAAATCCATACCGCTGCCTTACAAAAACAGACCGATAAAGCGTGCCGCCCAGCGGAAGATCACCACGCCCACACGGGACATCAGAATATCCAACCAGCCGCGCCACAGCGCCAGAATAAATACCAGCAGGATGACCGGCTGATACTTTTGAATCTTCAGCGACCAGGAAAACGGCAGATAAGCATCCAATACGCGCGATCCATCCAACGGATGGATCGGGATCAGATTGAATACCCCCAAGCCGACCGACATGCTTGCTACGGTTAGCAGGAACTGCCCCAGCACCTGCATAAATACACTGCCGTCAACCATTCCCACCAGAAAATACAGACAATAAGCAAAGAAAGCCGTGACAAAATTTGCCGCCGGTCCTGCCAGTGCAGTGATCGCCATACCTGAACGACGGTTTTTGAAATTCGAAATGTTGACCGGTACCGGCCTTGCCCAACCGAAGCCGAACAACAGCAGGCACAAAAAACCCACCGGATCGATATGTGCCAACGGCGACAAGGTCATGCGTCCAGAATCCCGGGCCGTGCGGTCGCCCAGCAGATAGGCTGCGCCGCCGTGCGCCGCTTCATGCACGGACAGGCACAGAACGATCGCCGGCAGTGACAGCGCCAGCATAATCAGCGCCGAGCGCAGATCCCCGCTCAGCAAGGTTCGTAACAGCAAGGTTTCATTCCTCCATCACTTGTACGGCCGGATGCGTATCGTTTACCCGTTTTTGCACACAAATGCCGTACCACTTTGTATTTCTGAAATTATACCACGATTGCTGCAAAATGTCACCTTTTTCTTTCCTCTGCGGTTCAACAGAAAGCCGAACCGGCATCATACCGATCCGGTCCGGCTGCTGATCTTTGGTTGTGCCGCCCCCTTCTCCCCGCCATACGGCAGGCTGATAGGCCGGCGGTCACTCGTTTTCCGCTAACCGATAGCCTACTCCCACTTCGGTAAACAGATACTCGGGTTCTGCCGGATTTTTTTCGATCTTCCGGCGTATATTGGCCATATTTACCCGCAGAATTTGATTATCTCCTCCTGCGCGCGGCCCCCACAGCTCCTTGATAATATAATCATAAGTCAGCACCTTGCCCGCAAACTTGCCGAGCAGTGCCACAATGCGGAACTCGCTGAGCGTCAGATGTACATTTTCCCCGCGCACGATCACCTGATGTTTGTTGTAATCAATCGTCAGTTCCCCAACCGTATACGTACCCTGTCGGGCGATCTCACTGCTGGGTGATGTGGTGCGCGTATGCCGGATCGCGGTACGCACCCGAGCCAGCAATTCCGCCGTACCGAACGGCTTGGTCAAATAATCATCCGCACCGAGATCCAGCGCCTCCACCTTATCGTGCTCATGCGTGCGGGCCGATACCACCACGACCGGCAGGCTGGACCAGGTGCGCAGGCTGTTCAGCACCTCCAGCCCGTCCATATCCGGCAAACCCAGATCCAGAATCACCAGATCCGGGCAGTGAGAAGAAAGCATGGTCATCGCCTCTGCTCCGGTGCGTGCGCGGATCGTTTCATATCCGTTAGATGTAAGGATCGCGGAGATAAAATGCGCAATGCTCTTCTCATCCTCCACAATCAGCACTTTTTCCCGTATCGTCATACTTCCTGCCACTCCTTTTCGGAAAGCGGCAGCCTGAAACTGAACTCCGCTCCCTCTGATCGATTTTTCGCATCCATCGTGCCGCCGTGCACCCGTACAATCGCCATGCAGACAGACAGGCCAAGTCCCATATTACGCTTTCCGTCTCCCGAAGCAGTTTCACTGCGCTTCAGCGTGCCGTCGAACAGTTTTGGCAGTTCCCCTGCTGGAATGCCCGCGCCGTTATCCTGCACTACAAAACGAGCATATGCACCGTCCCGCTCTACCGATAGACGAATCTCCGTTGTGGTTTCACCATGTATTACAGCATTTTCCAACAGATTGCTCAATACCTGCTCGATTAGGATCGCGTCCATAGGTACGATCAGCACCTCATCCGGTACAACCACTGTAAGATGTACATCCGGAATCCGCTTACGGAACTTACGCGCCACTTCACCGATAATTTCCTCCGCTGCCTCGGACTGCTTGGATATCTGTGCCTGCGCATCCCCAATGCGTGTGATGGACAGCAGATTCTCCACCACACGGATAAGCCACTGTGCCTCGTCCCGCGCATCCTGAATCAGTTCGCACTTATCAGCTTCAGACAGTTCAGGATTTTCCAGCACGGCCGAAGTCGCACCGACAATCGATGTCAGCGGCGTACGAATATCATGCGAAACTGACCGCAGAAGATTCGCCCGCATTTTCTCTTTTTCTCCTTCTGTCCGCAGCCGTTCCTGCTTTTTAATCTTGGTTGTCATTGTGCAGGTGACCAGCGAAACGCCCAGCATCGTCAAAAACGTAAGCGGATAACCTGACAGCGTAAAATTGAACTCCCAATATGGATAGGTGAAAATGTAATTGATACCGATTACGCTCAATACCGCTGCGATCGTTCCAAACAGATAACCGTTGGTAAAACGTGAAATCAGGAGCACCGCCAGCACAAACACCGGCGAGGCAAAACCGTCCGTGCTATCCGCCATGCGCAGCAGGATGCAAAGCTCTACAGCACAAGCAAAGATACCTAAAAAAATCAGAAAGTCCCGAAACGTAAAGGTAAACAGATTCTCTTTGGCTTTTTTCTTCTGCAAGCAAGCTCCCTCCCCTGCCATCGGCAATATTACACGATATAGTATAGCATAAAAACCGTTAAAATACCGTTAAAGACCGTTTAACAGTTTCTGAACGCTCCGGGCATTCATCTTGTCAGCCTTTTTACAAAAAGCACCTGTTGCTTAACAGCGGGCAAATTGCTGCCTCAATCTGCCGCGTTTACCGAATATCAGTACCTTCAGTCGCTCTGCCTGTTGTTTTTCTGCATAGCCGGAGCTGATCTCTCCCAACAGCACAAAAGCTGAGGATGTATACCCCAGCTTTTGTATTTTGTTCTGTGTATCGCCGCGTTTTACAGCAGCGCATGGACGCTGTCAGATATGCAGTTCGTTCTTAAGCGCTGCGATCATCTGCTCGTATTCCTCGTCCTTCAGGTATACAGGCTCCGGATTGGTGATGGCAAAGCTGCCGCCGAATTCAAAGCCGCCCTCATACTTGGGCACGATATGGAAATGCAGATGCGGGTTGCTGTCGCCATACGAACCGAGGTTGAGCTTGGTGCAGCCCCACAGCTTTTTGATCGCGCCCGAAGCCGCCGCCAAGTCAGCACAGAAATCCGTGCGCTCCTGCGCATCGCACTCGCACAGTTCCTTTTTGTGCGTACCCAGCGCCAGCACACAGCGGCCCTTGTGCGCTTGATCCTTAAACAGATACAGCGTACCCGCCTTCATATCGCCGACCTTGAACATAATCGCCTCGCGGCCCTCATGATGCTCATCGCAGTAAAAACATCCCATTGTTATCCTCTCCTTACATAATGGTACCTTTATTATACCGCTGTATCGCGGGTATTTCCAGCATTTTTTACCGAGGGACTGCATATAAATTCGTGTCCCATGCCGGCACATACGGATGATGCCGCAGATACAGCCGGTACGCCGGACACATGGCATGCACAAGCAGCGGCAGCTCAAAAAAGTCTGCGCTGCGATGATAGGCCGCGATATTGAGCTTAGGCTGCCATATCCGGATGGTCTGCGCCGCTCCGCGGAGCGCTTCACGCTCCGCCCCCTCCACATCCATCTTCAAATAGGTACATGGACGGCCGTGCAGCACGCTGTCGAGCGCACGCATCTGCGTTTCCCGTCCCTGCGCCGCTACGCGCGACTGCCGCCCCGCCCGGTCGGTAAAGTGCTGTATCGTATCCGATGACCACGCACCCGCCTGCACCAGCTCCACCGCACCGGACAGGTGCGCCTCTGCCCATGCAGACAGCTTGCGGAAGCTGCGCCGATCCGGCTCGAGCGCCGTAACCGAGGCAAATCTGCCATCCGTATAGTGCAGCAGCTCACGAATGGTATCTCCGTTGTATGCACCCAGATCGGCAAAATGCTCTTGCTCCCCCAGATGCAGCACCGTGCGGAAAATCTCATCCTTCCCGGTTTCGCTGCCGCGCAGATACCGCAGTCGCCCGGACAGCTTGAACTGTACCGTATCCGCAAACACCCGGCGGGACTGCTCATCCGCCAAAAGCGCATACGCCTGCCCGATCGCATCCCGGTTTGTCCGCACAAAGTCCGCATCAAATATTGGTCCGGGCACGACCGGCACATCCGGCGCAACCACATCGAACCGCGCATCCAACGCATACATTTTCTCCAATACCTCGGGGCGCTGGCTCGCAAAACACAGGACGATCACAATATCCTCCCCAAACCGTTCCAGCACCTCAACCAGACGCATCACGCGAAATCCGTGAAAGCTGTGGCCGCGCACAAACTCATCGCTGGCAAATACTCCGGAGGCACGGATCCCGCACCGATCAAACTGTTCCAGCATTTTATCCGCACCATCCCCCATGCCGTACAGCACGATCGGACGTGTTTCCTGCTGCAGCCGTTCCCATACCGGCTGCTCCATTTTTGTATACTCCATCGTTCATTCTCCCTTTTTACTGTAACGTCAGGCTGATACTGCCGCCCGGCAGCGCCGAAAAATCTTTTCCGCCGTGTGTTTTTCCCTTGCGGTTTACACCGCCTTACAGTATAATCAAATTATCATGAGAAAAGGAGGCATTTGCCCATGTCCAAACCAAACGGAATCCTCGCAATGTCTCCCGACCAGTATCGTGAAATCGACGGCGTTGTGTTCGATCTGGACAGCTTTGCCAAGCACTGCGGCCCGGCAGAAACCTCGCAGCCGGATACCGTCCCACCGTCGGAAGCGGATGCCATTCCAGCTCCCGCAGGCATTCTTGCGCTGGATCCCGCGCACTACCGCGCACTCGACGGTGTCGTGATGGATCAGGACAGCTACGAACGGCACTGCTGTCCCCCGCCCGCACCCAAACCCGCCGCAGCAGAACCGGAAACAGCTGCCCCGCATGGTGTATTCGCCTGCGATCCTTTCCCGGCGGGCTGGTATCCCACAGAAAACGGCCAGCCCCCTGTCCCGCGGATGGGCGGCGCACTGCCCCCCGCCGAAGTGATCGAACAGGACGGGCATACCGTTACCGTGATCCGCACCGTAATAGTGCGCAGCGGATCCGGGTCAGGCTCCGGTTCCTACCTGACTTCATACACCACCTCTTACCGGACGAGCCGCACCGGCTCCGGATCAGGGTCTTATCGATACGGTTCCTGCACTTGCATGGCCGGCGGCTACGGATTGGAGCTGGTTTGATGCTGCATGCCTTTCATTCCAACTGGACCCGTCCCTTCTTTGTCCGCAACCCGCGGGGGAGCTATGCGATTGAACCGTTTGAACTGCTGACGACCGCACTTTCCGCCCTCACTTGGCGGCGGGAAAACGGTACCATCCGTATGATCTGTGATTCCGAGGCCCGGCGCTACTACCAGTCGCTCGGCCTCTCTTTTTTATGGGATGGCGGTATCCATCCCCTGCTGGATGCGATCCCGGATGATGTAAATGCCATGGCCTTCTGGGCAGCAGGCAAATTATATGCGCTTTCCGCCATGCCGAGCCCCTGCGTGATGATCGACACCGATCTGATCTGCTGGAAGCCGCTCGCACCCCTGCTCAACGGACTGGATGCCGCCGCCGTCCACCGGGAGGACATCATGCCGGACATTTATCCCGGCCCGGCTGCCTTCCGCTGCACGCAGGGATTTGACTTTGACCGATTTGACTGGTCGGTGCAGCCCTTCAACACAGCACTGGCCTATTTCGGTGAGGACAGCTTCCGCCGATATTACACGGATACCGCGATCGACTTCATCCGCCGCTCCCCGCAGGCAGACGATGTGCTTACGTATATGGTTTTTGCCGAGCAGCGGCTGCTGGCCATGTGTGCCCGGCAGCGAAGCATCCGCTCCGCCGCGCTCAGCGATCTGCCGTCGCTGTTCGGCGGGGAACAACAGGGTTATTTTACCCATGTTTGGGGATTCAAACAGCAGATGCGCGATGACCCCCTCCTGTATGAAGATTTTTGCCGGCGCTGCGCCGCCCGGCTGTCGCGGGATTTTCCCGAAGCCGCCGCACAAATCGCCGCGATCCCCACGCTGTCCCCTTATTTTACCGCATAGCGTTCTGCCGGCATATACCGACAAGCTGCACCCCATCAGGTGCAGCGACAGTCTCTCGATCGAAACCACGCTTTCGATTGAATTTGCGACTGCGAATCGCGCCCTTCGGGCACAATTCTCCGTCGTCTTGTATAAAAACCCACGCACATGTCGCGGGTTTTTATGAAAACTGCAGCAGGCTGCAATTTTCTATTTGATGCGCGCTGCCGCGCGTGTTGCTCACGCTCAATAACAAAATACTTTTTCGACAGACTGAGCTGCACCCCGTCAGGTGCAGTTTTTTTCATCCGGATACGCCGCCCGCAATTCCTCCATCGCCGCCATAACAGCGCCCTTTTTCTGCACCGTCAGCGAGGCGTACCGTGCAGAAAAGGTCAGGTATGCCGTCAGCTGCGCCGCGGACAATGCCGTGAGCATATCCGCCGTCACACCATCCCGCGCAAGCTGATAGAGGAACGCGCCCGCAAAGGCATCCCCCGCACCGGTGGTATCCGCCACCGGTACGGGAACCGCCGGGATGCACGCCTGCGTCTGCGGCGTGTAAGCTGCCGCTCCCGCCGCCCCGCGCGTGACCAGCAGCAGGCGGCAGCCCTCGGCAAACAACCGTTCCGCTGCGGCGCACTCTTCTGTGCACCCGGTCACAAATTCCAGTTCTTCATCCGACAGTTTGACCAGATCGGCACAGGGTAAAAAGGCGCGTATCGCCGCCTGACAATCCGCCGCGCTGCCCCACAGCGGCAGCCGCACATTGGGATCGAACGAAACCAGCGCCCCGGCCTGCTTTGCCAGTCCGATCGCGCGCCGGTGCGCCTGCCGCACCGGCCAGTCTACCAGATCGACCGAACCGAAATGCAGTGCGGCGCTGTCCGCAAACATCGCAGGGGTGATCTGACTTTCCTCCAAATACAAATCAGCCGAAGGATTCCGGTAAAAAGAAAACGAACGGTTGCCCGCTGCATCCAACGAGACAAACGCGAGTCCGGTATTCGCCTGCGCCGTGCGGAACACACCGGCAGTATCCACCCCGGCCTGACGCAGTGTTTTAATGATATGGGTGCCGAACGCATCCTCCCCCACCTGCGAGAGCATGGCCGACCGGCCGCCCAGCCGGGCGACTGCCATTGCTACGTTGGCTGGTGCGCCGCCCGCCACCCGCTCGAAATGCGTCACCTCATCCAACGCGCAGCCCTTCTGCTGCGGTACGAAATCGATCAGCAGTTCACCGATTGCAATTACTTTTTTCATCTTGCCGCCCCACTTCCGTCTTAACTCTCCCCGTCCCGCAGCAGTGCACGGCGCTGCCGCCAATCCGGCAGATACCGCTCTACCAACGCCCAAAACTGCGGGCCGTGGTTTTTGTGTACGATATGCGCCAGCTCATGCACCACAACGTAATCCACCGCAGCATCGGGATATGCCATCAGCCGCCAGGAAAAGCACAGGCTGTTCTTTCCGCTGCATGAGCCGAACCGCGTCCGCGCCGCCGTGATCCGCACCCCGGTGGGCGATACCCCCATAATCCGGGCATACCGCGCAACCTTGGGCGGCAGCTCCTCCCGCGCACGGCGCTGCCATGCGGCGCACTGTGCCGCATCCGGCTCAGGATGCGCCTCTCGTCGAAGACGCTGCCGTTCCTGCGCACGGGCGATCCATGTGCTGTGTGCCTGTACGAACCGGTCGATCTGCGCCTGCGGCAGGTGCGCCGGCGCACGCACCACTACCTGTCCGTCGCGCTGCACCTCGACCGCTAACGTCCGCCGCGCCGACCGCTTCACAACATAATTATCCACGCGCCTGCTCCCGGCTCTCCAATGTGCGGTTGTAGAAAAACATCCCAACCGATACGCCGCAGATCACCAGATAGCCCAACACACTCCACCCGTCCGGGATCTGCCGGAACAGGAAATAGCCCAGCAGCGCAGAAAATAACACCTGCGTATAGTCAAACACCGAAATTTCCTTTGCCGGGGCATGCGCATACGCCAGCGTGACCCCGAACTGACCCAGCGCTGCCGCGCCGCCCGCCCCCAACAGACAGGCAACCTGCCCCGCCGTCATCGGATGAAAATCCAGCAGCATGAACGGCAGGCAGGCCAATGTGGAAAACGCCGAGAAAAAGAATACGATCCGCGCGCTCTTCTCTCCCTTTTTCGTCAGCGCACGCACCGCCGTGTACGCCGCACCCGCGCCCATGCCGCCCAGCAGCCCAATTAGCGCCGGAAAAGCCGCAGAGGAAAAACCCGGCTTGACGATCAGCATACTGCCGCCGAACGCCGCCAGAACCGCCAGATACTGTACTGCATTGGCACGTTCCTTCAGCAGGATTAAGGAAAATAAAATTGCAAAAAACGGCGACATTTTATTCAGGATATTCGCATCCGCCAGCACCAGATGATCGATCGCATAAAAATTGCAGAAGATTCCCAGTGTGCCGCAGACAGACCGCAGCAGCAACAGCGGCAGACTGCCCTTTTCCCACCGAAAGCCAACCCCCTCGCGCAGCAGCACGACCGCCGCGACCGCCATCGCTACCACATTGCGGAAAAACGACTTTTGAAAAACCGGCAGATCGCCCGCCAGCCGTACAAACGTACTCATCATGGCAAAACCGAATGCCGAAAGCAGAATAAAACCGATTGCCTTGCTCTTATTGGACAGCACCGTCCGTCCCCTCCTTATTTTTCGTTCCGCTTTATTGTAGCACAGCCGTCCCCTGCTGTAAAATCCCATTTCTTGACGTTTCCCGGCGAACATGTTATCTTTTTAGAAGTATAACGGGCGGCCGCCGCCGACAGAGCCGCCGGGGGAGGAATGCTATGGAACCCGATATCAAACTGACCAAACTCGCCGACTGTGCCGGCTGCGGCGCCAAGGTAGGTGCAGGCGTACTGGCACAACTGCTCGAGGGACTGCCCGTCCACCGCGATCCCGCGCTGCTGATCGGCTTTGACAAAAGCGATGACGCTGCCGTCTACCGCCTGTCGGACAACCTTGCATTGGTGCAGACCGTGGACTTTTTCCCGCCCATCGCAGACGATCCCTATCTGTTCGGGCAGATTGCCGCTGCCAACGCCCTATCGGATATCTATGCCATGGGCGGTGATCCCAAGCTGGCGCTCAATCTGCTTTGCGTACCAAAAGACATGCCGGACAGCGCCGTGCACGACATTCTGCGCGGCGGCTATGACAAGGTGTACGAGGCCGGCGCTGTCATCGCCGGCGGTCACAGCATCCACGATGCCGAACCCAAATACGGCCTGTGCGTGACCGGCCTGATCCATCCCGACCGCGTACTTTCCAATGCCGGGGCGCAGGCGGGCGATGTGCTGTTTCTCACCAAACCGCTCGGCGCAGGGATTCTGACCACCGCCGCCAAAGCCGATCTCTGCCCGGCCGATGCGCTGGCTGCCGCCTATTCCCGCATGACGGTGCTCAACAAAGGCGCACGGGATGCCATGCAGGGACTGCGCGTGCACGCCTGCACGGATGTGACCGGCTTCGGCCTGCTGGGTCATGCGCTTGAACTGGCACAGACCAGCGGCGTGCAGCTCACCCTGCATACCTCTGCCATCGCCATCCCGCCCGAAGCGCTCGCACTTGCCCGCATGGGCCTGCTGCCCGAAGGGATGTACCGCAACCGCCGGTTCGCAGAGCACGCCGTTGCGGCGGAGCAGATCGAGCTTGCCGTGCAGGACGCCTTGTATGATCCGCAAACCTCAGGCGGCCTGCTGATCGCCGTTGACCCCGCGGACGCCGATGCACTGGCTGCCGCGCTGGCACAAAACGCCGTTCCCTGCGCACAGCGCATCGGTACTGCACAGCAGTATGCGCAGGGCGCACATATCATCCTGCGCTGACCGCCGCAACCGCTTCCAGCGCCCGGTCGATTTCGGCTTCCGTTGTAAACCAACCGGCCGAAAGCCGCACGGTTCCGCGCGGAAACGTGCCGAGCGTGCGGTGCGCTCCCGGCGCACAGTGCAGCCCGCAGCGGGTCAGGATACCATAATCCTCTTCCAGCCGAACGGCAGCAGCGGCGTTATCCTGCCCCCCAAAATCCAGACTGAACACCGCTACGCGCTGCTCCGCTGTATCCGGGCCGAGCAGCGTCACACCGGGTATCGCACGCAGCCCCTCCAACAGACGAACGGACAAGGCGCGCTCATGCGCGTGGGCCGCGGGGATCGTGACCTGCTCCAGATAGTGCAGCGCCGCCTCCCACCCGAACACGCCGGGCAGGTTAGGGGTTCCCGGCTCCAAACGGTCGGGCATATAGGCGGGAATTTCCTCGCTGTCCGACATGCTGCCCGTCCCCCCACTGACGATCGGCTCCAGCTCCGCCGCCAAGGCCGGACGCAGCAGCAGTGCGCCGATCCCCTGCGGCCCAAGCAGGCCTTTGTGCGCGGGAACAGACAGCGCGCTCAGCCCCAGCGTATCAAAATCGACCGGCAGATGCCCCGCGGTCTGGGCGGCATCCAGCGCAAACGGAACGCCGTGCGCCGCACAGATCCGTCCCACAGCCTGCGCATCCTGCACCGTTCCGGATACATTGGAAGCATGCGCCAGCAGTACGAGACGGGTATTCGGACGGAACAAATTTTCGATCTGCTCCATGCACAGGCGGCCTGCCGCATCGCAGGGGATACGGTCAAACGCTACGCCGCACTGCGCCAGTTGTGTCAGCGGCCGCATCACCGCATTATGCTCCATAGCAGATACGATGCAGTGATCGCCCGGGCGCAGCAGCCCGCGCAGCAGCATATTCAGCCCCCATGTATTGCCCGGCGTCAAAACGACATGGGTCGGATCTCCCAAGCCAAACAACCGCGCCAGGCGCTGCCGCAATAGCAGTGCCGTCATACCAGCCTGCTGTGCCGCGTCATAGGAGCCGCGATTGATATTCGCGCCGATCCGATCCACATACTGCCGCATCCGTTCTCCCACGCACGGGGGCTTGGGGAATGAAGTTGCGGCATAGTCCAAATACACTGTCTGCATACTGGCGCCTCCCAAAAAGTAGTGTGTTCAGTGTAACATACCGACAGGAAAATGTAAAACAGCATCCCCTTCCGCCAACATGGCGGCCATCACAAAACAAAGGAAGATACACAATGGATAAAACGAAATACTGGGTGGTCGGCGCCGGCATTGCCACCGGCCTTGCAGCGCTGCTGCTCACCGCGGCAGGCAATCCTGCCAACATGGGCTTTTGCATCGCGTGCTTTATCCGCGATATTGCCGGCGGATTCGGACTGCACAGCGCAGATAAGGTGCAGTACCTGCGTCCCGAGATCGTCGGTCTGGTGCTCGGCGCCATGGCAGCCGCACTCGCCGGGCGGGAATTCCGCGCCCGCGCCGGATCATCGCCCGCCGTGCGGTTTGTGCTCGGCATGATCGTGATGGTCGGCGCACTCGCCTTTCTCGGCTGCCCGCTGCGCATGGTCATCCGGCTGGGCGGCGGCGATCTGACCGCGGTCAGCGCCCTGCTCGGCTTTGCCGCAGGGATCGGCGTGGGGGTCGTGTTCCTGAGGCGCGGCTTTTCGCTCGGCCGCGCCTATCCCGCCAAACGGGCGGACGGTTTTGCCCTGCCGGGCTTTGTGATCGCCGTGCTGGCGCTGCTGCTCACTGCCCCGGCTTTTATTCACTTTTCGCAGACCGGCCCGGGAGCCAGCCATGCCTATTGGCTGATTTCACTCGGCGGCGGCCTGTTGGTCGGCATTCTGGCGCAAAAAAGCCGTCTGTGCATGGCAGGCGGGCTGCGTGATGTGTTTCTGTTCCGCGATTTTCACCTGCTGCGCGGGTTTATCGCCATTTTCCTCACCGTGCTGCTCGGCAACCTGCTCATGGGTCAGTTTCAGCCCGATCTTGCGGTGCAGCCGGTCGCCCATCACGATTATGTATGGAGCTTCCTCGGCATGGCACTTGCCGGTTGGGGCTCGATCCTGCTCGGCGGCTGCCCGCTGCGTCAGCTCATTCTGGCCGGGGAAGGCAACGGCGACAGCGCCGTAACCGTTTTCGGCATGCTGACCGGTGCGGCAATCGCCCACAACTTCGGCATGGCCGGCAGCGCCGACGCCATGAAAGACGGCGTATTCACCGCAGGCGGCGTACCGTCCGCCGGCCGGGCCGGCATTCTGATCGGACTGGCTCTGCTGCTGCTCATCTCACTGACCAATCTGCATAAGGAGGATCCCACAAAATGATCGATGCAAGAGGATATTCCTGCCCCATGCCTGTTGTCATGGTGCAGAAAGCCGTACAGAAAGACGCGCCTGCTTCGCTGGAAGTGCTGGTAGACGATCCCTGTGCCGTGGAAAACATCACCCGCTTCGCCCACAACCATGGCTATCAGGCCGCCGCACAGGAACGGGACGGCGGTGCCTTCTCCCTGACCCTGACCAAACAGCCATGAACGAATATCTCGCCACTTTCCACACCCATCTGAGCGCGATGCTTAGCTATCAAGCGCTGCGGCAGGCCGGACACACCGCAAAAATGCAGCCCGTCCCACGGGTGCTCAGCTCTTCCTGCGGTACCTGTGTGCGCTTCCGCGCGGACAGCGACTGCCGTTCGCTCCTTGACGCGGATGCGGAAGCCCTGTATGCCGTGCAGGAGGAGCAATTCTGTCTGCTCTGACGGGAGGAGGTATAGCATATGGCTCCCCTGCTGGCCGTCATCGGCGCAGGCGGAAAAACCACCGCGCTGCGCTGTCTGCTGCCTCACCTGACCGGGCAGCATGTTCTGCTCACAACCACCACGCATATTTATCCGCTTGCGCCGCCGCACACCCGTCTTTTGCTCACCGACCCGACCGAACCCGCACTGCTGGACGCGCTGCGTGTGCCCGGGGCGGTCTGCGCCGGCAGACAAGCGGAAGACGGCAAGCTGTCCGCCCTGCCGACGGCTCTGCTGGAAGCAGCCCGCCGCACCGCCGACCTTGTGCTGTGCGAAGCGGACGGCGCACACCACCTGCCGCTCAAGCTGCACCGGGCCGATGAGCCGGTACTGCCCCCGCAAACCGACCGCTGCCTGATCGTTGCAGGGCTTTCCGCATGGGGGCAGCCTGTGGCACAGGCCGTGCACCGGTATGCGCTGCATCCGCGCTGGGCACATGACCCGGTACTGCCGGTCGGCGCGGAAGAAATCCTGTTTTGCATCCATGAAACGGCTGCCGCCTGCGGACTGCCGCCCCGGCAGGTTCGCATCCTGCTCAATCAAGCGGACACCCTGCTGTCTGCCGCACAGGGCGCAGCCCTTGCCGAACGGCTGACCGCCGAAGGCTTTTCCTGCCGCGCGGGCAGTTTGCAGCAGGAGGCGGATGCTCTCGCCGCGTGGATCTTGGCAGGCATATCTGCAAAAGACTGAACAGGTCAAAACAACTGCATCGCCAACCTGTTTGTTAGGGATGCTCCAAACAGAAGCAAAAAAGTCAGGCCATATGCCTGACTTGAGACTGTCGAAAAACTTTGTTTTTCCGACAATCTATGTTTGGATTTCGCCAAACATGGACGAGAAAAAGTTTCTGTACAGAAACTTTTTCTCTCTCAAAGTATAAAAGCTGAGGTACACGCCCTCAGCTTTTATGCATTTGCGCTGCAAATGCTGTTTGATGCGCGCTGCCGCGCGTATTGGTGAAACGCATCAACAAAATGCTTTTTCTGTATATATGCTGCATCTATCCTTTTATGCACGCTACCGCTTGTCTGCTGCCTTCACAGCAGCTTCACGTCCTTTTCCTGCGCAAGCGTAAGCAGGGCCTCCACTACGCCGCCGGCGATCGCACGCGCCTTATCCGATATGGTATCGCAATATGCTGCCTGCTCGGGGCGGGGATCAATATCCGCGATCTTCAGCCCCTTCGTCACCGGATAGCCTGCACGGATCAAACCACGCAGTACGCCGCTGATCGTCGCATATACCGGCATATCTCCCACCCGTGCGATCACCTGCCCTTTGGTCACCCGCGCGCCGATCTCCACAGGTTTGCCCGCCGCATCCGTCACAAAGGTCATGGTGCCGCCCGCCGGGGCGTGGATGACCCGCTCAGCCGCTGCGCCTGCGATCACGCCGGGTACCCCGGTATTGGGAATCGCGCTGCCCGCCCGGATCACACGCCCCAGATGATGCCCGCGCATGGTTTCGATCACCGCGTCCACATCCTGCCCGGCGGTGAAGCCCGGTCCAAGCCCCACCGTCACCGGCGCCATATCCCGCCCGGTCCCGAGGTTGCGCTTTGCAAGGATCGCATCCACAACCGCTGCCGGCCGCAGCGCCGCTACGCATGCCGCCTGCGGATCGATCAGCAGCGGGATCACGCCCGCCTGCGCGGCTGCCGCAGCCGCATCCGGTCGGTCGATCCGGCGGCAGCGCACGCCTTCTACCTGTGTTTCCCCCTGCCAAACCGCTTCACACAGGGCCGCACGGCGGCGGATCGCCGATGGATCGGCACATTCCGTCACCACAACCCGAAAGCCGCAGCGATGCAGCCGAACGATCGTCCCCGTCGCCAGATCTCCCGCCCCGCGCACCAGCACCCAAGGGCGTTCTGCCTGTTGTTTCATATTCATCCCACCTATCCCAAAAGATCGGAAAACTGTTCTGCTGCAAGGCGATCCAGCAAATCATGCGCCTGCCGTTCAAAGGACAGATACCGCCGCAGCAGCGCACGCCCCTTTTCCGTCAGCTCTGCACCGCCGCCGCCCGCGCCGCCGATGCGCCGCTCCAACAGCGCAAAGCCGAGCTGCTCCTCACAGGCATGCACAATACCCCACGCTTTATTATAACTCATCTGCATACGGGCTGCACTGCGGCGCAGGGAGCCAAGCTCTTCTACACCGGACAGCAGCCGCGCCACCCCCGGCCCAAACAGCTTATCCCCACGTACCAGACGCAGGCTTGCCGCTACCCGGATCTGCTCCGCCATCCTCATCGCCTCCGTTTCTGTTTACTATCATACCATAGCATCCCATCTGCTGTAAGCCCCTGCTGCACATTTCTCTGTCGGCCGCACCGTGCAATAAATGAAAAGATAACGAAAGCTTTTTCTTTTCCCTTTTTCCCCTGTTCTTTTCCTCTTTCGCGGAGAAAGAAGTTATGGTATGCTATAAGCAAACAAAACTGCACCGGCTCCGCCTGCGCCCGCTGCCACGGTTCGCCGGTCATCACAGGGAGGCACGACCATGAAACTGCTGCGCGTACAGGATGCCGTTGGGCAGGTGCTATGTCACGATATTACCCGGATCGTTCCGGGTGTGACCAAGGATGCGGTGTTCCGCAAGGGACACATCATCCGTGAAGAAGATATCCCCATGCTGCTCAGCGTGGGAAAAGAGCATGTCTACATTTGGGAAAACCATGCCGGTATGCTGCACGAAAACGAGGCGGCTGACATTCTGCGCGGGCTTTGCCAAGGCGCGCATATGCACGCCTCTTCCCCGAAGGAGGGCAAAATTGAACTGACCGCCGAAACCGACGGTCTGCTGCTCGTCGACACCGAACGCCTGCGCGCGGTCAACGCGCTGGGCGATATGATGATCGCCACCCGCGCCTCGGGCTTTCCGGTGCGGGCGGGCGACAAGCTCTGCGGCACGCGCGTGATCCCGCTCGTGATCGAAAAAGAAAAAATGGAACGCGCTGTGCAGACGGCGGGTTCTGAACCGCTGCTGCGTCTGCTGCCGTTCCGCGCCCGTCCCTTTGGCGTGGTCACGACCGGCAGCGAAGTATATCACGGCCGGATCGAGGACGCATTCACCCCTGTTCTGGTGCGCAAAATGGCAGAGTATGGCTGTCAGATGTGCGCCCACACGGTTTGTGATGATGATCCTGCGCAGATCACGGATGCCATCCGCCGCATGGCGGCGGACGGCGCCGAACTCATCCTGTGCACGGGCGGCATGAGCGTCGACCCGGATGACCGCACCCCGCTGGCGATCCGCAATGCCGGCGCGAACATCATCAGCTACGGCGCGCCCGTACTGCCGGGCGCTATGTTCCTGATGGCCTACCTGCCGGACGGCCGCCCGGTCTGCGGTCTGCCCGGCTGCGTGATGTATGCCGGACGCACGGTATTTGATCTGGTGCTGCCCCGGCTGCTGGCCGATGTTCCGGTTACTGCCGCATGGCTTTCAGGACTGGGGCACGGCGGGCTTTGTCTGAACTGCCCGGTCTGCCATTTCCCTAACTGCGGTTTTGGCAAGGGCATTTGAACGGAGGACTGTCATACATGGAATTTACCCCTACCGATCCCAACGGAAATGCCGTTATGGCAGATGTCTGCGGCGCTGCCATGAAAAGCGATACGCGCAGCGCCGTTCTGCAAATGAAGCCCCTGACCGCGGTACCTGCCGCCTTGCACACCATCTGCAATATATGCAAAGCGATCGACCGCTGCATGGTGCCTTCGGATATCCACCTGCCGGAAATGCACAGCGGCCAAAGCGTGGATTTTTGTTTTAAGGAGCACCGTCATGCGTGATGAATACGGCCGCACGATCGATTATATGCGCCTCTCCCTCACCGACCGGTGCAACCTGCGCTGCCGCTACTGTATGCCTGCCGAAGGATGCACCCTGACCACGCACACCGATCTGCTGCGCTATGAAGAGCTGCTGCGCGTTGCACAGGCCGCAGTTTCGCTCGGCATCACGCGTTTCAAGCTCACCGGCGGTGAACCGCTTGTGCGTCGGGATGCCGCAGCCTTCGTGCAGGCGCTCAAATCCCTGCCCGGGGTACAACAGGTCACGCTGACGACCAACGGCCTGCTGCTGCCTCCGCTGCTGGAGCCCCTGCTGCAAGCCGGGCTGGATGCCGTCAACATCAGTCTGGATACACGGGATAACGCGCAGTATCAGGCCATCACCCGCAGCAGGTACACCGCCGATGAGGTGCTGGACGCTGTACGCCTGTGCGCTGGACGTCTGCCGACCAAAATCAACGCCGTACTGCTGCCGGAAACCGCGACGCAGCTCATCCCGCTGGCGCGATTGGCGCAGGAACTGCCGGTTGACGTGCGTTTCATCGAGCAAATGCCGCTCGGCAGCGCGGCAGCAGCCATTCCACCGAACGAGCCGTGCACCGCTTCGATCCTCGACCGGCTGCGTACCGTCTGGCCGCAGCTTGCCCCGGTGCACCAAGCCCGCGGCAATGGCCCGGCACAGTATTTTTCCGCCCCTGAACTGCAAGGCTGCATCGGACTGATCCAAGCAGTCAGCCACAGCTTTTGCAGCCACTGCAACCGGGTGCGGCTGACCTGCACCGGCCTGCTCAAGCCCTGCCTGTGCTATGCGGAGGGTGTGCCGCTGCTGCCGCTGCTGCGCAGCGGGGCAGCCGATAACCGGCTGCGCGAGCAGATGCGGCAGGCGATCGCGCACAAGCCCGCCGCGCACTGCTTTGCCCGCCGGGAAGCCATCACCGAATATCACAACATGAATCAGATCGGAGGATAACCATGGGAACCATCATCGCCGTGTGTATCAGCAAAACACGCGGCACACAAAAACAGGCGTGCGCAAGTGCACAGCTCATCGCAGACTGGGGCATACAGGGCGATGCACACGCGGGTTGTTGGCACCGGCAGGTCAGCCTGCTTGCCGCCGAAGAGATCGACGCCTTCAATGCGCAGGGCGCAGGTGTACAGCCCGGCGCGTTCGGAGAAAACCTGATCGTCCGCGGGATCGGTCTGCGCACGCTTCCGGTCGGCACACGGCTGCGCTGCGGCAGTGCCCTGCTTGAACTGACGCAGATCGGCAAGGAATGTCATACCCACTGCGCGATCTATCAAAAAATGGGCGACTGCATCATGCCGCGCGAGGGGGTCTTTGCCCGCGTGCTCACCGGCGGCGCCGTGCAGCCGGGCGATGCCGTTGATATTGTGCTGTGCACCGCCCCCCTGCCTTTGCAGGCAGCCGTGATCACCCTGTCCGACCGCTGCGCTGCCGGCGAACGTACCGACCACAGCGGTCCCGCTGTGGCTGCACGCCTTGCCGATGCCGGTTTTACCGTTGCCGTACAGTGCATCCTGCCGGATGACCGCGCCGCACTCGAACGCACCCTGATCGACCTGTGCGACCGGCGGCAGCTCGACCTGATCCTGACCACAGGCGGCACCGGCTTTGCCCCACGGGATATCACACCCGAGGCCACGCGCGCCGTGGCCGAACGGGACGCCCCCGGCATCGCCGAGGCGATCCGCGCTGCCAGCATGCGCATCACCCCGCGCGCCATGCTCAGCCGCGCCGTATCCGTGATCCGCGGCAAAACGCTCATCATCAACCTGCCCGGCAGCCCCAAAGCCTGTCAGGAAAGCATGGATGTGTTTCTTGATCAGCTTCCCCACGCGCTCGAACTGCTGCGTGGCATCCCGCAGGACTGCGGCCGGTAAAGGAGCCTTATGATGAAAAAAACATTTTGTATCCTATTGGCTGCGGTTCTGCTTAATCTGACCGCCTGTGGCGCCCCCACTGCCGGCCACACGGCAGCACAGACCGAACTGACCGTGTTTGCCGCCGCCAGTTTGACCGAAGCCCTCACACAGATTGCAGAAAATTACCGCTCCGCCGCACCGGAGGTAACACTGCGCTTCAATTTTGACTCCTCCGGCACGCTGCAAACGCAGATCGAACAGGGCGCAGTGTGCGACCTGTTTTTCTCCGCCGGGCAAAAGCAGATGAACGCCCTTGCAGATGCCAGTCTGATCGATCCGAACAGCCGCACCGATCTGCTGGAAAACAAGGTCGTGCTTGCCGTCCCGGATGGCAACCCCGCCGGGCTGGACAGCTTAGATGCCTTGGCGAACCGTCTGCGTCAGGGCGATATCCTGCTCGCAATGGGCAACAGCGATGTGCCGGTCGGCCAGTATACGCAAAAAATCCTGCGTTATTTTACGCTGGATGAGGCCGCGCTTGCCGCCTCCGGCTGCCTGACCTATGGCACCAACGTCAAGGAAGTCACCACACAGGTGCGGGAGGGCAGCGTAGACGCCGGCATCATCTACGCCACAGATGCGTTCAGCGCCAACCTGACGGTCATAGATCAGGCTACACCCGCCATGTGCGGACAGGTCATCTATCCCGCGGCGGTCACATCTTCTTCCGCGCAGCCGGAAGCCGCACAGGCCTTTCTCACGTATCTTACCGGGGAAGCTGCAGCGGCAGAATTTGAAGCGGTCGGCTTTTCCCGCGCAGAATAAGCCGCCCATACCAGAGGTGACACGATGGACTGGTTTCCATTATGGAATTCGCTGCGCATCGCCGCAGTAAGCAGTGTACTTGTATTTTTTACCGGCATTGCCGCCGCCTACTATGCGGCGCGCCTGCCGCGGTTGGTCAAGGGCGTGCTGGATGTGGCGCTTACCCTGCCGCTTGTCCTGCCCCCCACGGTGGTGGGCTACTTTCTGCTGCTGCTGTTCGGCAGCCGCAAACCGCTTGGCGAAATGCTGGAGCAGCTCGGTTTTCCCCTTGTCATGCACTGGTACGGCGGGATCGCAGCCGCTTTCATCGTTTCCTTTCCCCTGCTGTACCGCACTGCGCGCGGCGCATTTGAAAGCTTTGACCGCACGCTTGCACAGGCCGGACAGACGCTGGGGCTTTCCAACACTTATATTTTCTGGCGCATCCGGATGCCTGCCTGCCGGCAGGGGATTTTTGCCGGTGTGGTGCTCGCCTTCGCGCGGGCACTGGGGGAATACGGCGCAACCAGTATGCTGATCGGCTACACCCCCGGCCGAACCGCAACCATTTCTACCACGGTATATCAACTCTGGCGCATCGGAGAGGACGGGCAGGCCATGCTTTGGGTGCTGGTCAATCTGGCGATCTCGGCAGCGGTGCTGCTGACCGTTAACCTGCTGGAGCGCCGCCAGAAGCAGGAGGGCAGGACATGAGCCTTTCCGTGCATATCCGCAAACAGGTGGGCAGTTTTGCACTGAATGTACATTTTGATACCGAAGATGCAGTGACCGGTCTGCTCGGCGCTTCCGGCTGCGGCAAAAGCATGACGCTGCAATGCATTGCCGGGGTTCTGCGGCCGGATGCGGGGCGGATCATTCTGGACGGTCAGCCGTTGTTTGACAGCGCACGCGGCATCGACCTGCCGCCGCAGCAGCGCGGTGTCGGCCTGCTGTTTCAGCAGTACGCGCTGTTCCCGCACATGACCGTGCGGCAGAATATTCTGTGCGGTCTGCGCCGCTTTCGGGACAAGGCCGAGCGGGAGCGCCGCCTGCATGCGCTGTGCCAAACGCTTGCGCTGTCCGGTCTGGAAGACCACCGCCCGGCGCAGCTTTCGGGCGGGCAGGCACAGCGCGCCGCACTGGCACGCATGCTCGCCGCCGAACCCCGCCTGCTGCTGCTCGACGAGCCGTTCTCCGCACTGGACAGCCATCTGCGCGACCGGCTGCAGCCGCAGCTCCTTTCCCTGCTGCGCAGCTATGGACGGCAGGCACTTCTGGTCACGCACAGCCGTGACGAAGCCTACCGCCTGTGCAGCCGTTTGTGCGTAATGGAGCACGGCTGCATCACGCGCTGCGGCGATACCCGCGCGGTGTTCTCCGACCCCCGCACGGAAAGTGCCGCCCGGCTGACCGGCTGCAAAAACATTTTCTGTGCAGTCAAAGCCGCACCGCACACAGTCCGTCTGCCGTCATTGGGATTATGTCTGACCACCTCCCGACCTGTCCCGGATACGCTTTGTGCCGTCGGTCTGCATGCCCACGCCTTTGACCCGTCACAGCCGCATAACCGTTTTCCCGTGCACTGGGTCGAACGGGTCGAGGAACCATTTGAAACCATCCTGCTGTTCCGCTCTGCCGGGCAGGATCCCCACGCGCCGCCGCTGTGGTGGCGCGTTCCCCGCGACCGCCTGCCCCACCCGCTGCCCGAAGCGCTCGGCATCGATCCGCAGGACATCCTTTTGCTCACAAACGACCCCAAGGAGGTTTCCTTATGATCGAACAACTGCTCACCGCCGCACTGGAAACCCTGCACAGCGGCCGAACTCCTGTTCTGATTTCGATCGTGCGGTCCAGCGGCTCCACCCCACGAAAGATCGGCGCATGCATGCTGGCAGATCATAATGGCCTGCTGTGCGGCACAATCGGCGGCGGTCTGCTGGAGCATCGCTGCCTGCAGCTTGCTGCCGCCGCACCCGCAGTCCCCCGGTGCGAACAGTTCGTTCTGGATAACCGGCAGGCGGGCAGTCTCGGCATGGTCTGCGGCGGCACTGCCGATGTGCTGTTCACGCCGCTGACCGATCCTTTACCGCTCACGCAGCTGCTGCAGCTTCACCACAGCGGCACGGATGCCTGCCTTGCGCTGCCGCTGCACGGCGGCGCCCCCTTTTGCCGGCAGGATTCCGTACTGCCGGATCGCCCTGTCCTTGCCTTCCTCTGCGGGCAGGAATGCCTGTTGCTCCCGCTGCGGCAGTCCGAGCGCGTTTATCTGTTCGGCGGCGGTCATGTTTCATGTGCGCTGGCTGAGCTGCTGCACCGGCTGGACTTCCGCTGTCTGGTGGTAGACGACCGGACAGCATTCTGCTCCCCCGACCGCTTTCCTCATGCAGAGCATACGGTCACCACATCATACGAACAGTTGGATCAGGTATTGACCGGCCCGCTGGCGCCCACGGACAGTGACGCGCTCTGCATCATGACCCGCGGACATGAGGGCGATACCCATGCGATCCGGTTTGCTCTGCGCACCCCTGCGTCTTATATCGGATTGATGGGCAGCCGCCGCAAGCGTGATGCGCTGTTCGCCCGTTTGAAGGAAGAGGGCTTTCCGCAGGCATCCTCCCGCATCATTACCCCGATCGGCCTTGCGATTGGAGCAGAAACACCAGAGGAGATCGCCGTTTCGATTGCCGCACAGCTCATCGCATGGCGGGCATCAGAAATCCCTTCCAAGGACATTTTTTCGGCTTTTGAAAAAAAATAAAAAAAATGAAAAAAGATGTTGACATTATGCCCCTCATCCGATATAATACATATTGTCGCTGACAGTGAAGCGACTCGATACCAAAGGAAATGCGAGTGTGCTGGAACTGGTAGACAGGCACGTTTGAGGGGCGTGTGTCAATCGACGTACGGGTTCAAGTCCCGTCACTCGCACCACCTTCTCAAGTGCGAGACAAACAAATATGCGGATGTGGCGGAATGGCAGACGCGCTAGCTTCAGGTGCTAGTGTTCGCAAGGACGTGGGGGTTCAAGTCCCCCCATCCGCACCAGAAAACCGAAACACTTTTGATGCCAAGGCGTAAAGCCTTAGAGAATCAAGGTGTTTCGGCTTTTTTTATGCCAAAAAATAAGCTCTGTTTCCAAAGATGCCAACGAGCCTTTTCCACCAACTGGAGGGGTTTGAACTCGCATATTTCGGAGTTTGGGAGCATAAACGCAGGTGGCGCCCTTTTTGAAGCTGAGTTTTTCAAAAAGGGCGCTACTTTTTCTCAAAATAAAATAGACAATCTTTAGGGCGTCAATTTGTTGGTCGTGAACAGATCATCAGACTGGCGCCCTTTTTCATTTTCCCCACATTTCAAAAAGGGCGCTACCCCTAAGACAGTGAAATCCCCCCTAAAAATGCAGAAATTCGAAATCACGAAAACAACGGTGGAGCTTAAAAATCAGAACAATTAAAAAAGGGCGCCACCTAAAATCGAAGGAAATGACAATGGAATAGAAAATGGTTTAAGGCCGGAGTTTTAGAAATAAGACTCCGGCCTTTTTTATTATCAAGTAAAGGAGTTTTTTATCATGTCGCAATGTTTCTTCAGAGGCACACCCCTTTGGGAGCTGGAAAGAGAGATGATGCTCGTCCCCGGCTTTGATCACAGAAAAGAAAACACAGTCACGGATTGCAGGCTGTGCAATAAACGCAACCGAAAGCAGCCATGCCGCCTGACGCAATGCACTTACCTCAATGACCGGATCACCAGCGGAAAACTTTCTCTGGACGATTTGGCATGGACAATGTATCGCAGATATCCCAGCCTGCTGAAACGGCTGGATGTGTTCCTGCTGGATCACGAACTTTGTTTCTTCCGGAACGAACCCCACCGTCAGCGTTGGCAGCGGTGGCACGACCGCTTTTATCGGATGTCTAAAGAAAACAAAGCGGCCCTCTATCTGCTTACCGCCTACGATGCCGTCTGGGAAAAGGTCATTTGGCACATGGATGGTAAAGGTTTTGATTTCGACCATGTAAAGCTGAGAAATCTGACCACAGAGCAGTATTCAGTTTATCAGGCAGCCAAGGCCATTGCAGATGGCGGGCGAAACATTACTACTGGCGATCTCACATCCCCGGAACTGGTTACAGATGAGGCGTTCCAACTGATTACAGGCGCTCTGCTTCTGGCCAGCTTTGGGGATGTGATTTTGTAAAATAAGCAAAGGAGTGATGCAATGAAAACCATGCAGGCAGAATTGAGCAATCCCAAGCATTCGGAATACGGAGTAGCAACCATTCCGTTTCCCATCCCGGATGAGGAATATGACCATGTGCTGGAACTCTTAGAGCCGCTGGAAATCGGTGACTATGTAGAGCGAGATTGTCAGGTGGATCGTTTGATTGGCGTTCCGCCTATCCTCCACAGGCTGGAGCAGACCTTGGTCAATCTGGATGAGCTGGATTTTCTGATTCAGCGACTGGATAGCTTTGATTATTATGAAATGGAGCAGTTTCAGGCTCTGGCCTACGCCAAGGGAGTCAGCAATGTTCTGGAGTTGATCAATCTGACCTTCAACTGTCAGCAGGTCACTGTGGTCGGTAATTTTGCCGACTTGGACGCTGCTGGAAAACAGCACTATCTCACCATCCACGGCGGCTCTGCAAGTGTCGAGGAATACAACCGAGTGGATGGCAGACAGGAAAGTCTGAACCTGCTGTGCAATCAGGAAGGGAAAGTGACCCCTTATGGTGTCCTCTATGAAAACGCACTGAAGATGGAACAGTTCTACGATGGCCGGAACTTCCCGCTCTATGCCTACAAGCCCCCTGTTTTAGAGGTCACCTTGTCATCGAATGCAGGACAGGAATTGGAGCTGCTGCTCCCGATGCCGGAGACGCGGCTGGAGCGTATGCTGTGTCGTGCCGGAATGGATACAGCGCACGTGAATCTGGTTTCCTATGAAAGCCAGCTGCCCGATGAACTGGATGCAGCCATCGACTTTGAGACGGATGACCTTATGCTGTGCCGGAACGAGCCAACCGCACGGTAGCCTATGCGGATAGGAAGGCGCTGGAAGCCAACCTGCCCAGACAAAAAGCGGCACAAGATGAAGAAAGCACTGGCTATGCGGTTTCCAACCGTGGTGGACTTGCACAAGCGCAATCCTTGCATGACAAGCACGAAGGTCATAAGCCGCAGATCCGGACATAAGGAAGGAATATCTATGAGTTATTTCGGAACCATATATGCAGATACGGAACTGCCCTCCAGAGCGAGGGCAGTCTATATGTATCTCCGGGATCGCTCCAATAAGAAAGGGGAGTGCTGGCCCGGTATCAAGACCATTGCCAAAGAGCTGCATCTGTCCCGCTCTACGGTCAAGCGGGCGCTGGCAGATCTGGAGAAGAGTGGCTATCTGCAAAAGGTCGCTCGCCATCGTGAGAATGGCAGTAATACATCCAACCTCTATACAGTACGGTGAGCCGAAAAAACGCAGTCATCCCGCCAAGGGATGACTGCGCCTTTTTGCTGGACCGAGCCTGGGTTCAACATGGTCCCCCCAGAAGGGAACACTCTAAGATAATTTAATTCAGAGAAAGAACAAAAGACTCTCTACAGCAAATATAAAGTGAAGCTGTTTCGACCGTCTCCGATCTGTATCAATTAGAGCTATTTGCATCTGCCTCTGATGTTCCTGAGCCATCATAGGTGTTTAAGTCGGCGGGGATTGAGCTAACGGCAAGTTGCTCCTCTGGTGATAACGAATTATACCATTTGAGCCATTCAAGAGTTTCTTCGGACAAGTCAGATTTGCTGAATAGCTGTCCATCAAATTCAACAGTTTCATTTGAAGTATTTTCTCGATTCTTGTATAGATATAGATAATACTTGCCGTTAAATAGAACTACAATATCACGATTATATTGGTATACCTCGGCTCCCACAATGTCATCATTTGTTTGGAAATTTTCTTTCGGCTCCTGTGATGAAGGAACCCTGCTTTCAATTTCCCCTAAAAAAATCAAATTGCTATCTGTAAGGTCGGTTGGATCATCAACAATCTGATAAAGCTTATCATTTACATAGACCATAGGAGCTACATCTCCAGAAATCGGTGTCACAGCTTTTAGCAAATCTTCTCCATATTGAATAATATCAACGACGAATGCGGTTAGCGGCAAAACAAGCAGCAAGCAGGCACAAGCAGCTATTTTCGTCCACTTGAACCCAATAAGTTTTTTCTTTGCCTCTTTTTTAGGTGCAGCTTCTTCAATGTACTTTTCATCTACTTGACCAATGACATTCATGATTCTCTTTTCTTTTTTCATAGTGCAATATCCTCCTTCTCTAAAATTTGTTTTAGTTTATTTCTTGATCGCAGCAGTATCATTTTTACTTTGCTCTCGCTAAAATTGTAATCATCTGCAATCTCTTTAATGGGACTTAAATACCAGTATCGACGCATGAAAATTTTTCGTGTATCTGCTGGCAAATCTGCAAGGAAGCGATTGATAACTTCTACTAATGCTGCATCCTCTATGGTCTGTTCAACGCTGTTAGCGGAAGGGATACAATCTTGTAATTCTTCAAGAGCTAACGGCATTTGCCCATAGCCTCGTTTTGCGGCGGAGTATTGATCATATCTGTTTAGGGCAAGGTTGCGTGTGATTTTTCCTAAAAATGTTGATAAGCGATTGGGGCACTGAGGAGGGATTGCCGCCCATGCTCTCATATATGTATCATTGACACATTCCTCCGAATCCTCGTTATTATGCAGAATATTGAAAGCAATACTATTGCAATATTTGCTATACTTATTCGCAGTTTCTGATATGGCAGATTCAGAGCGATCCCAATATAGATCAATAATCTGTTTATCGTCCATGCGTGTTCTCCTTTCCTCTGGTGCTAATTCCTTTCACCTATATACACCGAAAAATTTCTGTTGCGTCACAAGTTTTTCAAAACATTTTTAGAGATAGCAGCAGCAGTGACTCGATCTGTTTATAATATAGCATACAACTGCTACACTTTCTAAGTGTGTTGGGTTATAAAAAAGCAGGAAACCATTTCTGATTTCCTGCTTGGTGGTTTTGTAAGTTGATAGGTATATTTGGTTAATCAAAGTAAAATAATTCTTCAAATTTCTTATCAAGAGCTATGCACAAAATCAATGCCAACTTTGCTGTAGGATTAAATTGTCCTGTTTCAATAGAACTGATAGTATTTCTTGATACACCTACTAAATCTGCCAACTCTGTCTGTGACATTTTCTTTTCATTGCGAGTTTCCTTCAAGTGATTTTTAAGTACTAATTCGTTGTTCATGGTGTCACACCAAACATAGTACAGGCAACATAAATTAAAGTGAAAATTGTAGTTATAACACCTACTATTGATAGAAAAAGGAATGCTTTGCTTTTTTTGAATTTCCACTGAGCATATGCTTCTCCTGAAATATAGGCAAGAAACATAGCTTGAACACCATAATCAATCTCATGCTTCGTTGCAATAGATAAGAGTGCAACAATGATAAATACAGCAAAGAACAACAATTTACCAACCAAACGCCCATAATCTTTCATATGTTTTGAACCATCATCAACTCCAAGGATTCCTTCCTGTTTTGCCTTAGCCAAGATTTCTTCTTTATTCATTATTATAGCCTCCTTTCAGGCTTTGCATAGTTTACTTGGTAATCACATTATAGCAATGCACAGTTTACTTGTCAATTCATTTTTTAATCTTTATATCAAAATTTAATAAGAGGTATCTGTAGACGATCTCTTATGTCGAACAGAGAACAGAAAACACACTAATGCTGTTTTGGTCGGCTACCACCTAAGTGTGTTGGGGTATATAAAAAAGCAGGAAACCATTTCTGATTTCCTGCTTCGTTGTCTTGTGAAAAGACAGTAGTATTCAATGTGTGTTGGAATGGCTTGCTGGAGATCTATGAACCGAGGTATTGTTTATATAATACCTCTTAAATATTCCAGCTCTTAGGCGGCTGCATACCCAGCATATAGTTTTCAAGATACTGCTGCTGGAAAGCCTGCTGGTTGATTGCTTGATGCTGTTCCTGTTGAGCGATGCTCTTATCCAGCAGCATCTTCTGCATAAGCTCCCGCTTCATGCGTTCACTTGCCACATACTCGCTGTCCCTCTTACGCTGTACAGCTTTGCGGTCAGCGTAGTCACGGTCGGCACGGTCAGAACGGCTGGAATGGAAGAAAGAATCCTTCGCTTTTTGGTCAAACATTGTTTTTGTTGCAGGGTCTTTGCGGTAGAGGTCATCACTCACTACACGAGTTCTTGCTTCAACTTCATTGATTACTGTTGTTGAATGTGTACTATATGGCAGTCCATGAGAAGCCCTTGCATCCGCACGAAGCCAATCCATGATTTCCTTGCGGTAGGCAGGATCTTCTTTCATTCGTTTAAAGCCCCCCTCTGTGATATGCACAGAGTTGGACAGAACCGCAGAGGAGTTCATTTTGTCGATTTCAGCCAGCTCCTCATAGATTTCTTGCTTGAAGGCTGCCATTTCCTCCTCTGGAGTCAGAGGGGCGGCAGTGGCAGTCTTGTCTGTCTGCTCGGCTTTGTTCGGCTGCTCGTTTCGCACCATCAGGTCAAAACTCATGCCATGGGTCTGAGAAGTCTTTTTGGCTGCACTGGCTGTTTTTGCACCTGTTCGGTATGCACCCAGCATAGCAGGATTTGGAAAACCGTTGATTTGCATAGATTAGATCCGTCCTTTCTTTTATTTGTGAATTTATAAATAGGTATATATTCTTTTATTATATTATCGCCTGATTTTTGGAAAACTTAAGTAATTTCATGTGCAACCCACATATTTTCGTCTATTTTGACATATATTTTCTCCAATTTTTCTGTACTGTTATCCGATGTCCTTTATTTTTTTGAAAATATGTCGATATATAATTAAAAGACAATGTTTCCGTTTCCATAAATTTATATAAGGAGGAAGAACGATGACAATCAATGACATTGCAAGAATGATGGCAAGTAGAGATCGGTATCAGCATCGTGGGTTAGAGCAGTTCGCCAACCACAGCAACACCCCTCCTGCTGGTCACAAATACTATGAGGACGGGATGGATATTACAGGGATGAAGGCATCAGACTTTAAGACAATCCCTGTATCCAAAGAGATGGAACAGAAAATGAAAGATATTGCATTTAACCAGATGAAAAATTATTATGGAATGACGGGTGAAGGCAGCGGCGAAATGGCAGAAGCAATCAAGTCATATTACCCGCAGATCCCAAAGGGAGATAGAATCCATGCAGCAAGAACACTTGACAAAATCCATCGTGCAGAAGCCAACAGATTGAATGACTTTGTAAGATCCCGTGTTTCTGGATGGGAACCGGGTAAACCTTTTGATACCAGCATCCTTGATGAATACAAGCAGGGAATTGATATGAAAGCATAGGTTTCATTCAATAGCTTACCGCAAGGAGGAAGAACGATGACAATCAATGATATTGCAAGAATGATGGCAAACAGACAGCGGTATGAGCGTCAAAGTACCGAACCCAAGCTGCCCAACGGCTCTACCCCGCCTCCGGGTTATGTCAATCCATATTGTCCAGAAGGATTAGACATTACAGGAATGAAAGAGTCCGATTATAAAATCATCCCTGTTGATAAAAATGTGGAGCAAAAGATGAAAGATATTACGCTGGAGGAAATCAAACGGGGTTACGGAATGTCTGATCCAAATCGTGATCCTGTGTCCGATTTAATCAAATCTTATGATAAACAAATCCCAGCAAAAGATCGCATCAACGCTGGATGGACATTAGAGAAGGTTCATCAAAGAGAGGTTCGCAGAATCTTTGACTTTATTAAATCTCGTGTTCCCGGATGGGAACCGGGTAAACCTTTCGATACCAGCATCCTTGATGAATACCAGCAAGGAATTGATATGAAAGCATAAAATAGCCTAAATATAAGGAGATGATAACATGATAATTTCAGAGCCGCATCTTTCCTCTATTTACTTGAATCAGGTGCGGGCAAGCAATGCGTTAATTGCAGGCAAAGTACCCACTTCGAGCTTTTCTGCTATGTTAGACAGTGCTATTGTCAATCAAAGCATTCTGACACAAGAAGTTGCGGCACAAAATTCATCTGATACCTCATGTGATGATGAGGAAGTGAAAAAATGCAAGTGTGAGCGGGATGATGAAGTAACTGAAAATAAAAAAACAGGATTGGCAGCATGTATGGACTGTGTGGGCAGAAAGGCTGGAACCTGTGCCCTTTGGAATGGCAAGGAAGATATGTTTGATCTGCTTGTGTCACTTTCTCAAAATACCTCAAAAGATATGAGCATTTCTTTACCACATAATCAGTCGTACTCGCAAACGGATTTTGTTTTAATGACGCAGGCGTTATTAGATTACACCAATGCGTATGCGTATGCTGGCGGTTTTGTAAATAGACGAAATTTAGGGATTTAAGAGACTGATATAAAAGCATAAATTAATAAATTTTTAACTTTATTCGAGAAGTTTTATGGTAAAATACAACATATATCAAGTATCATACCACACAAAGAAAAAGCTGCTTAACTCTTAGCTATATCCAAAGCAAATTCAACAGATAATATTTCAGGAAGGAGTAGTTCACAATGAAGAAAACTTCAAGAATCTGTGCCAGCATTATGTTAGTAGTAGCCATTGGTTTTGTTTTGTACGCACTGAATCATCCTGAGAGCAGTTTGCCTTGGAGCAATACAATTTCCTATATCCTTTTTGGTGTTTATATTCTTATCATGGTCATTTTGTTCGTAGCACCATTCAAAGGAAAAAGAATGAATAAAATGAAGTAGGCGTTAGACATACATCAAGGGCAGTTATAGACGAAATTAGGGGATTTGATGTGAATAATGCAATAAACCGGATTTGAAAGAGGTGTTATTTATGGAGTGGTATGAAAATATGACTGAACGGCAAAAGAAAGATTTTAAGAAAGTCATACTTGTATTTGCAGCAGGAGCAGTTATGGTTTTATTAGTCCCTATGATTTTTCGTTTGCTCTTTTAATGAATAACGGACTACGATTGGTAGGACAGTCCCAACAATCAAATACTTCCCAAAAGACCGCTGATCTTCACCCCAATGTGTGAAGGTCAGCGGTCTTTTTATTTGCTCCATCCATATATTCTTCAGTTCCTGCAAAGAAAAATCAAAAACTATTTGCAGATGGCAAGTTTATAAGAATAGACAGTGCAAGAACGGATCGTTCTCATGTGCAAGTAAAGCAAGAAATAAAAGCCTCTTTATGAAATCCACCATACTCCATCTGTCCCTTGACATAAGGAACCCACTTCTTCCGAAAGAATCGTTCCATGATAATCTCTGATGACAATCTTATCGTAATATTTATAATGCTCTGTTGCACAGTGCTTTTCATCGTCCCAGCCTTCTTCAATCCAGACCTCACAATAGACTTTTCCATCCTCGATCAATACAACGGATTCATGTTGACCCAATGGAAATGAGAATTTTTCAGGGTAATAGCACTGGAAGGTATCATCCTGACTGATGATGTGAATGTCTGTTCCAATAATATTCAGATTATACAGGTTTACTTCCTCCAAGCCGAGTTCCGTGACCGCTTCCAGCAGATCCTCCGGGAAATAGCGATACAGTACGATCTTCTGTGCATCATAATTCCCTTGTAGGAAGTAGTAGAAGCCATTCAAATAGCGAGGCTTACTATAAACTACATTTTTTTGTTTCGTAAACGGTGTATATACATTTCCATTGCTGAAATCATAGAACGAAATAACAGAACCCTGGTATCCCCCCTGTTCGGCCCATTCGATCAGATCATAAAAATCAGTCGTATCAGAAAGGGAAAATGCCAGTCTGTCCTGTCCTTCTATTTTCTCAATATATACGCCTTCAATATGTTTGAATCGCTGAATCATAAACAGACCTCCTTATGTTTGTTGGTTTTATTTTGACCGGAGATAAAAATTGTTGTGCAGGTTATTATCAAAAACGGGAAATTGGTGTTCCGTCAATCCTTGCTTTCCTCCATAGAACACCTCTCGTTTCAAGGATGTATCCATTGCACTTGCATTGATTTGGTGCACGATTTTATAAAACTATATCATAAATCTGTAAACAAATCTATCCTATCTCAACCCTTTGACAACATTCTTTCACTGGTCGAACGTCTGTACTCTATTTTCCATATTTTCCTTTCCAGTCTTAGATAGCATTTTTAATCTACGAATTTTTGATAGTGAAGTTAAAATAGAGAAATTTCATTTGGAATGTTATGTAGATATCCTCTGTGCAATGATTTCTATTTTTCTAATTTGGTGTAATAGAGTAAGAAAATAAAAAACTCTTAGACATATTCAAGTTTTATAAAGAAATAGATTTTACACCCAAATTGATGACTTCTAACCTTTTTTTGATAGCTCGTGTATAAGTTTTGGCAGCACCACCCCAATCATGGGTCACATAACAGACAGCAATCTGGGCATGATCGACCATATAACGATTTCTGGCAGGGATTGCTGCTTTGAAATGGTATTTTTCAAAGTCTTCTGGATAGATAATGTTATCAAAGTATTTCTTCTCTTGAATATTGAATGTGAGGTATGGAATCACCAGATTGTTCTGGATATGCGGATACTCCTTCTTGAGGGTGTAAACTGCTCTGGCCGCCATCCAATCAAAGCTTCCCATACCTCCAGAGAGAAATTCTGTGGCGCCATCTTCAATCAAGCGGCGAATTACATTCTCAAGTTCTTGATATTTTACACTATAGCAATCACTGTGGCCGATAAAGGTTACCGTCATAGTATTCACCTCCTGCCTGTATAGTAGCATTTTTCTCCATACAAACCACACTAATAGTTATTTTATAAAACGTATAGTTTGTGTATTGTGTGGAGCAAGATACCTATACTATTAGTATCAAAAATACACTAACAGGAGGTGTCACAATGGAGCTTGATTCCATCGGGAAATACATCCGCAAATTTCGCTTGGCGAGAAAGCTCCGGCAGGAAGAACTGGCAGAGCAGACAGGGCTGAGTACAAACTACATTGGAATGATAGAACGAGGCGAAAAAGTTCCTTCTCTTGAATCATTTATTGCAATCGCAAATGTATTGGATGTATCTGCGGATATGCTTCTCTGTGATGTGATCCACACCGGATATGAAGTTAAAAACTCATTACTCGCAGAGAAAATGAAAAATTTGCAGCCAGAAGATCGTTCCAGAATTTATGATGTCATTGATACAATGCTGAAACATTCAACGCCTTTGTATTAAGTGAAAAAGAGCAGCTCTGTAAATGAAGTGACCCCAAAAAGTTAGACAATATTTTCAAATAAATACTGTTCAAGCTACTGAAAGGGCTTGTTGTCTGTGTAAGACAGGCGGCAAGC
>NZ_JNJN01000018.1 GCF_000701665.1 Agathobaculum desmolans ATCC 43058 | reverse complement strand
AACAAGGACACAGACAACAGCCGTAACGGCCACAGCAGCAAAAGGCTGCGCACCAGCTTTGGCGAAGTGGATGTATCGGTTCCCCGAGACCGGAAGGGGGAATTTGAGCCTCAGGTGCTGACAAAGAACCAGACTAGCATCATTCAGGACATATACGGCATTTCTGTCTCGGATAGCGCAGTCAGCCGAATCACGGATAAGATTCTGCCCGTTGCCAAGGAGTGGCAGCAACGGCCTCTGGAGCCCATCTACGCCATGGTATTTCTGAATGACATCCACTATTATGTCCGCAGCGAAGGGCAGATTGTGAAGAAAGCAGTGTACATTGCCATTGGAGTCAACCCGGATGGTCGGAAAGACGTTCTGGGGATGTGGGTTGGCGAAAACGAGGGCGCCAACTTCTGGGCCCCTGTCCTCAATGGCCTGAAAAACCGGGGGGTAGAGGACATTTTCATTGCCTGTACCGACAATTTAGCGGGGTTTGACGCGGCGATTCCCAGACCGAGATCCAGAACTGTATCATCCGCCAGCTGCGCAATTCCAGCAAGTATGTGTCCTACAAAGACCTGAAGGCTCTTATGGCCGATCTGAAGGCGGTCTATGCCGCCGTGGACGAGCAGGCCATCCTGGATGTTCTGGATACCTTTGGGAAGTGCTGAGACAAGAAATACCCGAAAATTTCCCAATCCTGGCAGGCTAACTGGGCCAATCTCAGCACCTATTTCAAGTACCCCTCAGGAGGTGCGCAGGCTGATCTATACCACCAACGCCATTGAGGGTTTTAACCGCCAGTTACGCAAGGTGACCAAGTCCAAGTCCGTCTTTCCCACTGATGACAGCCTGCTGAAAATGCTGTATCTGGCCATGATGGATATTACGAAAAAGCGGACCGGGCGGCGGCAGGACTGGAGCCTGATCCACGCCCAGATGGCCATCTACTTTGCCGAGCGTATGCCCGAGTAACACCGCCGGGGCCGGATGTCGAGGGCAAGATGAACAGCTCCGCCGCCCCTGACATCCGCCCTCCCACCGGCGTTATGTTGTTAAAAAGGCGGCAGCCGAATTTCCTCGACTGCCGCCCCGAACAAATTTTGCTCTATTTGCACCTCAAATGGTGTTTACATGGAATTTTGAATTGACTCTATTCGCTGGATTGAAACCTATTACAATCGCCGCCGACGCAACACAACAAACGAAGGCGCTGGTCAAGCGCACCCGCTTTGCGCGGTGTGTGCCCGCCACGTAATCCGGCATGCTGGGGTACGGTTTTCTTGACTATTCCAAATTACCGAAGTCGCGAACAGGAATATCTCCAGTCCCCCCGGAAATCTTTCAACCATTTTTCAGGGTGTTGCAGCCTACACCGAGATTTTGGACACAGCCACACACCCAGTTCCTTTTGATCGAGATAGTACTTTTAAACTGTTTGTCATGCTACTTTGCCATAATAAGATCCTCCTTCTTCACGATACCCACACTATTTGCTCCATTCATTTCCTTCCAATAGGAGACGGTTTTTACGTTTTTTGTATTCGGCGAATAGGCGTCCGCTTCACCAACATCAAATTCACCGGTCATGCACCAAACAGGAAGCAGATATTCATTGTCTGCACATCCACTGTGCCGCCAGATGTTGTATAGCCCGGATAGCTCCCCCAGTTAAAGCCGATGGGAGCAACCGCGGTGAAATATTCCGGTGCGTCCTGCGCCAACCTCCATGTCATAGCTGAACCGTTGGAATGTCCTGTTGCGTAAACACGGCTTGCATCAATTGAATAGTCAGCCTTTGTAACATCGACCAAATGTTTAATAAAACCTATATCATCTGGCGAATCAGTTGTGGTATGAATATAGACCGGAGAATAGTTATTCCAAATTGGAACCGGAATGCAACTGCCTCCGCCGTACGCACCATCATTTACATATCTATTTAGTATATCAAACCCAAATATCCAATTAGCATCATCGTTTCGAAGACTTTGCTTTTTTCTGCTTTGTGGCTGTTATCATAGGTCGGCTATTCATTCCTTTCTAAAGGCAGGACAATCTCTTTTATCCCTATTGGGAAGTTATATCCACTACAACGATCTCCGGCGGATTAAAAAAACGCGGTTTCCAATCACGGATCAATCCTCGTCCAACAATGCCGGTCATATTGCCGATCTGATAAGCTCCGCCTGCGTATTGCGGAAAGAATCCTTGATTAGGTGCAATCAGTCCATTGAGTAAAACCGGAATACGCCATTGACCACCATGCGCATGTCCACAAAGCGCTAGGTCGAACGGATGGACAGCATAGCTTTCCATATATTCCGGTCGATGTGCGAGCAGAATATTAACCGTATCCTGCGGCAGATCATCAAACTGTGCCAATGCATCGTGGTAGGTTTCAGCATTTCCATAGGATCGTGGCAATCGATCACCGTAGGATGCTGGATCTTCAACCCCACAAATGGTGCATGGGATTTGATTGATGGTCAATGCACGGTGTTCATTTTCCAATACAGTTACACCGAAAGAACGGATTCGATTGAAAATCGCTTCAGGATCATGATACCAGTATTCATGGTTGCCAGAAACATAATAGCATGGCGCCAGTGCGGTGATCTGCTCCAGTAAACGTTCCGCCCCTGTCCATGGCTGTTTGTCATCCACAATATCACCGCACAGCAGGATCAAATCGGGCTGCGCTTGTTGCAGACGGTTAATGATCGGCTGTTGGTCGGTACCATATTGATAGCTGTGCAGATCGGAAAGCATCGCCAGCCGCAACTGCTTTCCAACAGGAATTTTTGTGCTGGTAATATGATAATAGCGCGTTTCTAAACCGCATTGCAGTCCGGCAATGCCTATGCCTACTGCACACAGCAAAAGTGCAGCCGTTAACCTCTTCCTTGCTGTAATAAGATCCTCCCCTTTCAAACAAAACAGGACACAGACGATTCCGCCTGTGTCCCCCATCTGCTATATTTTAGTTGGCCTGCTGTGTAGAGCGATGCGCTTCAAGCTGTTTAGACTTGATAAAAACGCTTAACTTTTTATAGGCCAACATGGTAATTGCCGTTAAAATAGTGCCCTTAATCAAATTGAATGGCAGAACACCAATCAATAGATAGCCCTGCATGCCGGTTACAAGCGGATTGACCGCCGAGCAAGCCTCAAAGATAGCCTCAAGCGGCATGATCTGCGAATAAAACGGGATGATTAGAAAATAATTCGTCAGCATTGCAACGACCGACATTGCCAGCGAACCCGAAATACAACCTGCAATCGCCATTTTACGAGATTTATGAGAACGATAAATCAGCACCGCCACGATGACCAGTGCAGACAGCATAAGGAAATCTGCCAACTCGCCCGATCCGCCGGTTTGCGTCTGCGTCAGGTGGATCAAGTCCTTAATGCCGATCATTGTGATCGCAGGTCCAATGCCGAACATAAACGCGCCAATCAGCACAACTGCGCCGGACAGGTCTACCTTCAGGAACGGCGGCATAAACGGAAGCGGGAATTCAAAGTACATCAGTACGGTTGCGATGGCCGCAAAAATTGCGGTGTAGGTGATTTTGCTTGCTTTTGTCATGATGATTCGTCTCCTTTGTGAGGAGTTCTGTTTGGTGGGTCATAAAAAGCCCTTGGACACAATGATCCAAGGGCATGCAGACGTACCATGTACACCTGTTTCTTTCATCCGGACTATAACCGTCGGTTGGGATTCTCACCCATCATGCCTTGCGGCTCGCAGACTATCGGGAACAAAGCCCGTATACTGCCGGTGGAGACTTTCACTCCGCCCTGAAACAGAACTAATTTAATTTTATACTTTCATTATAGGTGGGTCATGGAGCTTTGTCAATCTTTTTTTGCAAATTGCTGCAAAATATTTTCGATCTCTTCTCTTGTTCCAACAGCATTCACAAATTCCAGCAATGCGTTAGCCGTCATATGTGCAGGCAGCGCAAGGGCACGCAATACAGCCGCACGCCGCCGGGCACTATCCGGCCCGCCGGACAGTCCCCACGCAAATAAATCCGCCTTTGTGATCGGCTTAACAGGATTGGCAGCCAACGAATCTTCTGATTCAACCGTTGCCCCGGCGCGCCGCAGTGCCTCCAAAATAATTTCCGGACGCATTCCCTCCACACCGAGTTTTCCTTCCTTGGAAGAACAGCGCTTACGACGTTCTTTCCCCATAATATCCGGAATATATGCCTGTTTGATCCTATCAGCCGGCAGTGCTCCTTTTACATAATTGCGGATTACAAAACCAGCGCCGTCGCTGTCTGTCAGGATGATTAAGCCGCGCGTCTGCGCGATGCGGCGAAGCAGCCGAAGCTGGTCTTTGTCATTGAAGATGCGGAAACCGCCGCTTTCCAGCACTACGGTATCCACTACTTGGCGAACGGTATTGCTGTCATATCGCCCTTCAACCAAAATCGCTTCTTTGATCCGGATCACGCTTATCCCTCCCTCAGTGCCGATGCCATCGCAAGCAGCGCTAATTCAATCTGTTTTTGCCGGTCGACCGCGCTGCCCTTGAGTGCGGAATCGGTTTCTGCACAGTAAGCGGCTGCCTGACGCAGCCAACGCAGCGGAACGCGGCGCGCTGCATTTTGTATCTGCCGCGCATAATACGGAGATTTGGAGCCAATCATTTCCATAAGCTGCTTCTCCCCTCCTCTTGCTTCCGCACAAAGCTTGGCCGCATATAAACGCTGAATATGGCGGGTGATCGTTGTAAAAATCATTACTTCACTGTTTTTTTGTGCAATCAATTCACCAACCAAGGTCACCGCACGCTGAAACTTTCCTGCGGTGATGGCATCGGTCAGGTCGAATACAACTGCATCCAACACCGGCGAACAGACGGCATCAATGTTGTATTTTTTGATTGTACCCGTTGTGCTGTGTGCTGCCGCCTTATCCAACTCCCCTGCCAGATTCGTCATGGAATTGCCGCACAAAAAAATCAAATAGGCGGCTTCTTCCGGCGCGATCGAACACTGCAGTGCCCGTGCACGACGTTCGAGCCATGCAACCAGTTCCCGCTCTTCCTGATGCGCAAATTCCGCAAAGCAAGCGGATTTTTCCAACACTTTATATAATTTGGTTCGCTTATCCGGTTTTCCATCTAAGACATCGTAATAGAAAACCAAGCAAACATAATCCGGCAGATCACCCAGCAGTCCGGGCAAAAAATCAGAAAATCCGGCAGGTGGCTTGAATAAATCAAAATCTGTTACAATAATCAGCTTTTTTTCCGACATGGCAGGATAACTGTCTACTGCTTCCGTCAGTTGTTCCGGTGTCAGGCTTTTCCCTTCAAATTCGATCATATTAAAATCCGCAAAGGTCGGATCGATTACTTTTTGCCGCAATTCGCGCAAATAATATTCCTTTAGGTAGCTCTCTTCGCCCGAAATGATATAAAGTGGTGCAAAGGTTCCGCTTTTCAAATCACTGATCAGCTGCATCTTGCCGTTCGTTTTGTTTTTTGCAGTAGCCATGGGTCACTCCTTTTTGAAACGCCGTTCGATCTCACCGGTCAAAAAAGGACTTTCTGCCGGAATCCCGTTGTATTCGATTGCAATATCATCCGATCCAGCCTGCAAAAGAATCCTTTTCGCATTAGTCTGGGCTAAAGTCTGCTGCAGCAGTGCAGCATCTTCCAGATTGCGCTGCGAAAGGACGACTTCAGATGCTTGCGGCGGAACGGGGACAGATGCCCAAAACGCTGCCAGCTGCTTTTGGGTGGGGCTGTGCAGAATCAGCACTTCCCTGCCAATCTGCACACCGAGCTTACCGTCCGTAACGGGAAATACGATGATCGAAACTCCATTGTTTTCAAATGCCTGCGCCGCAGCTATCTCCTTTGCACCGTTCTGCCGCGCCGCTGCCAGCAGCGCGGTATTGTGCTTGGTTTCCCGGCATCCTGCAGGAATGACTACTTCATTTACAGGGATGTTTTGCAAAAGTACAGGCAAGGAGCGTGCGTGCCCCTTGTCCACAGCGGTTAATATTAAGCGGTCAATCTGCGTGAAGTTATTCCACTGCATCCATTCCTGTATCAGAGATGCAGCATCCCGATATCCGCCATCCCCGGCACAGTCGATCAATGTCATATGTTGTTTGCTATCCGCAACAATAACAGCCTGTCCGGCACCGCAAGGCAGATAGGTTACCGTATAATGCTGGCTGCGGTCATATACGCCGGCGGCACTGAGCCCAACAGTCAGCAAACCGACGCATGGCAGGATCCAACGCCAACGAATCTGCCGTCCTGCGACCAGCCAAAGCAAAACCACAGCAAAAAGGATCACCAATACTGCTACTCCATAACTGTCACCCCAACTGATCAACCCGAACGGAATATCGGAAATTCTTTCAGCAATCCAAAGAATGTAGTTCAGGAAGGGCTGCAGGAGAGTCGATAATACCGCTGCGGCGGCGGGCAGCAGTCCGGAAATGATACAGAGCAAGAAGCCACCGATGAAGCAGACCGCAGTGACACCGACTACCAGCAGGTTGCTGAGCAGCGAAAGCATTGAAACATAGCCGAAGGAACTAAGCAGAATCGGAGTCGTGCAAATGGTCGCACTCACTGTGCAAGATAATGCACCAGCCACCACAGATCCCATGCGACGTACTAACTTGGGCGCATTGGCAAATGGTTTGGTCAATTTCCGCTGCATCCGGCCGGAAAGCAGGATCAACCCCAATGTTGCAGCAAAAGAAAGCTGCAGGCTTAAACTCGCAATAGAATACGGGTTTAGAATAAGCAGTAACCCCAAGGCAAAAAACAGTGAGTTCAGACTGCCTGATTCTTTTTTCAGCACAAAGGCACCGGCAGCGATCAAATACATGATTGCTGCCCGCAGCACGGATGGGGTCGCGCCGGCAATCGGAATAAATAGTACGATGAGTAGGATTGACAGATACGTGCCCATTTTTCGGCCAAACAGCAGAAAGCAAAAGCCCACCAAAAAACCAATATGCAAACCGGACACGGCTACCAGATGGCTCAGTCCGGCAATACGCAGCGCCAACGCATCCGCATCGGAAAGACCCGACTTGTCACCCAGCAATAAGCCGTTCAGCAACCCTGCTTGTCGTGAGGGAAGATGCGTATTAACGGCTTCCCGGCAAAAACGTGCGATCCGCTGGGGCATCCATCGCAGGGCGCGGTTGTTCTGCTGCAGAACAGAAAAAGAAACCGGTTGATCGTTGTCATCTTCGGTATAGGAAGCTGCAATAAAGCAGCGGTCTGCAGCCTGATAAGCCGCACGGTCAAAACCATCGATCTGTTTTGGCAAATAAAATCCCACATTGGCTTTGATCCGATCCCCTGCATGCAGCGGCTGTTCGGTCAGTGGCAAATAGCAAAACATACGGAAAGAACCAGGTAGTACATCATTATCGTCTACGACAAGTTTGGCACGCTGACTATCATCATACACAGCGGCATCCTCTAATACAGTTGCCGTAATTTCTGCATGACGGCTTGCCAATGTGCGGATCGGTTCCACGACCACAGCGTGATATACATTCAAACCCACAAGTGCAAAGCTGGCCGCAGCAAGCATGCAGAACACCGTACATAACCGCTTATGGTACACAGCCGCACCAGCCGCAAAAAGGAACAATGCCAATAAAAGAAGTGCAGCCGTCAGGCTGATCGTATATTCCAGACAAACCGCGCAATACAACGCAGCTGCTGCCGCAGGGACGAGATAAATCAGCGGACGCTCAAACATATGCTTCCCTCCTTTTTGTCAGATGGAAAAAAGAAGTGGCAGGAATATGCCACTTCTTTTTTGATTTGGTTCTTTGCGTTTTAACACACAGAATCGACCTTGGAAAATCTGAATCAACCCGGCGGCCATGTCATATCACGGCCGGACAGCACATGAAAGTGCAAATGGAACACACTTTGCCCGGCTTGCTCGCCGATATTGGATACTACACGAAAGCTATCCAGCCCCATATCCGCGGCAACCTTGGCAATGACTTCAAAACAGTGTGCCACAACCGCGCTGTTGGAAGCATCCACTGCGGCAGCCGAGCGAATGTGTTGTTTGGGGATTACCAGAAAATGTGTCGGCGCCTGCGGGTCAATATCGTGGAACGCATAGCACAAATCGTCTTCATAAACCTTGTTTGACGGGATCTCTCCCGCAGCGATTTTGCAAAACAGACAGTTTTCCATTGGGATTCGCCCCTTTCCTGATTACAGTATAATGCTTTTACAGCAGCGCGTCAACAATGTTGTTGACGGCCTCCAGCGCAGCTTCCAGCTTAGACGGATCCTTGCCGCCTGCTGTTGCGCTGTCCGGGCGTCCGCCGCCGCCGCCGCCAACCAGCTTGGCAACTTCCTTCACAATCTTACCGGCATGTGCGCCCTTCTGAACGGCTTCCGCACCGCAAACGCAAAGCAGGCTGACTTTATCACCGGATACCGAAGACAAAACCGCCACCATATTCGGCGCTTTTTCCTTGATGCTGTCACCCATTGTGCGAAGCATATCCGGTGTCGCATCTTCCAGCTTGGTTGCAACAACATTTACACCCTTTACATCACGGGACACATTAAACAAATCGACGATCTGCATAGATGCAATTTTGCCGTTCAGCTTCTCCAGCTTTTTGCCCATTGCACGCAGGTCATTCATCGTCTGCTCAACCTTGGATGCCAATTCATTCGGCGAGGTCTTAAGCGCAGCAGCTGTTTCATTCAGGATGTGCTGACGCTCATTCAGGAAGCGGAGCACCGCCTTGCCTGTTACCGCTTCGATACGCCGCACACCGGCAGCGACCGAGGCTTCGCCAATAATTTTGAACATACCTGCTTTAGCGGTATTATCCAAATGGGTACCGCCGCAGAACTCAACGGAGAACCCTTCGCCCATATCGACAACACGAACGGTATCGCCGTACTTTTCGCCAAACAGCGCAATGGCGCCGCGCTTTTTCGCTTCCTCAATCGGCAGTGTTTCGGTAGAGATACGGTAACCGGACAGAATCGCATCATTTACAATGCTTTCCACCTGCATCAGCTCCTCCGCAGTGACCGCAGAGAAATGGGTAAAGTCAAACCGCAGACGATCCGGCTCCACCAGCGAGCCGGCCTGATGCACATGATCGCCCAGCACACTGCGCAGCGCGGTGTCCAGCAAATGGGTAGCGGAATGTGCACGCATAACGGCAGCACGACGCTGTGTATCAATCTGTGCGCGAACCATATCACCCAGCTTGAATACGCCCTGAACGACCTTGCCGTAGTGCATATACTTGCCGCCCTTGTTTTTCTGAACATCTGTAACTTCAAAGCAGCACGGCTTATCTCCATCAATCACAATCTGGCCGTGGTCCGCTACCTGGCCGCCCATTTCAGCATAGAACGGGGTTTTATCCAACACTACGATGCCCTCTACGCCGGTCATCATTTCTTCCGCCTGCTCGTTTTCCACAACCAGCGCAACAACCTTTGCATCGGTCAGCGTACCATGTTCATAGCCATCAAAGACAGTTTCGGGCACATCCTTGCCGAATTCAACACCAGCCCAGCCCAGATCGCCAAGCGCCTCACGCGCTTTGCGCGCACGCTGACGCTGCTCTTCCATCTGCTTGTGGAATTCTTTTTCATCCAGCGTCATGTCCTGCTCTTCTACCATTTCAAGGGTCAGGTCAATCGGGAAGCCATAGGTGTCATACAGCTTGAATGCATCTGCGCCGGAGAACACTTTTTCGCCCTTTTCCTTGTGCCCAGTCAGCATATCGTTAAAAATGCGCAGGCCACCGTCAATCGTGCGGGCAAAATTTTCTTCTTCCACGCGGATGACCTTCACAATATAATCCTGACGCTCACGCAGTTCCGGATAATGTCCTTCGTTTTCGTGGATGACCGTATCGCACACCTTGTACAGGAAGGGATCATTCACGCCCAACAGCTTACCGTGACGTGCAGCGCGGCGCAGCAGACGGCGGAGCACATAGCCGCGTCCTTCGTTGGAGGGCAGCACACCATCACAAATCATAAACGTGGCCGAGCGAATATGATCCGTAATAACACGCAGAGAAACATCAGTCTTATCGCTCTCGCCGTAGTGTTTACCAGCAATCTCGGAAACCTTGTTGGTGATATTGCGAACCGTATCGACATCGAACAGCGAACCAACGCCCTGCACCACACAGGCCAGACGTTCCAGACCCATGCCGGTGTCAATGTTCTTTTGCTTCAATTCGGTATAATTGCCGTTGCCATCGTTGTCAAACTGGGAGAATACGTTATTCCATACCTCCATATACCGGTCGCACTCGCAGCCGACGGTACAGCCCGGCTTATGGCAGCCGTATTCTTCACCACGATCATAATAGATCTCCGAGCACGGGCCGCACGGACCGGAACCATGCTCCCAGAAGTTATCTGCCTTGCCAAAACGGAAGATGCGTTCCGCCGGAATGCCGATCTCTTTATTCCAGATTTCGAATGCCTCGTCATCATCCTCATAAATTGAAGGATACAGACGATCGGGATCAATGCCGACCCATTCCGGGCTGGTCAAAAATTCCCAGCTCCACGCAATGGCCTCGCGCTTGAAGTAATCGCCGAAAGAAAAGTTTCCAAGCATTTCAAAGAAAGTGCCATGGCGTGCAGTCTTGCCAACGTTTTCAATATCGCCTGTGCGGATGCACTTCTGGCAGGTGGTTACTCTGTGACGCGGCGGCTCCTGCTCACCCGTGAAAAACGGCTTCATGGGCGCCATACCCGAGTTGATCAGCAGAAGCGATGCATCGTTCTGCGGGATGAGCGAAAAGCTCGGCAGGCGAAGATGCCCCTTGGTTTCAAAAAACTTCAGATACATTTCACGCAGTTCATTTAAACCTCTATACTGCATATCTTTTATCCTCCCAAATTAGAATACATAATAAAAAGCCTTCGCCCAAACGTCAGGGGCGAAAGCAATCTTCCACGGTACCACCCTGATCTGCGCATATGGCGCATCTCAGCGATCCGATATCGGAGATCAAACGTCCTGTTTTAGCAGGCAGCTCAGAAATGGCTGTTTCCGCAGCTGCACAAGGGCTTTCACCAGATCCCTCTCTCTTTCGAACAGCTGATGCGTAAACTCGTTTCGTCATCGCTTTTATCAATATAACATAAATAGTATGCCACTGTTCAAGCGATTTGTCAATAAAAAACCGGCCTAAAGGCCGGTTTTCCAAAAGAGAAAAGAGAGAGATTCAAACAGAAACCGCATCATCCGGACGCGTTACCTTTTTGACCCATTTCCAGCTGTGTAAACGAATAAATACCGGTATCGCTTTATAAAGCTGATCCCATTTCAATAGGAAAAACACCACCGCCGGCGGGCATTTCCAACAGAATGCAGCCAGCGCAGAAAAGGGCACGATAATCAGCCACATACTGATCAAATTCATCTTGGCACTGAAAGCTGTATCCCCGCCGCCACGAATAATGCCGTTATCACATGCCATTTGATAAGATGTCCCTACCGTTGTAATGGCTAAAATCAGCATAAACTGCATGGAAAGCCGGTAAGCCTGTTCGGTCAATGATCCGCCGAATACCGCCAGAATCGGTGTGCGAAGCGCAAAAATCAACCAACCGGAACAAAGGCCGATAATTAAAAACATAATTTGCAGTGTAAACACAAGAGGACGCAGACGATGTTCATTACCTTCGCCGATCGTTCGTCCTACGACAATACCGGCAGCTGATGCCGCGCCATATGCCACAACCGACAGAACCTGATATACCTGAACAGCGATCGCATTAGCAGCGGTTACGTCGCCGCCGAGATGTCCCAAAATGCCTGTTTGAACCATCTGGGCAATCCCCCACAACGCCTGATTGATGAGGACGGGTGATGATACGCGGATATAATCCTGTATGTAGCTGGTATCAATATGCAGCAGCTTATGCAGGGTCAAGTTCAAATCGTGTTCTTTATATTTGAGATAATAGACAACGATCAGCAATTCCACGCAGCGGGAAACCAAAGTGGCGATTGCCGCACCGCGCACTCCCAGCTCCGGAAAACCGAAATTGCCGTAAATTAGGCAGTAGTTCAGACAAACGTTGATTATCAAGGTGGAACCGGAAATAATATACCCAATTTTTACTACGCCAACCGACCGCAGAGAGGCGACCAGAATATTGGTAATCGTAAAAATCACGTAGGTAAAGCAGATGATCTGAAAATATTGTTCGCCTTGTGCAATCACCGCATCGTTATTCGAAAGCAGAGATAGAAGCTGCGATGGGAACATCAGAACGATCCCGAACATAACGATGGCGAGTACACCGCCGAAGCGCAGCGCTACGCCGATAATATGCGGAATCGGCTCGAGCTTATTTTTGCCCCAGTACTGCGAACCAAGAACGACTGCACCTTCTCCTGCGCCGACAACCAGCATCTGCAATAAAAATTGCACCTGATTACACAGGCTTACGCCGCTCATAGCATCTTGGCTGTATCGGCCGAGCATCATCGTGTCCATCATGTTGACACCATAAGTCAGCAGGTTCTGCAAAGCAAGAGACAGTGCAAGAACCATAAAGGATTTATAAAACGTCTTTTCCTTAATCAATTTCAATATCCCCTTTTTTCGACAGAAGCCGATAGCAACAACCTATATTTTCTGTCTGCAAATAGAATACCGGAAACAATCCGCGAGTGCAATAATAAAAGACTGCAAATAATTTATATTTTGTGCTATTATAAAAGAGAAGGAGGAGCGATACTATGAAGGTATTAAACGAACCCGGCGTCCTTTCGCGGTCAGAGCGTTTTTTTGCCACACCATCCGCCATGGCGCGCAGCCTGTTTTATTATGTGACCCGTGTTGGTCACTATTATTACGATGAGCAATATGATTTTTCCGACCGGTGTGATGTGGCAATGCAGGATAGCCACAAAAACTTTTTTCTGATTTTTATGCGTTCCGGTACAATGTATTTTGAAACCAGTCAATCCTTTTCTGCCGAACGAGGACAGATCGCCTTGGTGGATTGTCATAAACCACACCGTTTCTACACCGACGGACCAGGGGAATCCATCTGGATTCATTTTGACGGCGCCAATGCATCTGCCTTTTTTGAACAGATTTTAGCGCTGCGCAACGGACGTCAGGTATTCGATCTGGCAGCGGCTGGTCGGGTGGAACAGGAAATGGCGTATATTATTTCCGGGCTGCGCAGCGCCTACATGAGTGAAGTAGACTGCTCACAGCGCATTTACCGTATACTATGTGCACTGCTGTTTCCGCATCAGGAACGAACCGGTTCGCTGGCCAACGATGTGATTCCACAAGCCGTACAGTTTATTGCTTCACATTTGTTTGAGCCGCTTTCCGTTAAACGGGTTGCACAGGAAGTCAACCTAAGCCCCTCACATTTTTCACGTCTTTTTCGCAGTACAACCGGTTTTTCTCCACATGAATATATCATGCTGCATCGTATTGACGAAGCAAAGACACTGCTGCAATCCACCGCATTATCGGTGAAAGAAATCGCATTTCGGGTAGGATACCGCAGTGAGGTGAATTTCATTACCGCGTTTACTGACAAAACAGGACTATCCCCAACCCAGTTTCGCAAAAATACATTTTAAGTAAAAGCATCCCGCCCATCGGTACTTGCCGGCGGGCGGGATGCTTTTGAAGCACTGCTTTGAATCAAATAATGTGAATGACAGGCTTATGATGCAACGATCATGCGGATCTTTCCGCCGTCTTGCGCACTCTTGTTAGCATAAACGCGGAAATTCGTATAATTATTCTTGGCATCCTGCAAAGAAATAAATTCTGACTGTTCAGTAATATATACGCCGATATCCTCAGCCAACGGATAGAAACCATCCTTTGTGCGGACACCGGAAGAGCCATCGAACGCAGCGCGATCAACGGTATCCACGAGCTGTAATTTCAGCGTGGACAGTGAACGGTTAATGACTTCCTCATCCGTAGAATACCCCTTCGGAATACCAACCGGTGCGCCGCCCAGCCCTGTGGGCAGCGACAGCACAGAATACGCCGCTGTCTGTGAACCAGTGCCGTTCCAGTATTTGAGGGTAACCTTGTAGGTATCGTATGTCTCACCCTCGCCAGTGGGCTGCGAATGCGTGGAACCATATCCGATACCGTAGATCCAGCTTTCGCCGGTCACATCACCCAGCACAATGTTGGTCACCGTGCCTGCGCTGTCCAGTACAGTATACCGGATATCCTTAGAAGGAACGGTAGCACTTTCAATACTCGAAATATTGATTGCGGACAACGGTGCACCCGAAATAACTTCTTCGTAAACGCGCACCTTGGGGGAAACCTGCCGATCGCCCAGACGACCCTCCGCAATATTCCAGTTACCTGCAGACTTGCCGGACAGGCTGCGCTGGGTCAGATAAAGCGCACCGTTGGAGGACTGACCAACTGTTACCAAGCGTCCCATCAGGCTGCTCAGCTCGGCCGCCTTAACATCCAGATTGCGCAGAGTCAGACCATTGGTCAAGACCACGGTCACACCGCCCTTATCGTCTGCTCCCGGGATACCGGTTACAATACCCTGCATATCAGCACTCACCGTGCTCTTGGGATACGCCGCTGCGATCTGTCCGTTCGAATCAAACAGCAGCGTGATATAATCCTTGAGTTTAATATTTTTGAAGGTTGCCGCCGCACGGTCGGAAACTGTATAGTTCTGACCGCACACAGTAATGGTCTGCGGATATGCAAAAGTCGGCGTGCCTTCGGTATATTGGCCGCTGATACGGGCATCCGACACAAAAGCCTGCTTGGCAGCGGCATCCAGTGTCACAACATCATATTTTTTCAGCTTAGTGCGGTCGACAACGGCACCATTTTTCACAATAGAATATCCCTCCGGGATATTCACTGCACTTTCAACGCCGTAAACAAACGAGCTGGATGCAGCCGATGCGGTTTGCGGCAAAACCGCCATCAATTCCAACGCCCCAAATGCATTATAATACAGGGTCAGGGTATCGCCCGGCTGGATACCGGACCACATTTCGCCGAACGTACTCAGCTTATCCCGCTCTCTGCAGATATACAGCTTAGTGCTGCGATCCGGCTGAAGCGTCTGGCTCTCTGTCCGGATACGATCCGCAGCCACTTCCGTTACTTTGAATTGCTCGGTTTTGTTGCCGTTCGGGATCATACCAAGAACACCCGCCTGCTCTCCCTTTCCGATGACAGCAGTACCGTATACACCAATCATGCTTCGATCCAGTGTACCGGCTGTTTTGCGCGGTGTTTCATCAACACTGCCATTTTCGTAGAATCTTGCCTCATTGGATGCAAGCATACTGTCGGTTTCGCTGGTAGCAAGCAGAATGCAGTTTTTAACCGTAGATTCGGCGGTTTTATCAATCAGCATCCCGCTTTCGCTGTCCTTAGGTGCAGCCCCCAACGTATTGAGCAGCATGATCGCAGCATCCGAGCGTTTTACAGCAGCTTTATTATTGGTGATATTCACGCCGTCTGTCAAGCCGAGCGACTGTGCACGTGCTACATAATCTGCCGGCCAGAAGGGACCTATATCCGCTTCCTGATAGCCAAGCATGCGCAGCAGCATGGTGCATACTTCGCCATAATTCACCGTTTTATCCGGACCAAAGGTACCATCCGCGTAGCCCCGGATAATTGCCTGCTTTTTCAAATCCGGGTGCTGGACTGCCGCATTGATATACGGCGCACCCCAGTGTTTTTGTTTCACATCAGGAAAAATCGTGTAATTGGCATAGGGACTGACATTGGTCACGCCCATAGCGGTTACGGCCAGTTTGCAGAATTGTGCACGTGTCAGTGAGCCGGAGGGGTCAAAACGCCCGCCGCCTACACCTTCCATTATGCCGAGTGCATCCAGCACGGAAGCGGTCTGTGACAATCGGACATCTGATATATCCGAAAAAGCGGCAGAAGCCGGCGCAACCAGAGCCAGCAGTGCCAGGCACAAGCTGATCAATCTTTTTTTCATATCCATCCATACTCCTTATTGTGTACGCAGCGCGTCAACCGGCTGCAGATTAGAAGCCTTATTAGCCGGATATAGTCCGAAAATGATACCGAGCAAAGCAGAAAACAAAAACGCACCCACAGCTAATCCGAACGACGGCAATACGGTGAACTGTTCGACCGTAGGCATGAATCCCCCTTGCATTTGCTGTGCAAGCAGCACATTACCCAAAATTGCTGACAGGAAGCACCCCAGCACAATACCGATCAAGCCGCCAAAGCAGGATACTACCGCTGCCTCCACCAGAAACTGACCGATAATATCCCGTTTGCGTGCACCGATCGCCATGCGAATACCAATTTCACGAGTGCGCTCGGTTACAGATACCAGCATGATATTCATAATGCCGATGCCGCCAACCAATAAGGAGATGCCCGCAACGCCGCCGCCAATCAGTGCCAGCATATTAGCGGAGGCTTCTGACTGCTCCTGCCACTGGCTGTTGGAATAAGCATTAAAATACCCACCGTTGGATTCGCACCGTCCCTGCATAAATTCAGGAAGCAGCGTATCAACCAGCTCAGAAATATCTTCTTTATTGGCTGCTTTGATAATATACTGCTTATCCATCATGCCGTATGAGCTCATCATACTATCTTGTAATGTATACGGCATGACTAGCATCTGATCTTCGGTATTGATCTTCCCTTCGAATTTTCCCTTATATACGCCGACCACTTCAAAGGATTTGCCGCCAATGCGGATTTTTTGCCCAAGAGGGCTCATTGCGCCGAAAAAGTATTTGCGAAGGGTCTCGCCGATCACGCAGACCCGTGCGCGGCTGCGGCAGTCTGCTGCGGAAAGATCGCGTCCCACCGTGATCACATGGTTGGTCACATCACCGTAGTGTTCATTGCCAAAATACATATAAGTATAGCTATCGCTCGAGGTCAGCTTTTTAGAGCGATACTGTATGCCATCATTCTGCCAATCGTAATACTGACTTTGCGGGGACCATGCGGATACTTTATCTGCAAGGTCATTGCTAAGATAATCCTCAAAGTCATCCCAATCACGGCTCTTGGCGCCGTACCCGGAAATATCGATCCGGTTAGTGCCCATGGCTTCAAACTGCAGCTGCTGCAATTTGGTGCCGCCCTGAATATACGCCACAATGGCAATAACCGACGCAACACCGATGATAATACCCAGCATCGTCAGAATAGAACGCACTTTGTTGTTCATAATGGATTTGAACGCCATGCGAACGGTTTGCAGCCAATTCATCAGTCAACCCCTCCTTTTCCCGGTCGGTCGGAGATGATTTGCCCATCCTGAATGGTAACGATGCGTTTTGCCATCTCGGCCAGATGATTATCATGGGTGATCAGGATAATCGATGTACCCTGCGTGTTCAGCGCACTGAGCTGCTCCATAATATCACGGCCGGAAGCCGAATCCAGGTTGCCGGTCGGCTCGTCCGCCATAATGATCGGCGGTTTGGCGGCCACTGCGCGTGCGATCGCTACGCGCTGCTGCTGACCGCCGGACATCTCGCCCGGACGATGATCCATCCGCTTTTCCAATCCGACCGATGTGAGCGCATCCACAGCCAGCCGGTGCCGTTCCTCCCGGCCGATCCCGCGATAGATCAGCGGCAGCTCGACATTTTCGAGCGCCGTCAGCGCGGGGATCAGGTTGAAGCCCTGAAAGATAAAGCCGATCTCCCGGTTGCGGATGCCGGACAGCACGGAGGGCTTCATATCGCTTACCGCCTGTCCGTTCAGCAGATATGTTCCATAGGTGGGAATATCCAAACATCCGAGAATATTCATCAGTGTGGATTTGCCCGAACCGGACTGCCCGAGGATGCACAAAAATTCCCCCCACGGAACCTGCAGAGAAATGTTATCCAACGCCCGGACTTCATTCTCCCGCCCCTCGTTATAGATTTTACTCATCTGGCGAACATCAATCAGCAGCTCGGAGCGTACTGTCTGCTCTTGAATCGGCTCCGCTTGCTTTTTCCTACCAAACATTACAGCCTCCTCAGCCTACTGCCATGCCGGCATCCATTTCGCCCATATCAGAATACAGTTCCTGCGGACCGGCCAGAAAAACAGTGGTTCCCTCTTCGATCCCCCAGTATATTTCGGTGTTGGTCGAATCTGCAATGCCGATCTCAACCGGTACCAGTACAAAATCCGCCGGAATGCCCTCGGTTCCCTCCGGAATCGGCAGGGTCTCCTCAAACGGGATTTCATCCCCGTTTTCATCAGTCAGCGGTTTGGCAAAAACAGCTGTGCCGTTTTCTGTATTGACAATTGCACGAGAGGGTACCATCAGGCAATCCATCGACGATGCGGTAGTAATCTGATACTCCACCATCATACCGCTGTAAATTGACTGTCCTTCGATCGGGTCGATTGCAATTACGGCAAGGAAAGTGGGCATGCTGCCCTGGCCGCCATCGCCGGAGTTCTGCGTCGGTTCCAAGGCCACCGAATCCACCATGCCGGTCAGCGTCAGCTGGGAACCGTCATTGTTATACATGGTCATTGTGGCCGGCTGGCCAACCTGCACTGCGCCGACATCGGTCGACATCACTTCTGCATTCACCACGATATCACTCAGATCCGCCACAACAACCAGTGCATCCGTGCCGGAGACTTCCTGATCTTCTACCGCATTCATGCTGACAACAACACCGTCAATCGGAGATTTGACCGTGGCATTTTCGATCAGTTTTTTCAGTTCGGTGATGCGATCCTGCTTATCCTTCACCTGTTTTTGTGCCGAAGTGACACCGTTACGAGCCGCATTCACGGCATTCTGGGCGTTTTTCACTTCATCCTGCGCAGAGTCGCTGGTCAGCCGCATAATCGTTGCACCGCTTTTATAGCTATAATAATCGATTCCGTTTAAAGCAGAGATCTTACCGCTGACCTGTGCCGTGACCGCCTCTTCCCTACCATATTCCAGCGTGCCGGATTCCGCCGGGAATACCGCACCCGCACTGCCGGCAGAAACAGTAGCTGTCGCGGTCATCCCCTTGGTCAAGGCGCCCTGATTGGGAACCGAGATATTGACGCGGAACATTTTGACACCTTCCGCAGAGACGCGTTCGGATTTTTCCACCGAGGAAACGGTACCGGAAACCTCGCTCATTGCCGCCGGTATGGATACAGTGGCAGATTGCCCGGATTTAATCTGGTTGATATAGGCAGAGCTGAAAAACAGCGACAGAGACATCTTACTGTCGTCCACCATGTAACCAATCACTTCGCCTTCGCTGACCTGCTGGCCGACACGGTATTCATTGCTGTTGCCTTCCCCATCGCTTGCCGGAATGATCTTGCCGGTAAATGGTGCTGTAACATTCAAACGGTTTAACTTTTTCTGCGCTGCATTCAGGGTATTCTGTGCCTGAGATACCTCGTTCTGCGCATCGCTGACCGCGCGCTGCGCATTAGCCAGCTCATCCTGTGCCGCATCCAGCTCTTTTCGTGTTTCGGTCGGGTTTACAGTCAGTAAGGTATCTCCTTTTTTAACTTCATCACCAACTTCAACCGAAATTTTCGTAATGGTGCCCTTCAAATCACGCCCTAGCTCTTCGCGTTTTTTTGCAGCCGTTGTGCCTGATCCTTCCACATAAGTTTCCAGCATGCCAAGCGATGCTACCGCGGTTTCCTCCCCACTGTCCGCCGCACCGCCGTTACGGGTCTTTAATATCAAAAAAATACCCAGTGCAATCAAAAGCAGTAAAACACCGGCACCTATGCCAATACGAACATTACGGCTTAGTTTGGGCTTGCTGCGGTTCATCTTATCCGCATATTTATTGCGTTTTGGTGCTTCTGCATTGCCGCTTGATTCGGCAGGCAGTTTTGCAGCTTCTTCCGCCTTGACCGGCTGCGGCTCCGGCTGAACCGGATGCTTGCTGCCCGCTTTGGCAATATGTGCGCCGCCTTTTTTCTCAGGGACGACCTGCGGTTTTTTTTCTTCGCTCATACGTGATTTCCTTTCTTTGCTCTATCCTTCTTGCTGTATATGATTTCGCGATACAGTTTCCTGATCGGTAATCGCCGGCCTTACCACAAGGTAAGCAAAAAGTGATGTACTTTGTCCGGAAGGTTTTCCAGCGGCCCATCGTTCACCAAAATGCCGTCGTAAGGATAACCGGCCACCTCGTCGTCCGAACGATTGCCCAAAGGCCCCCGACTCTCTTCCAGCGCGGGACGGCGCACCAAAATGGTTTTGCAGCAGTCTCCTATGACCCGGCGCAGCCGTTTGATCTCGTCCGGCTCGCGGATATGGATAAACAACACCTCAGCATCACTGTGCTGAAATGCATCCCACTGTTCCACACAATATCGGAACGGCAAATCGTTGAAAGCCGTGCATGCTGCTTTCAAGTCAGACAAAAAACGGCGGGCGGCAGGAGTTTTGCTGCCATCCCAACCGGCAGCCCGTGCCACGGACAGGATCGGTGTGATGGATGACACATTCTGAACATGCCAAAACTGCGCCGCTGCCTCACAAACGGTATCCTTACCAACACCGCCGCTGCCGTTAATGATGAATACCCGTTTGTCCATCCTGCACTCTCCTGACATCTTTCACTCTAACTTATGTAGTTTATCATAATATATCGTTTTTTGCAAGTCAGCAGGCATTATATCTTCACATCCGAAACCGTTTTGTAACAAAATCGAATCATATCGCCTAAACGGTGTTTCTCCCGCACATAAGGAATCTGCACAGACTGCAATCGCCAAAAGAGAAAAGACGCCGCTTATGCGACGTCTTTTCTCTTAAAAACCAACTGCTTCTGTTCATGGAATTAGGCTGTTTGTATCATCTGATACAGAAGCTGTTTACTTAGCAAAGCTGCGATGCAGGAATGTCACGATCTGACCGCGCGTGCAGGTCAGTGCCGGCGAAAACTCCGTATCACTGGTGCCCTGTGTGACCCCCGCTTCTACCGCCCAGTTTACAGCAGCAGAAGAGATATCCGCAAAATTGGCAGCTGCCGCACCCGGTTTCCCAGCATGCTTCCACATAAAATCAACCGCCATTTCACGTGTACAAGGATTATCTGCATGGAACGCACTGCCTTCTGCCATGCCGTTCTCTGCCGCCCAGGCCACCGCCTTTGCATAGTACATATCGGGGTTGACATCGCCTAACAATACTGCATTTTTCGGCTCCGGTGAACCGGCAGCACGCCACAGGAAGGTAATGATCTGGCCCCGCGTACAGGTCTTATCCGGCGAGAATGTTGTGTCACTGGTTCCGTCGGTAATACCCTGCTTGACCGCCCAAGCAACCGGTTCCGCATAATACATATCTGCCTTCACATCGGTAAACGCCGTTTTTCCCGGCTCTGCCGGTTTTTCCGGCTTAGCGGCCGTGCCGCTGCCATCCGCACTGACCCATATATCACCCTCTGGGCCGTACCGCTCGCTGTAAATGAACATATTGTAAATACCGGTCGCAGGCAGACTCGATTCATCCGAATCCCACCATATATTAGAAACCAGTTCGCCGCTGCTCGTATAGCAGTACACGTCGCTGATGCTCAGCGGCCTGAATGCTTTAAACTTCGAACCGGCCGGATACAGCAGAACCGTAACCGTTTTTCCGTTCACCGTCATTTCCTTCTCCCCGGAGCAGGGATTGCTGCACCCAAGGTACTGCACATAGAACGGCTTTACCTCATACCATTCCGCAGCGCCCGCGACCATGGAGGTCAGGCTCAAGCATACCAGAACAGCTGCCAGCATAGATGTCATACGTTTTTTCATAACAACAGCCCCCTTGTACACTTGTTGCAAAGTGTTCTGCTGATAGCATTACATATCTGTATGATATTTGTAATATGCTACCTGCATAGTATTATGCAGTATTTTTGCAGCCCCTACAATATCCGCTTTACTCAAATACCGCCTGCGAAATATCCAGTTCCTGCCGGCATCGGTTGTCGATATCCACTTCGTTACCGGCAAAACGGCAGTCCGCAAATTTCAGCGAAATATCGGTTGGCACGTTTTCCAGCAAAACCGCCGTGCCGTTCCCGATAAATTGGTTGCCTGTGTACTGCGTATGTGAAACTCTGCTGCCGTCCGCATTGTCCGCATTAAAATGGAAACCAATCTGATTATTTTCCCATCTGCAATGCATCGCGTTTACCCACGTATCGCCGTAAGCCAGCACACCGGTTTTCCAGCCGGAAATCGTGCAATCCGTTAAATGCACACGGTCTGCTGCTGAAATGCCGATCCGATCCCTGCTGCCAAGAAAATCAATGTGATCGAAGTAGTTAATCCGTTTTTCTGCCATAGTCGTCACATAGATATGTCCGGTAAAAACAGTTCGTCCCTCTTCGCTGCCGCAAAGGTTGATCGGATGCTGGTCGATTGTCAGATCGCCGGTATATGTCACGGCGGGCAAATGCAGGTACACAATGGTTTCGGGTGGTATGGTTCGGTCGACTTCATCCACCAAAGCCTGCAATTCTTCTGCGGTCTGCATCGGCGTATCCTCCGGATAATAATGCATAACCGGGATCTCCTCTATTTCCATATCGAGATACAGGCGGATCGTATCGCCGTTCGTCATGCCCAGCGTCCAAATAATGCGGGAGGATCCGCTTTCCAAAACAAAATCCATAAACGAAGTCAGCGCCGCATACGGCCGCGCACCGCTGTATACCGGTTCAGTGGCCCGCCACGGATATGCGCTGTTCTCAGGCTGCTCAAAGGATATCTGCGAATATTTTATTTTCTTTGCCATCGAATGGCTGACATTTTCCCCGGTTCTACTGTCATAAAAAGTAACGCAAAGTGGGAAGCGGTATTCTTCCCCCGGTTCACATTTCACATTTACCACCTTGGGCGGTTCGAAGCGCTCACTGCTTTTTGCTAGGTGGATCTGATAGCTGCCATCGGCATCGGTATACTGCACGCTGCCGGCGCCTTCCAGCTCCTGTGGACGGGTATACAGCCAAGCTGCACACATGATTCCTGCTGCAATCGCCATCATAATGCCGATATGCAGTATTCTCCCCCAGATTGCCTTTGGCGGCTTACATTCCACCCTTACATTCAAACTATGTGCACAATAAGGGCAAAAGGAAGCTTTCTCCGGCAAATCCGCTCCGCAATGCGGGCATATTCGGTTCATTGTTGGTTCCCCCTTACAGCGCTGCCATAAGACGCTGCACTTTTTTATAACGTTTTTGCGGATTTACGCGAGTGCAGCGCTCCACCTGCCATCTGTTTGGACGGGTGTCTTCCGGTCAGCATCACATTGATCAATACGCCTACCGAATAAATATCCGCACGCGCATCCGACTGCGACAGCCCGAACTGCTCCGGTGCGGCAAAGCCCACGGTGCCCAGCACCTCGGTATCCGCCGGCAGTTTGGGTTTATACATCCGTGCGACGTCAAAATCGATCAAAACCGCTTCCTGTCTGCGCAGAATGATGTTCTCCGGTTTGACATCGCGGTGCACCGCTCCCATCGTATGCAGCACCCAAAGCGCCTGACACACCTGCGTTACGATCACGCGGGTCTGTTCTGCTGTCAGCACGCCGCCCTGCAGCAGGTAATCCAGCGTATCGCCTTCGATATATTCTTCCAGCACCAGCACTTCATCCTGCCCTGCCGCAACCTCCATAATTTGCGGCAAAAAGCAGCAGTTATAATGCAGCAATTTGCAATATACTTCTGCGCTTCCGACAGTGCGCCGTAATATAAACCGTTTCCCCGTGGCTTTGTGCCGGATCAGCGATACGCTGCCGCGGGGACTTTGTTTTAATAAACGCCGCACATCAAATTCTTCCTGCAATGCATGCAGCAACCAGTTGTAAATGCCAATCACCCTGCTCTCTCCATATCGGCTTTACTATGCAAACAGCATATTGTTTTTATCGATAAAGTGCTTATAATGAGTAGGTTTTCTCCCGGGAATCAAAGGTTTTTTTGGATTTACCTGTCTTTACAGCGAGAAAAAGGATATTTTAAGCGATATAATTTCTTTTTCCGCAATATCGGCTGCGCCTATCCATGCAAAAATTGTTTGATTTTCCGGAAGACAGTTGACTGCAGCAACTGAAAATTATCAGCACACGCACAGGTAAAAGGAGGAATTATCATGAAAAAAAGATTGATTTCCGCAGCATTGGCTTCTGTGATGGCCTTATCTACGCTGCCGTCCGCTTTTGCTGCCAATGCAGGGCTTTCCAACTTTGAACGCACCAAGACCTATACAGACGGACAATTCACCGATGTTTCCGCCGCTGCTTGGTATGCAGAATATGTAAAAGACGCCTTTGAACTCGATCTTGTCAGTGGCAACAGCGATACGACCTTTAACCCGAACGGCAATCTCACTATTGCCGAAGCAGTCGTTTTGGCATGTAATCTGCACAATATCTACTATGCGGAAGGAAAAGAGTTTACGCAAGGCAATCCGTGGTATCAGGTATATGTAGATTATGCCGTCGAAAAAGGCATCATCAGCGCCGGTGCATACAGCAGCTATACTGCATCTGCAACCCGTGCTCAGTTTGCGCAGATCCTCAACGCGGCACTGCCGGACGACGCGCTCCGCGCCATTAACACGATCACAAGTATTCCGGATGTATCTGCCTCTTCTTCGGAAGCATGGACCAAGGCCGTATATCGCCTGTATAACGCAGGCGTTATTTCGGGCAATGATAAATATGGCACATTTGCACCTAAAAATACAATTAAGCGCAGCGAAGTTGCTAAAATTGTTACCCTTATGGCAGATGCATCCCTCCGTACTGAATTTACGCTTGCGGAAAAGCCGCCTGAGGGAGGCACGCTCAGCAATGCCAAGGTGCAGGAAATCTGCCTGCTGGCCGGCAGCGAAGCCGGGGTTGCTTCGGTTGCACAGGCGAGCGCATCGCTCTCCTGCATGAGTGCGCAAATGAGTGCTGGATGGAATTTTAACCGCTATTTCTCTGCCAAAATGGATATGTCACGCACCATTGGCGAAGCAATCGACCATGCCCGCGAAGCGCTTCGGTTATATGGTAATCATGTTGAATTTTCCAAACCGCGGGCAACCATAGATCAAATTATTTCCTTGTACTGGAAAATCCAAAGCAATGCCATGTCAGACGTTGCTGCGCTGGAGGCTTGTGAACCTCTGTTTGACGAAGCCACGGCTCTGTGGGAAACGCATGACGAACAGTTAAAAAAGATTCAACAGATGTATCGTTGATATGGGAGGAGACGATTTGCACGTAAAATCGACAGATGATTTGGGTCAGGAGCTGATGGAAGCGCCCAACATTGACAGCTATATTCGTGCACACGAACCGTTTTTCCTTGACCTGAGCGTAACCGAGCTGCTGGAGCATATTTATGCAAAGAAATCTATTTCCAAAGCTGCATTGGCACGCAAGTCCGGTATGAGCGAGGTGTATTTGCATCAGGTATTTTCCGGACGCCGCAAGCCATCCCGCAACCGTTTGCTCTGTTTATGTGTTGGGCTGGAAACAACATTAGAGGAAACGCAGCGCCTTCTCAAGCAAGCCGGTTATGCGCAAATCTATCTTCGCAACAAGCGGGATGCTATCATCAGCTATGGCATTATGCACCATACCCCGCTTAACGAGATCAACGACAAACTGTTTGATGAAAATGAACCAACTTTGTTTTAACCGCATACGAATACAATAGTACGGCTGCTATGAAGCGCAGCGCTTGCCATTAACTGGTGAGCGCTGCGCTTTCCGTCTTCTATATCGCACTAAAACAGGAAAAAGTCAGGCGCATGTCCTGACTTTTTCTTTCTTCTCGTATAGACCATTGTATAGCGGGCGATTCGCTGCCGCCTGTCAAAGAATAATACAGATCAGTCCGCCGGCACTTTCGTTGATGATCTTTTCCAGCGTTTCCCGAATCTTCGATCTTGCGTCGTCCGGCATACGGCTCAGCTTATGAGAAAGCTCTTCCCGCACCAGTTCATTGAGTGATTTTCCGAATATATTGGTATCCCAAATTTTTTCAGGCTGTTCCTCGAATTCGCTGAGCAGATAGTGCACCAACTCTTCCGACTGTTTTTCTGTCCCCACAATCGGACTGACTTCCGCTTTGATGTTCGCGCGCATAAGATGGATCGAAGGCGCCGAGGCCCGCAGCCGCACACCATATCGGCCACCCTGCCGCACGATTTCCGGCTCTTCGAGCGTCAGCTCATCGACCGACGGCATTACAATGCCATACCCGGTTTGATATACCTGATCCAATGCCCCGCGCAGGCGTTCATACTGCTGCTTGATTTTTGAAAAGTCATCCAGAACAGCAATTAGGTCTGCGGCATCCTGTATACGAATTCCGGTCTGCTCTCCGACGATTCCATAAAATACACTTTCCGGTATTTCCACCCGCACACGGGCTTTGCCGCTTCCCAGCGACATCCACTCGATATCCGATCGCCCAATATACTGATTTTCCGTCAGCTTACTGCACAAAGTGCGCACATCCCGCATCCGTTCTCCGCCTGTTATAGCGCTGCGGATACATTGATAAACGCTGTTCTGCACCGGATGTCCGACCGGCAAAGAACTGATGTAGCGCGGCAGAACAAAGCCGATTTCGCAGACCGGAAATTCGTACAGCACCCGCTTGAGTAATTCTGTGATCCCCTTTTCATCCAATTCGGCGCAGTTCACAGCAAGCGGTTCAATCTGGTAGTCATTCCTCAGCTGTGCGCAAACATCCTGTGCAGCCTCACTTTGCGGATCGGCAGAATTAACCAATACAATGAACGGTTTTCCCAGCGCAGTCAGCTCTTCGATTACCCGCTTTTCCGCCGGTGCATAGTTGGCACGCGGAATTTCAGTAAAGCTGCCGTCCGTTGTCACTACAAGGCCGATAGTAGAGTGTTCATCGATCACTTTGTGCGTACCCAACTCCGCGGCTTCGGCAAGGGTCATCGGCTCTTCGCGCCACGGGGTGGATACCATACGGGGGCTGTCTTCTTCCATGCTGCCCAGCGCACCTTCTACCAAATACCCTACGCAGTCCACCAACCGAACGCGGCAGCTTCCTCCCTCAGGCAATGCGATATCGGCTGCTTCCTCCGGAACAAATTTTGGCTCAGCCGTCATGATTGTGCGGCCGGTCCCGGATTGCGGCAACTCATCACGAGCCCGTTCTCTTTGATAGAGATTCTCCATTCCGGGCAAAACCATGGTTTCCATAAACCGCTTGATAAAGGTGGATTTTCCTGTGCGCACCGGTCCAACTACGCCGATGTAGATATCTCCGCCGGTCCGCGCACTGATCTGGTCATAAATTTGATTTTCCATATGTTCCCTGCCTTTCATACCTGAATCGGAATCAGCAGCATGGTTTGTGAAACCTGTTCGGTTTCTTCCGACAATCCGTTCACGCTGCGGATCGCCTTTACTGTTGTGCCGCAGTTTTTTGCAATATCCCACAACCGCTCCTCTTGGTCAATGCAGCGAAGCACCAAAGTGACACCATCGGCAGGGCGGGATGACTCCGTCGGTTCCAAAGTCATAATATGACGGAACATGAGACGTTCCTCTGAGGCCACCAAGCCAGAGGCGGTAATGGTCAGCAGCAATCCCTTTTCCCCCGCCGGCGAAGCATGTGCGCGCAGATCAATGTCAGACAGCTCTCCCGCCGCCGCACAGGACATCGCAACCGGCAGCAGGCGATGCAGCGCACAAATCTTTTGATCATCACTCAGATATAGGATCTGTATAGCAGCGGTGATCTGCAATTCTTCCGCCGTGGAACGTTTAACACCGCAGCAATATGCCTGTGCTGTGATTACATGGGATACGTGCTGTGCGGTTTGCAGATTTTCCGTTGCTTCACAGCTGAACGGAAGCTGCGGGGGCATCGTGCGGAAAGTTGTTTGCTCCTCCTGCAACTGCAAAGCCTTGCCTGGCAAATATAGATCATGTATCATTTGCAGGCTGCGTGTCCGGCGCAGGGTGATGAGTGCCGATGCTGCGACCGTGTAGGAAAGCAGCCCATCGGCATCAATTCTGCAGTCTGTGTCCTGTGCGGTCAGACAGGCTTGAACGGTATCCCCTTCTTCCGCTTCCGGTAGCTCGAGAATTTGTGTAAACGGGGTGCTGTTACTCAGCACACGCACAGCGCCATCTTCCTGCAAAGCCAAGCATTGGATCGCCGCTTCTCCCTTCAGCACGATTTTTCCATGCATTGCCCGGCATTCCACCGCGCGAAATGCGCATGCTGTATGCAGCAGCGTCAAATCAGAAGCATCTGACAAATTCACATCATCCAGCACCGTAATCGCGTAGCTGCGTACCTGTTCGATCAATGTAACGGGATACGCTGTGCGCAGCAGCTCAATATCAGGCAAATCGATCTGCTCGGTCACCTCGCATGCGGTCTTGCTGTATCCTTCGGTTGAAAAACAGAGCTGAACACTGACATTGACCTTGCGGCTGTTGACCGCAGTAGCTTCTATCACTGCCGGACGACATGCCACCGAACATACAGTATCGGTTTCCAGTCCATCACACTCTTCAATATGGGCAAAACTGACCGGAATGGTCAGCAGACGCGGGCTGCCGCCGTTTTCCGGCTCATACAGTACGGTTGTCTGTACAATACCCGAGAGCAACAGACGTCCGCTCTGTGGTGTCTGGTCCTTGACAGATATCGTACCATAGGCACAAATGATGCGGCTGACATCCGGGAAGGTATCCGGCACAATGGTATCTGCGCTTTCTGTGCAGGTAGAGATCCGTGATAGCCGCTTATCATAATAGCAGATGCTTGTTTGATTCAGTTCCATTTGATGCTGCCTCCTTTATTTCACTGCTGCTCCTGCATTACCATATGCTGCGTCATGCCGGGATATGAAGAATGCTGCGGTTTTATCTCCGGGGGTGGCAAGCAAAAACGGCGTACCGCATCCATGTGCGGCCGCCGCTTTTCCTGATTATGTGATATGAAATAATCGACACAAGATACCTCTCAGATATTTCGGACTTTTCCAAACAACCACTTTCATCATAACAGGATACCTCCTATCCGTTTCGAAAAAGTACAATACCTGCCGCGATCAGCGCCAGTGACAGCAGCCAAACCGGCAGGCACGTCGGCAGCAGGCTGCCCAGCAAAAGTCCCAGTCCCATGCAAAACACAGCAAGACCAATTACTTGCCCACGGCAGAACATTGCGCATCACGCTCCTACTACCAGTATAGTACGGCATGGCAAAATGCGTGCAAGAAAAAAACCGTCTGTACAGACGGTTTTTTCCATCATTTTTCTGTTGTACTGCCAAATCCACCTTGTCGGATCCCATCCGCATCATCATCCTCTGTGATGCCAAATGGCAGAAAAATCCCCTGTGCAAAGCCTTCACCCGCCGCAATGGACAGTGTCTTACCCTGTCGGTTTGCATTGGTCATTTTAATAAAAATATGCCCCTCATTGTCGGCAGTAAAATAATCACTGTCAATGATGCCCACAGTATTATCCATTTGCAGCCGGTATTTGAAGCCCAGTCCCGAACGGGGGTACAGCTGCAAAACCCACCCTTCTGCAATCTCTGCACGAATCCCGGTCGGAATCTTGATGGTTTCATGCGGTACCAGAGAAAAAGATTCGGGGGCAAAAAAATCATATCCCGCCGATCCAACCGTAGCGCGACGCGGCAGACGGATTCTTTCATATACAATCTTAGCCTCTGCCAAGGAGTTTCCGGTTTCTGCACGCCAGTCCTCAATAAATTGTTTCTCAGATACCTTATGGAATTTTGCAATTTTCTGCATTTGTGTTCAGGCTTCCTCTCTGTGTTTATTCATCTATTAAAACGATTTTGTGCTGCTGCAGCGTAGCCGGTACATCAATCAGCCGTTGGTTTGCACTGCCGCGCCAGTGAAGCTGCGGATCGGCCTGCGCCTGCATGAAACGGCCATCTACCAGAACATCCACACAGGAAAGCAATGATAATTCGGCGATCTCTTCCCACCGATATCCGGTATACAGCCAAATGGTCTTACCGGGAAAGCGCTCCCGGATTTCCCGGCACAAAGTGCCGATAGCTTCACGATTGCCCGGAAAGAGCGGATCGCCGCCGGACAGCGTCACTCCTGCCACATAATCCTTGTCCAGTTCGGCAAACAGTTCATCCCGTGCCGCCGCATCAAATAGAATCCCACCCGCAGCATCCCACGTAATTGGATTATGACACCCCGGGCAGGCGTGACTGCATCCGGCCACCCAGAGCACAACACGCAGCCCCACTCCATTCAGCATATCATCTTTGGTGATATTATGATACCGCATTACATGCTTTTCCTTTCTGCGATCTCTGCCATTTTTGCATCATTCAGGCGAGTATCCCCCTTCACACGTGAATAGGACAAATAGCCGTTCATACGGTCGATCTTGGTCAGGTTGCGGCTGCCGCACTTCGGGCAAACATCCATATTTAACTCCTCATGCCCGCAGTCATCACAATAGGAGAGCGACAGGTTCACACCTTCATAGTAGCCCAGCCGCATCGCACGACGCACCAGCGAACGAATGGCTTCCAAATTATAATCGATCGGATATTTGACATACTGGATCTTACCGCCGTTGCACAGGTTCCAGAAGCGCCCTTCCAGATCCTGCTTTTCAACCGGCGTCAGGTCTTCGGTCACATGGCAGTGGAAGCTGTTGGACACATACGGCCGGTCGGATACTCCTTCGATGATACCATACTTTTTGCGAAACTGCTCCACCTGCAAACCGCACAGGCTTTCGGCCGGGGTACCGTAGATGGCATACAGGTTTCCGTCTTCCTTTTTGAACTGCATTACCTTTTGATTGATATATTCCAATGTTTCCAAGGCAAAATTGCCGTCCTCGACGAGTGATTTGCCGTTATACAACTCCTGCAGTTCATTCAGCGCCGTGATGCCGAAGGAAGCCGTTGCTGTTTTCATGATCGGCTTAATCTTATCCGAGGGTTTCAGATGGCCGCCGTAGAATCCGCCCTCGCAGTACGCCAGCGGATTGGTGGACGCGCGCATTTCGCCCAGATAAGCATAGGTGCGGATATGCAGTTTACGGATCAGCTCCAGATAATAATCCAGCACCTCGTGGAAGGGGCGGTTTTCCTGCTGTGCCTTTGCATAAATCATGGGAAGATGCAGCGAAACCGCACCGATATTCCAGCGACCGACAAAAACGGGCTTGTCCTGCTCATCCGCCGGTTCCATGCCGCCGCGCTCATACCACGGGGACAGGAACGCGCGGCAGCCCATTGGGCTGATGATCGCGCCGTATTTCTTATACATACTCGGCACATAGCCTTCTCCGGTCAAGCTGAGCCAATCGGGATACATGGCCTTAGACGAACACAAAATACCGGCTTCAAATACATCTTCAAGCGGTTTGCCGGGGCCATGCAGGTTTTCATCATACAAAAATACAATTTTAGGGAACAGGACAGGCTTTTTCTGACCCTTTTTCCCCTGCCCCTTGCGGCGCACGTTAAGCATTGTAATAGATGCCAGCTTCGCAAAACGTCCGGTACCGGTACCCATAGTCATGGTAATAAAGGGATAGTCACCGCGGCTGGACGCGACCGTATTGAACTTATATTCCCAGCCCTGAAATCCCTGCTCGAAATCATTCAAAATGTCAGCCATCACTTCTTTTTCCACGGTTTCAGCATCCAAACCAAGGCGAGCATATTTTTCAGTCAGCATTTTGTAGCTGCGCTCCGCATATGGCTCAAGCAGCAGATCGACCGACGGTACGGTAAAGCCGCCGTACTGCTGGCTGGCCGCAGAAAGTACAATGTCGCCGATCACGTCAAACGCTACATTCAAAGTTTTCGGCTCGTTATACCAAAGATTTCCCATTTCAAAGCCGCCCTCGAGCACGTGCTTTACATCGAACAGGCAGCAGTTCATCGTGTCGCGGCGGGCAGACATATCGTGCACATAAATATAGCCATCCCGGCAGGCCTGCAGTTCTTCGGTATTCATGAAAAATTTCTGATACAGTTCTTTATTAAGCTGATTAAAAATTAAGCTGCGTTTGGTAGAAACCAAGGCAGAATCCGTGTTGGAATTTTCCTTATCTCCAATATACATGATGGACTGGCTCTTTTGATAAACGCTGTCCAACATGCCGACAAAATCCTGCTTGTAATTGCGGTAATCACGGTAACTCTTGGCAACTTCCGGGCGGACCGCTTCCAGCGCAGCTTCTACAATATTGTGCATCTGCCAAATCTGTACTTCGGTCAGCCCATGCTCACGGATATAACTCTCCACATGATCGCAGATGGCTTTGAGCTCATCCTCCGTAAAGGTATACAGCACTCGGTTTGCAGATTTATTAACAGCGATCACAACTTTTTGTATGTTAAATGCTTCTTTGGTATTGTCTTTTTTGATAACGCGTACCATAAACTATCCTCTCTTCTCTCCTATTTGGTGGCGAGACTTATTATAGCACACCATATATGGTATTGAAATAGAGAGATGAGAAAAAAATATACAAAAAGAAACTTTTAAAATTGACTGTTTTTATCCACGTTCCGTCTCCCGATAAACCGGAAAGGAAAGCTCTGCCAGAAGTCCCGGATTCCGGTTGATAAACCGAACCGCCCCTCCATGTGCATCAACGATCTGCCGCACCAGAACCAATCCCAGCCCATGCTGCGGCAGCGATTCTCCCGCAGGAGCATATAACAGCCGCAAAGTCGATTCGGATAAGCCGCTCCCATCATCCGCAATGATGATACGCCATGTTTGCTCATCTGCTTCCAGACGCACTTGGATCTGCACCTCTCCGGTATTGTGCAGGGCGCTGTTGCGCAGCAGATTTTCAACCGCACGCAGCAGCAGGGTTTCATCTGCACACACGGTCAAATGGTTAAGCGCAGGCGGAATATCAACCGCAATCCGGATTCGTTCATCCGCCAACCCATTCAGCAATTCGGCTGCGGCTGCACGCAAAAGCGTTGCTGGATGAAATGCAGTCACATGCAGCGGCTGCAATTCATATTCCAGCTTGGACGCCAAATTCAAATCGGATACCAGCCGTCCAATCCGCTGGCTCTGCTCCCGAACGATCCTTGCTTTTTCCCGTGTTTCATGCGGCAAAGCGGCATCCGCTTCCATCTGCGCTGCATTTCCCTGCACCAGTGCCAGCGGTGTACGAATATCATGTGAAACGCCGGCAATCCATTCGGTACGGGTGCGATCCCGCTTTTGCAGCAGGGTGCGTTGATTCAACAGCTGATCGGAAGCGCGGTTCAAATCGGCTGACAGCGCGCGAAACACACCACGTTCCGATAAACGGGTCATTTTCCCCTGTGCAAGATCGCTGATGCCCTGTGCCAGCGGCAAAGCTGCACGATACATGCGCCATCCCAGCAGCAATGCCAACAGCAGTGCGGCACATAAGTTGAGCAGCAGTGCCGCAGGAATCCACACCTCAGCATATTGCAGCATGGTCATTGAGGATTCCATCATGTACTTCCATTGACTGCCCGGCTCACCGGCCAGCACCAGAAGACCGTCTTCGTCGCTCCAAACCGTGACCGGATAATCATTTAGGTACCATCTGGAAAACCCAGCAATGTCCGAAGCGGTATACACTTGCGGCAGCTCGGGCGGCATGCGGTCGCTCCAAATTACCTCTCCACTGTCGTTGAGCTGCATAGCCCAGGCATAATGCTCCTGCAGAACAGGCCAAACCGCTTCCGCCACAGTGATCTGCCCATTTTCCTGACGTTCAATCCCGGCAGCAATTTTTTCCACCGGAACATACCGGATTGGTTCCGCATGCGCACTGTTCAGAACAAATCCAACCACAACCCCAAAATTAAGCACAACAAGAATCAGTCCCACGCCAACCGCAGCGCCAATATAACGCCCAAGGATACTTGCAAGCCCTTTCATACTGATTTCTCCCGTACCAGTTTATAGCCCAGTCCACGCACTGTCAGCAGCCATCGCGGCTTGGAAGGCGTTTGCTCTATTTTCGCGCGCAGACGGCGGATATGCACCATCAGCGTATTCTCATAACCAAAGGTGTCATCATCCCATGCGGCACGGCACAACGCATCGATTGTAACAATATTCCCGCGATTATCCGCTAATTTGCGCAAAATAGCATACTCTTTTGCGGTAAGCGACAGCACAGCATCTCCCCTGTGCACAGTGCCGCTGCCCCAGTCGATCACAGTGTCATCTAAAACCAGCTTTTCTTCCTCTGTATGCAGTACAGAACTATAAGAGCGGCGCAAAACCGCTGTCAGCCGCAAGATCAATTCCTGCGGCAAAAATGGTTTCACAATATAATCGTCCGCGCCCAGTCCCAATCCATGTAAACGATCCGTATCCGCATCCCGTGCAGAAAGAAACAGGATTGGCATATCCCGCGCACGGCGCAGCTCCTGCATCAGGGAAAAGCCGTCTCCATCCGGCAGCATCACATCCAGAAGAATCGCATCCGGTTGCCGCTGCGCTGCAACACAGCGTGCCTGTTCACAGCTATGCGCGGTGTAAACCGTGCGAAATCCTGCCTGCGACAGCATCTGTGCGATCATTCCGCAAAGGGCCGTTTCATCATCAACCACCAAAACTGAACATTCATAAATGCTATCCATACCTGCGCCTCCGGTGCGTTTACTGCAATGCATGGCTGCGGGTAATACCGCAGTTTTTCTTATTATAACATATCGTTAAACAGATGACGAAAAACGTAAGGAAATTGTAAGGTAAGCTGATGCTATTTTCTTCGTTTTGCGATCTCGGCAAAACATGCCGAACATTGATAATTTCGGGGCACAAATTAAACACATTGTGCGTTACCCAAAAAAGCGGCATCCTAAAAAGCGTACAATGCTCCTTGGGATGCCACATCGATATATTACTTTAAAAAGCCGAACGACCGAATAATAGGTGGTTCAGCTGCTTTGCCCGAGCAAATCGAGAAAAAGCAAATAATCTTGACAACAACCAAAATCAGCGCAAAGATACCACACAGGATCGGCACAAGCAATGTAAACGCAAAAATAATTGCAATAATTACAAGCAACGCTTCCACAACAACAAATTTAAGCGCTTGTCGTACATGAAATCCTGCGTACCGCGATTCATGACTGCCAAGAAGCGCCAGAATGATACCGATCACGCCCATCAGATAACAGAGCATGGCCAATACTTTGTTTTCGGAAATAATATTCATTTGGCAGCAGATGCCGATGCATTGGATACATCATACTAATTCTGACTTTCGGCCGGATCTGTATAAGAGGATGCCTGCATCAAATCACGACAGTGTTGTTCCAAATCCAATCGATGATATTCCCGGCAGATACGCAGAAGATTATACTGCAGCCCCTTTGCAAAATCATTTTGAAATATCTGTTTGGCAAAGCATTCCTCTTCCAGCGAAGAGATAAACGCTTCTGCCGTGCTCGGTGCATCTGCGCTCAGTACATCCCAGTTTAGCAGTAGTTTTTCTGCCGCCTCACGATTCGCTGCTAAAGGAAGCTTTGCAGCATCCGGCAGCGTGCGCCACATCCGGATGCCTTTTGGTGTATCACGCTCCAGCACTTCCTCTAAAATTTCATCCCAACCAAGATACTCCAGTATTTCCGGAGTGTAGTCCTCAACCTCCTCCGGAAATCCCGCCACCAATATATCCCGACAAATATCTTCATTTGCAGGAAATTCCCCCTGTGCCAAAAGCATTTTTGCACGCATTACATCAGGATGAAGCAGGATCTTTTCCTGCCAGTGCCGGTCAAATGCCTCGCGCAGTATCTCGCCACGCTTCCGCGCCGCTCCGGCTTGTTCTCTGGCATTTGTACTAAAATAGGCATAAACAGAAGCAAGTTCTGACAAGAACTCGGAAAGCCCATCCGCCTCCCTGTTATAGAATTGTTCCTGTGTCAAATGAGAAATAAGTAATGTCCAAAATGTTCCGCATGTTTCTGCCGAAAGTTCCGCTTCCTGTGCAAACACAATGCCATTTTGTACATTGGACAGTAATATATCAGCGGAATTTTCTGCACACAGCTTAGGAGTGTCCTTTAAGAACTGTTCGAGCACCCGCACACTCTGCATCTCAAAGGATACAGCCCTCTGCCGAAATCCAACCGAGATCTCATAGAGCATCACCTTGCCTAACAGCAGCTGCAATGCGGCATCTTGATTGGGTACCAAGATGCTTAAGGCATTTTTCAGGTTGTCCCAACTCTCAAACAGATCGATCTGACCAACCGGTGATATAGCACATGTAACGTGCTGTTCCGGAAAAGAACGCGGCAGTGCGCCGCTATCACCGCAGTATCCACACTCCCACCAGTCTCCGCGCAGCATTACAGGGCTGCCGCACCATGGACATCTCATCATGCATTCCTCCCGACCGTGAAGTAAGCACTTGATGGAAAAACATCGAAAAATATGTGATGCAGTCAATGTCTGCAATCGATCAAGCAGATTGGAGCAGCGAACAGATCGAAACAAGAGAAGCATCAAGTTTGCTTCTGTGCAGGCGTGCACACGCCATAGCTGACAGCTCTCCGACAAAAATTTGCGAAGTTTGTTCTCTTTGCGTTAACGTAGCAGCGTGGCATGATAACTACTGGAAGATTACCTCGATAAAAAAACTATGGATTTTACACAAACGGTACGGATGGATATGTCCATTACCAGCAAGCCATAGAACAAGACAGCCAGCCACATTTGAACAGCATCCATATGCCGCATGCCGTTCCCAAAACAAGAGATAGGCAGCAAATGCGGCATGATAGATGTTGACGAAATACGACCACGCATATTTGAATGATATCGTATATCAGGACGGCAGTTGTCTGCCATCATCTTTACGGTCATCATGTCATGCAGCAGCCATGCTTACAATTTCTGCAGCTTTTATTTCCACTATCATACCACGATAAGTGCCTGTTTGATATATATTTTGAAATCGATATCAAACTTTTCTAGTGATTTCATCCACCGAAAAAAGCTCCTCGCCCGGTCCCTGCTGCCAATCCGAACCAGAAAAGCGCAGCCATTTCCGGTTGCCGCTTCTGTAATCCTCTAATTTAAAAATACTTGTTTCATCCCACACATCTTCACCCGCAAAGGTTATTTTGCACTGTGCCCGGTAAATAACATCTTTTGTGCAGTGATCATAATAAACGCAGCCGAATAAGCCATCATCTTCTTTATGCGTATTGGGTTTTTCTACAAATGCTTTCAGACTGGCTTTATCCACAACAAAATCTGTTGGTTCCAAGCCCGCCTGCCGAATCACTTCGGTAATTTCCGGGATGATGACGATATCGAGTACTGCATACCGATCCAATACCTGCTTCTTTGCACGAAGCAATGAGTCAGAAATTTTCATACCTGTTGCCATGCGTCATACCTCATTTCTTCTTCATTCAGCACATGAGAATTGCAAAAGAGACAGGAATATATGCCTGTCTCTTTTGCGTAAGGAAGGATATCAACCAAATCTTTTCTCACTCTGTTTGTCCGATATCAGTCTATCATCGAAGTACATGCTGCGTCAAACATCTTTTTCTAAGAAAAGTAAACTTACCCAAGAAAAGCAACATAAAGTCCATCTTCAGACTAATCGGGTGGTTCATTTTGATATCAACCCTGCAGTATGGATAAACGCACATGTTTTTATGCTACTTGGCAAACTCCATATTGGCATATATAAGCTCCATGCGTTCATTCGGAAAGCGCTCATCAATCATTTCCCAGAAGCCATTAGAGGGGGGAATATCATGCACACGTTCCGACCAGCGCTGTACCGTCAGCAAAGACACCGCGGCATTAAGAACTAAGAAAATGGTTACACACCATGTGGCTATTTTTCCGAATTTATTGGGAAGCTTCAAAATCAATTTCGCCATACGCGGATAAATATCCTTGATCCACAGAACGCCTAATACTCCCCAAAAGCAGGCATACAACAGGCAAATGCGGCCATTGAGATTGAATGGCATTGCGCTGTAATCCCACGATCGGGATCCGAACAGCATTTCCTGCCCCCACGAACAGACGTACTCTACAACACTGCCAACAAGCATACTGCCCAAAAAGGATAGCCATGGACCGCGATTGCGGAATCGATACAAAGCCAAGGTCAATGCCACTGCGCCGACACCGTATAAAAGATTAAACGGGCCATAGACCAAGCCGGCGCGGCTCTCCAGATAGCCATGCCGCAGCAAGCACCAGATCGATTCCACTACTACCCCAGCGAAGCTGCCAATAAAGCAAACTAAGAGTATTTTATATGCGTTCACTCCTTTTGCGAAATAATCCTGCTGCTGTTCCTCAAGGTCAATCGTCCCGTTAGCCGGAGGATTTGGCAAATACCACTTACGGTTGCAGCTTTTTTGCACATCACTGTAACGCGCGCTCAATTCATCTTCCATCGACACCGTTCGTTGGTGTGCTTGTTTCAGACGTTCATTCACCTGCTTTAAGGTTTCAATCTGCATTTGGATTTCACAATCCAAACGCGGATCTGCGTTTGAGGCCAGTGGCTTGGTTGCAAGACTGCTGTAACTGGATTGCAGTTCCGCTTCTGCATTTTCAATGGCAGAGCACAATGCATCCGTAGCATTGAGGAGCACCTCTTGTGCAGCATCCTGCACAGGCTCTTGTACAGGAGCCGACGATTCGTCCGATAAAATATCGCGCATATAAAGTCCCTTTCTCGCTTTCTCAGTTCGTGGTATTTACAATCATTAGCATTAGACCGCAGGTCAGCCTATTCGCCGCATATTTTTCTCAGCTATGCATATCTGAGACAAGCAGGATTATTTTTTGGTTGCAATCACCGCGATCTCGATTTTGCAATTATCTGCCAATCCTACATTACCGTAACATAAACGCGCCGGTAACCTGTCTTCCGTAAAGTGCCGCACATAAGCCGTATTCATTTCATCTCGTTCAGAGAAATCCCGCAGCAACACATCAACGCGTACCACATGCTTCATATCCGACCCATACTGTTCCAAAATGGTTTTCAGATTGCTCAGCACCTGATTGGTTTCCTCTGTAACCGACCCACAAACCAGTTCTCCAGTCTGTAAATCCTCGGATACCAATCCGGACAGGAACAGAAAACGGTCTTCTACTACGACCAAATCGGAATACGGGAGGCTCTCCCCCTCCGCGAAACGGATATATTCGTTTGCCATCCATAACATCCTCTCTTTTAGCAGTCACCACACTGTTAGGCGGAACAGTGCGCTGTAATATAAGCAGTATAACATATACGCAAAAAAATGTATATCCTTGGCGACAAATCGGATATTCACCTAAACAGATGACAACAGCAAAGGCAGGCGTACTGCCTGCCTTTGCTGCCCAGTGTGGAATTGACATTAGAAAGAAGAATAATGTGATTAGGAAGTCCGATATCAGTCTATCAACTTTTAATGATTTCGTCAATCAATTTTTCGAAAAAAATTAAAATTATTCAGAAAAGACAAGCAACCATCCAATAAAAGCCTGCATCATATGGCATATGTTGATACACTCCTTCAGCAAGTATTTTTCCACAAAAATACTTACTTTCATGTTGAATAGCACAGTCAGCAATAGCCAGAAACAAAAAAACGCAGCGCATCAGTTTTATAAATGATAAGGCGAAAACACAATGAAAAGAGCTAACTGACTAATCAAAATCAGTTAGCTCTCTTTTCATAAATCATGAAAAAATGTTCCCATTTCGTTGCCACAGAGGGCATAAAACCTTAGAAAACCCAGTCATTCCGGGCTTTTCCATGCCTCTGAAATCATTCCCACTCGGCAAATTCAGATATAGTAGGGTGTATTTGAGGTGATTTCGCAGGAAAAACTTTCGCAAATATGTTAATATTCCACCTGCTATTTTCGGCTGTAAAGTTTATTAGTATCAAAATAGTATCACAAAAGGCTGGGAAATACAACAGAATTATGTGGAGCTCTACATAATTCCGGCACGGACGGACGCTGTCAGGCACAGCGGATAACAGCCTTGCAAGAGGCGTTGTACCTGCGCTGGATATATTCTTGATAGGCTTTCTGGTCTGTCATGGAAATTCCCCCTCTCTGAATAATAGTGCGGGGCGGCAGCACTCCTTGCTGTCGCTCCTTGACTGCCTAACTGCGAAACCGGGCGGGGCTGTCAACGGTGGGCGAAGCCCGTTCATCTTGACCGCCCGCTGGCTCGGCTGGCTTTGCTATTTACCCGACAAACTTGAATTTATTGTAAGGTATCACGTTTTACCTTCTTAAGCCTTACTATCATTACCATAGGAATTTCTTTGTTGGTTTTGAAACATTCTTCATAAAATCCATCAATGACAAATCCAGCTCTAAAACAAAGGTTAAAAATATCTTGTATGGAACGATGATAATAAATCTGCTCTTTCGGTTGCCCTTCAATCGCTATATCATAGTAACTGTGCGGTGTCATATATTTTTCAGTCAACGTGACAAAACAAGGGTGTTGCGTTGCAAAGACAAAAATTCCGCTTTCCTGCAACAGTTCATAAACAGCCATAAGAAGTGGTTCAATATCCGTAATATCCATAATTGCCATATTAGAAACTGCTTTCGTAAAGGCTCGATTTCTTTTTAATTCTAATATACTTTTTCTATTGGTCGCATCCGCCACACAAAATTCAATTTGTTTTGCATATTGTGATTGCCGTCTTTTAGCCAATTCTATCATTTTTTTGCTGTAATCAAAAGCGACAACCGAAGCGCCTCTTTGTGCAAGATACGAAGAATAATTTCCATTGCCACACGCAATATCCAAAATATAATCCGCAGGATTAGGAGATAGAAGTTCCGTTACTTTGGGACGCACTACCTCTCTGTGAAATTCATTAGATTCGTCACCCATTGCATTATCCCAAAATTGTGCGTTCTCCTCCCAGATTTTTTTACTTTCCTCTGTTCCCATGTTCTCTCCCACTCCCAAAATTTGCTTTTTTGCTTCCATTAAATCTTCCTTACGATATTCCATTGTTACCCTCCATAACTTCTGATTGTTGCCGTCTTGACGATTATGTATCTTTACATTACCTTCTGAAACATATGGCGCACCTTGTCCAGGCGGTTGTTTGGACGGCGGGGCTGGATGACCGGCTGGCCGACAGCGGCCTGATACCCTTTTAGCTCTGTAAGGCATACGCTCTGCCCGTTGGTGTAAAAGGCCAGATCAGTACGGTATGCCTGTATACAGCGGGCGGGAATCTCGCCAGTAAAGACAACTTCATCCTTTTTTACCTGGGCCGTTTCGATGGTGGCACAGTATTTCGGTGCATCATGATAAGCCCTGGAAAGGTATTCCTGGGGCGCATAGAGGGTGAAGGAGAGATAAGGTTCCAGCAGCTGCGTCCCCGATTCCTTCAATGCCTGTTCCAATACAATCGGGGCCAATGAGCGGAAGTCCGCCGGCGTGCTGACTGGACTGTAATAAAGCCCGTATTCAAAGCAAATCTTACAGTCCGTTACGTTCCAGCCGAACAAGCCCTGCTCCAGCCCGTAACGGATACCATCCCTGACAGCGTTTTGAAAACTCTGGTTCAAGTATCCCAGCGAAACCCGGCTCTCGTATTGTACGCCGGAGCCAAGCGGGAGTGGTGTAACAGACAGTCCGATAGATGCCCAAAACGGGTTGGGCGGCACCTCGATATGGATGGTGTGGCTGGCTGCTTTGAGCGGCCGCTCCATATAAATGACGGTGGGTTCCTTTACCACTGTTTCAATCTTGTATTTTTCCGACAGCAAAGCGGAAACGACCTCCAACTGCACCCGGCCCAAAAAAGAAAGAATGATCTCATGGGTGATGGAATCCACTTCGCAGCGCAAAAGCGGGTCAGTATCCGCAAGTTGCGTAAGAGCGTCCAGCAGCCGTTCTCTTTGCGCTGCCGTTTTCGGCGCAATCGTCGTCCGCAGCATGGGGAGAGGGGCCTCGCGCCACCTTTTACGAGGGAGCCGGGTTTGATCCCCTAATACATCGTTTAACCTCACGCTGTCGCTGGGAAGGATAACAATTTCGCCCGGATAAGCGGTGTCTGTCCGAACAATTTCCCCTTTGGATGGAATACGCATCTCTGTGATTTTCAGCTTTTCTCTCCCGGCCAGGGCCACCGTATCCCGCAGGCGCAGCGTTCCGCTGTATAGCCGCAGATAGACACGCCGCTGGCCGCAATCGGTGTACTCAACCTTGAAAACGCTGCCGCATAGGGTGGCGCTCCCCTGTTCCCCAATCGGTTGGAACAGTCCTGTCACCGCATCCATCAACGGTTGAATGCCAAGGCCCTTTTTGGCGCTGCCATGATAGACCGGAAACAGGGAGGCTTCTTGAACCCGCCGCTGTTCCTCCCGCGCAAGTTTTTCCTGGCTGATTGGTTCTCCTGCGATATACTTTTCCAATAATGCATCGTTATTTTCGATGACCGCATCCCATGCTTCTATGTCGGTATTTTCCTCCAGGACTATTTCCGGGGACAGCGACACCGTCTGCTTGATGATAATATCGGCGGAGAGCTTATCCCGAACAGACTGAACCACGCTCTGCAAATCAACGCCAGCCTGGTCGATCTTGTTGATAAAGATAACGGTGGGAATGTTCATTTTCCGCAGGGCATGGAACAGAATACGGGTCTGGGCCTGCACGCCATCTTTCGCGGAGATCACCAAGATGGCCCCATCTAAAACAGCCAAAGAGCGGTACACCTCCGCCAAAAAATCCATGTGGCCGGGCGTATCCACAATGTTAACTTTACATCTGTGCCACTGGAAGGAAGTGACTGCCGCTTGAATGGTAATCCCACGCTGCCGCTCCAAAAACAAGGTGTCCGTCCTCGTTGTCCCTTTTTCGACGCTCCCTGGTTCTGAAATGGCTCCACTGGCATATAGCAGACTCTCCGTCAAGGTCGTCTTTCCAGCGTCTACATGGGCAAGAATCCCGATATTGATAATGTTCATGTCTATCCTCCATACAAGGCCCGAATGGGCGCAAAAATCCCCAGCGGCTAATACTTTTACCGCTGGGGATCATGACTTCGGACACACAGAAACATACACGACTTACATAAGCCGCGGTCCGTCACGATATTTACTAAAAAGGCAAAAGTATTCTTAAAATTGGGTACAAAAACCAAGCCCCTGCAAGGGGCAATCATTTTTGCGCCCATTATCAAATTTTATTTAAGAATACCTTGCCGCATATTTGATAGACTCCTCAAATCAGGATAATAGCAGTATATCATAGTACGCTCTAAAAAACAAGAAATCATTTTACCGATTCCACAAATAAAATCGGAGGGTATTCACTGGAATACCCTCCGGTTTTGGTGATTATCGTGCGTCTATCCGAATTTTTGACTTTGCGGCCCGTTTCCGTTCCTTTTCGGCATGTTCCTGCTGGTAAGCTGCCTCTAATATTCTGTCCACTTGTTCTGGGCCAAAGGCCCTTTTGACCCGCTCATAGTCAGCGGAGACTTGCCGCATGGCCTTGTTTTCCAACTTGACCTCCTGCAATCGATCAGACAGGCGGATGTTGCTCTCCCTCACCCGGCCATAGTCCCCTTGCAGACGCTCAAATTTCCCCCGCAGCTCCACATAGGCCAGATACAGGGAGCGCAGCACCTTGACGATTTGGGCCAGCAGGGGCTTTGCCTTTTTCTCTCGGTAGGCCCGGCCTGTTTCCAGCGTTCCCGGCTCCGGCAAAATCTCCTCCGGATTGGCGGAGAAATCCGCTGCCAACCGCTCCATATTTTTCACCGCCGGGGCAAGTTCTTTGAGCCGCCGTTCCTGGCTCTCCACCTGGTTTTCTTTCTCCGCCTTGACCGTCTCCAGAACGGCGATCTCCTTTGCCCGCTGCTCTTTCTTGTAGTCCAGCACAGACAAGTGCTTGTCGTGGGTGCCTTTGTCCTCCCACTCAATCCCGTGGCGCTCCATGACCAGGGAAAGCTGCTCCTTTTCCGAGCGCACCCACTGGCTCCACTCTGTGTCCCCTCTGGTGCCGCCCTGGAAACCCTGGGCCGCTAACGCCTGTTTCAAAGATACCCTCGTGTCCAGCCCTCGCTTGCTCCCGGTGGTGAATGGTACAAAGTCAATGTGCAGATGGGGCGTAGCCTCGTCCATGTGGAGGTGGGCAGAGAACACCCGGAGTTGGGGGTTGCGCTCTTGAAAGCCCTTCATGTACTCGTCCAAAACCGCTGCCGCAAGCTGTCCCTCCTCGCTGTCGGCGCTCATATCATCTCGATTGCCCACTTGCAGGATGATTTCATGGAACGGCTTTTCCTGCTTGCCGGAGCGGATCTTCTCATAGTAATCCTCTATCCTTCTGTCGGCCCTGGTTTGTTTAGCGTTGTACCGTTCCAGAGCCTCGTCAAAGAGTTCATGGTACACCGCCTTGATATTCTCCTGGCAGTAGGTTATATTCAAGTGGGAGCGTTCCGGGTCAGTGTTCTTGGCGTGGAATTTTCTACTGTTATGGTTCACCGATCCTTGGCCCACCATGGCGCTGATTGTCCTTTTCAAATCAATCCCTCCTCCCTTTTCCGCCGCGCAAGCGGCGAGCCTTTGTTACTTTCTGCGAAAGTAACGCAAAAGCACTTTTGACAGCCTGACGGCCATCAAAAGCGCATTTGCGCCCTACGGGGTGGTGTGGGGGCTTTGCCCCCGGCAACTGCGGTTGCCTCCCCCAGCAGGGCCGCCCTTTGAAAAGGGCACCCTGCACCCCGCCTAAACTTTGTCACTCGCCGTTGGGCAGGGTGGAAAGGCCAGGGGCCTTTCCACCGCCCGGCAAGTGTTTTCCGTGGGCCGAAAGTCAAGGGGTACGGGTTGTATTGACTTGCGGCAATCTCCACCCGCAGGTATGCCCCCCTTGACTTTCGCCCCCGCTCCCCGTGACAGCCGTGACGACCGTGACGATGTTTTACACACCGCCTCCGCACTCCGAAAAGCTGTCACAGCTGTCACGGTCGTCACGCCTGGGGTTCCTCCAACGTGAGCTTGATACTCCGCCCGGCATGGGTTCGGGCGCTTTCATAGTGGATGTGGTACTCATAGGACAGCCGCCACGCCCGGACATTCAGCCGCATAGCCAGGGCATTGGGTTTCATATCCAGCCCCAGGGCGGCGACAAGTTCCGTGGCCGTCCCTCTCCACTCTGGCCGTTCCGCCGTTACCAGGGCGGCAACAGCCTCCAACACCGGGTCAGGCGGCTCCTGCCGCAGCTCCGTTTCCCGCCGCTCCAGCTCCCACACAAGCCGTTCCTCGTCCCGCTTGAGGTAGAGGCGCTGGTCTTGCTGATCCCGCCCAGAAATGTCCAGGGTGGCGGCGTTGTCTGCCCGCCGCTCCTTTTGGAGCAGAAAGGCCCCGTCTGCCGCACCCAATAAGCCGTTGGTGCCGGAGATCATATCAAACTTATCATCGGCCTGCTGCTTGCGGGTGTGATGTACAACCAGGAGGCAAACCCCGCTTATATCGGCAAACCGTTTCAGTTTGGTGATTACCTCATAGTCGTTGGCATAGCTGTACTTCTCTGCCCCGGCCTCCCGGATTTTTTGCAGGGTGTCGATGATAATAAGCCGGGTGTCCGTGTGTTCCCGGACAAAGCCCTTTAGCTGCTCCTCCAGGCCACCGCCGAGCTGCTTAGCTCCGATGGCAAAGAACAGGTTTCCGGTACTCTCTACTCCAAACATCCGGTACAACCGCTCCTGTAAGCGACGGTGGTTGTCCTCCAGGGCCAGATAGAGGACTGTCCCCTGGCGCACCTCATACCCCCACAGGGAAAGGCCCATACTCACATGATAGGCAAGCTGGGCCATGAGAAAGGACTTGCCCACCTTGGGAGCGCCCACAAAGAGATATGTCCCCGCATAGAGCAGACCGTCTACCACAGGAGGTCTGCCGGGGTACACCTGTTCGTAGAGGTCATTCATAGACACGGTAGGCAGATAGGCCGGGTCATTGACCCGGCTTATCTGCCGCAGGATTTCCTCCAAATCTCTTTCCGGGGGCTTGTGTTCTGTCACGCCCTCTGCTATACTTTGGTTAGGTTTTTGTGAGAGCGACTGTCCCCCGTCTGCGCCAACAGGCGGATATGGGGCAGTCGTTTTCTCTTGCAATCTATCCATCTATCAATCCTCCCTCATGCCGTCCATGATGGCGGCGATCAGCCGGATGGTGTCCAGCAACTCCCCATCCACGCCATTCCCGGCCTCGATACGCTCCAGTTCTTCCAGAACGGCGGCCAGCTCGTTCCGCAGGGCCTTATACACCCTGGGGTTGCCCTGTACCACCACATCCCGGCACAGCAGCCGTCGGGTGATGTAGTCCTGTTTGGTAAGGCCGGAGAGCCGCACAGCGGTTTCAATTTCCCTGTCCTCATCCGGGGACACCCGGAAAGCCACAGTTTTGTTTCTCCAGCGGTTGTGTCGGTCAAGATTTTTCACTGACATGATTTAGGCCCCCTTTCGCTCCATGTCCAGTTTGTCCGCCATCTCCGCCTGCCGGGTGGGGAACAGGTGGGCGTAGCGGTAGGTAATATCAATGCTTTCATGTCCCACCCGGTCAGCGATTGCCAGGGCCGTAAAGCCCATGTCAATGAGCAGCGAAATGTGGGAGTGCCTCAGGTCGTGTATTCTGATCCGCTTTACCCCGGCCTCTTTCGCACCCCTGTCCATCTCCCGGTGGAGGTAGGATTTTGTCACCGTGAAAATGCGGTCGGTGGGCTTCACCCCATACAGGCTCTTGATATAGTCTCGCATTTCTTCACAGAGGAAAGCGGGCATTTGAATGACCCGGTTGCTCTTAGGGGTCTTGGGGTCGGTAATCACATCCTTGCCCTTAATCCGCTGGTAGGACTTGGAGATGGTGACGGTCTGTTTCTCAAAGTCGAAGTCGCCAGGAGTGAGGGCCAGCAGCTCCCCCTCCCGGACGCCGCACCAGTAGAGCATTTCAAAGGCGTAATAGGAAAGGGGCTTGTCCATCATGGCCTCGGCGAATTTCAGATACTCCGCCTTTGTCCAGAACAGCATTTCCCGTCCCTGTTACTATATAGTTGCCTCGGAAATGTGGTAGCCAGCTACGAGCCGAGACATCTCGTTGCCTAAGCTGTTAGAATAGGAAGGTAATGGTCTGACCTTCTCGTCCAAGGGCTTGTCCGTCCGTGTTGAAGTCAGTCAGCCATCCTCCTATTCGCAGTGTTCGATTTGTGCAGGTAGAGCCGCGTGTTCGTGTCACCAAACAGATAGAATCGGCAATGGGTAGAATGGCTTTGTCCATTGCAATTTCTTTTTAGGAGTGAAGAACATGAACGCAGCAGGTATCGATGTTTCCAGCAGAAAGAGTACGG
>NZ_JNJN01000017.1 GCF_000701665.1 Agathobaculum desmolans ATCC 43058 | reverse complement strand
AGATACTCTTCAATGCAATGAATCTTAAATTCCTTGGAATACCTTCTGTTTCCACTTACAAAGGCTTCAATACCGTTCGCTTCGTACTTGGATATCCATCTATATATCTCGTCACGATTCATTCCATAAACATCTTGTAATTGAGAATAGGCAACCTTACCCGACTTATACGCTTCTATGATTTCTATTTTCTTCTCTGGAGTGAATTTTATTTTGCCCATAAAAAATCCTCCTAAAGTAGATTTTGGTTTTTTCCATGGTCTACTTTAGGAGGATCATATCATGTTTTACAGGCGGCAGCCTTGCTTTTTGTGTTTGAACGGGTCTCTCACCGCTCCGGTTATGCACCTTTTCGGTACTTCAATAGATGCCGCAAAAAACGCTAACTTTTCGTTTCGGTTTCCAATATCAAAAAAGTTACAAAAAAGCCGCCGTTTCAAACGAAACAGCGGCTTAATTTGGTACGCCCGATGCGATTCGAACGCACGGCCTTTGGAGTCGGAGTCCAACGCTCTATCCAGCTGAGCTACGGGCGCGGGTACAAATAGTATTATACCATTTCTCCTGCGTTTTGTAAAGTGTTCTCATCAGGCTTTTTCTTTTTCCGTTTTTTATAGCGATCCTCTTCCGAAAAGACGCAGCCGCAATACTTCTGCATATACAGCCCCAGTTCCCGTGCTTTCTCCTGTCCTTCCCGAAAACGGGGCGAAAAATCACGGTGCAGATAGGTCACGCCATACTTTTCGGCTGCCCGCTCCGCAGCGCGGCGCATCAGTTCGTGGTTTTGATACGGGCTGACAAACAGTGTCGAAGTAAACTGATCAAACCCATGCTCCGCCGCATAGCGCGCGGTTGCATCAAACCGCAGATCATAGCAAAATGTGCACCGGTTATCAAAATTCGGATATACGCCTTGAATAAACCGCCGCAAACCGTATTCATTTTCGATCTCCAGCTTAAGATCTATGCTCTTCGCATACTCCACCAGCGTATTTTTACGCATTTTATATTCGGTGAACGGATGGATATTCGGATTAAACCAAAAGCCCACCGGTTCAATGCCCTCCTGCCGCAGCGTGTCGATACAGGCGATCGAGCATGGCGCACAACAGATGTGCAGTAGTGTTTTCATACAAAATCACTCTCCTGTCGGATATTCTATCACATTTTCCGCCGCTTGCAAAGCCCGCCCGAAACCGCTATACTGTTCTTACAGAATAATGAAGGAGGCAGTCCCATGCAAGCATATCAATTTTTGATCGGCGCTATGTTTATTGCAGCCGCGATCCTGATCGCCGGAGTGCTGATCGCCGACGCGATCGCAGGCGGTCCGTTTTCTGCTATGCTCGCTACCCTGCACTAACCAAACACCTAAACTGGAGGTTTACCGAGCATGAAAGATATCGCATATTACAACGGGCAGATCGGCCCGATCGACGAGGTGAAAGCGCCGGTCACCGACCGCGGCTTTTATTTCGGAGACGGCGTGTATGAAGCCGCCATTGTCCGCGGCGGACGCATTTTTGCACTGTCCGACCACCTCGACCGCTTTTACAGCAGCCTTTCCCTGCTGCGCATCGCGCCGCCGCTGGAAAGGGACGCATTTGCCGCGCTGCTGCTCAACTTATGTCAAAAAGTCGATGGCGACGGCATCCATGTCCTTTACTGGCAGGTCACACGCGGCAATGCACACCGCCGCCACACCTTCCCGCAGGATGTTAAGCCCAGCCTGATGGCCTTTGTGGAACCGGCCGGCCTTGATCCGGTGGACAAGCCCATGCGTCTGCTCTCCATGGAGGATACGCGCTTTTTCCACTGCAACATCAAAACCCTCAATCTGGTGCCCAATGTGATGGCGCTGCAGCAGGCTGCCGAAGCCGGCTGCGAAGAGGTCGTCTATCACCGCGGCGACCGGGTAACCGAAGGCGCGCATTCCGGCCTTGCCATCCTGAAGGACGGCGTATTCTGCACCCCGCCGGCGGACGAGCTGATCCTGCCCAGCGTGACCCGCCTGCACTGCCTGCAGCTATGCGATCAGTTGGGTATCCCGGTGCGCATCGCGCCTTTTACCGTGGACGAACTGAAAAATGCGGATGAAGTTCTCATCCTATCCACCGGCTCGCACTGTGTGCCTGCCTGTGCGCTGGACGGACAGCCCATCGGCGGCAAGGACCCTGCGCTGCTGCACCGGCTCCAGCAGGCCTATCAGGAAAAGTTCACAGCCGAAATGGGCTGACCCCACCAAAAGGAGAACCAATCATGCCTTCTATTGTCATCATCGGCGGCGGACCGGCCGGACTGAGCGCTGCGATTTATGCGGCCCGCGCCAATGTACCGACCACCGTCCTTTATCAGGACGGTGGCGCGCTTGCCAAAACCGATCGCATCGAAAACTACTTCGGCTTCCCCCAGCCGCTCAGCGGCGCCGAGCTGCTGGCACAAGGCCAAGCACAGGCCGCACGTTTGGGCGCTGCACTGGTGCAGACCGAAGTGACCGGCATCGAATATGCGGCGCAGGGCTTTTCCGTCAGAACCACGGCGGGTACTTACGAAGCAGATGCTGTCATCCTTGCCACCGGTGCACCGCGTTCCGCCCCCAAGCTGCCGGGCATTGCCGAGCTGGAAGGGCGCGGCGTGAGCTACTGTGCGGTGTGCGATGCTTTCTTCTACCGCGGCAAGGCCGTCGCCGTACTTGGTCAAGGCGAATATGCGCTGGAGGAAGCGCGCGTGCTGCTGCCGGTAGCTGCTTCGGTCACCCTGCTGACCAACGGCAGCACTGCACCCGCGTCCCTGCCGGACGGACTGCAGCTCGATCCCCGTCCGGTTGCCGCCATTACCGGCACAGATAAAGTGACACAGATCGACTTTGCAGACGGCGCTCCCCTGCCGGTAGACGGGGTCTTTATCGCCTACGGCACCGCCGGCAGCGGCGATTTTGCCCGCAAGCTGGGTGCACAAACCGAAAACGGAAAAATTGTAACCGATGCGGACGGCGCAACCGCCGTGCCCGGCTTATTTGCCGCAGGCGACTGCACCGGCGGTTTGCTTCAGGTTGCCAAGGCTGTGGCGGACGGTGCGCAGGCCGCGCTCCGTGCCGTCAAGTTTATCCGTACATAGCACCGTGGCAGTCAACTGCATCCTGCCGTAAACGAAAAAAGGTCAGGTATATATGCCTGACCTTGCGCCTGTCTAAAAGCTTCGTTTTCCGACAATCGACAATCTATGTTTGGAGCTTGCCAAACGCGGAAGAAAAAAGTTCCCTTAGGGGAACTTTTTTTCTTTTCCTTACAGCAGCGACAGTATCTGCGCCTTGGGCATAGCGCCGACCGCCTTATTGACGACCGCACCTTCCCGCATAACGACCAATGTCGGAATACTCATCACACCAAACTGCTGCGCCAGCGCGGGCTGCTCATCCACATTGATCTTGCCGACCTTGATATCATCGCGTTCGTCCGCAATCTCATCCACGATCGGCGAAACCATGCGGCAGGGACCGCACCAGCTTGCCCAAAAATCCAGCAGCACGGGCTTGTCCGACTGCATGACCTCGCTTTGGAAATTATCCATCGTGATTGTAAGAACTGCCATAGCAAACACTCCTTTATATTAGTTTGTCATCAATTCATAATAAAATGCATATTGCTGCATCACACCCGCAAAGCCTTTATACCGACGCATCGGGAACCCCTTGGGATAATGCGCGTCGAGCATCTGCCGGATATGCGTATCAACCGGAAACGCATCAATGTGGTGCAGCGCAAACAGGCAGATGCATTCCGCCACCTTGACGCCCACGCCGGTCAGCCGCATCAGCTCCGCCCGTGCAGCGGTGTATTTCATGCCGCGCACAGCATCCAGATCCACCTCGCCCGCGGCGACCTGCCGGGCCGCTGCCGCAATGTACTTCGCACGATACCCCAAACGGATTGGCGCCAGATCTTCCGCCGTGCAGCCCGCCAGCCGTTCCGCTGTGGGAAAGGCATGATATACCTCTCCATGCTTATTATAACAGGTTTCGCCAAAAAGGGTACACAAGTTTTCCACACATTTCGTGATGCGTCCGATATGGTTCTGTTGGGAAATGATAAAACATACTATCGTTTCCCACAGCTCCTGCCGCAGGATACGCAGACCGCTGCCCACATGAACGGCAGCCTGCAAATACGCATCCCGTTTGGCCACTGCCTGCTTGTAATGTCCGTAATCTGCATCCAAATCGAAATACGGCCGCCACACTGTTTCGAACTCTGCTTCTGTGCATTCGAATCCTACCATCTGCCCACGCTGTACGATCTCTATATACCGTCCGCCTGCAACCAGGGCATACCGTCCCTCCGCCAGCGGGCGGAAGCGGAAGCACTGTCCCGATCGTGCGATTTGCCCGATATCAAAATCCGCAAGCACCTGCTCGGTCATGGACGCATCGCCTCATGCTCCGCAGCCAGCTCTTCATAAAGCTGATGGAACAGCCATCCCAGATTGGTCTCGGTCACAACCGCCTTATACGGCACGGATACCCCATGCTGCCGCATTTCACGCAGCAGAATCTCCAGCCGTTTATCAGTGAAGCCGTCCATCACCAGCACCGGCTCCGCCAACACCGGCGTTTCCGGCTGTTCCCGCACATCGAACCCTTTCCGGCCCAGCAGAAAGCCCACGGTCTGCCCCACTGCGTCCGGCGCAACATTGCGGATACGCGCCCCCATCCGCACCAGAATGGATTTGAGCGCTGTGGTCCGCCCGCCGCCCTTTGGGTCGTAATATAACACTGTTTCACGGGATACCGGCATATCGGCCCCCTCCTTATCCTGTTGGATTGGGCGGTGTGCCGCCCTCTATCGGTATTGTAGCACAGACAATCAGGTCTGTCATCCCTGTCTCCGCTTGACACCACAATTATATACCCTTATAATATATAATTAGCATAGGCTAACCGAGTTGTCAACCCTTGTCCCGGATTTTTTCCCTATGCAGGAGGTCTTTTGATGAAACAAGCTTTGCTTTGGGCAGCAGTCGGCACCGGCTTCACTTTTTTGATGACCGCGCTCGGCTCTGCCATGGTATTTTTTGTTCGGCGCCGCGCCGGCACACAGATGCAGCAGATTTTTCTCGGTTTTGCGGCCGGTGTGATGATCGCCGCCTCGGTGTGGAGCCTGCTGATCCCCGCCATCGAAGAGGCAGAAGCCGCCGGTTTGACCGGCTGGCTTCCGGCTGCCGGCGGGCTGGTGCTGGGCATTGCACTGATGCTGCTGCTCGACGGTCTGCTCCCTCATCTGCACAGCGGCGCGGCACAAGCCGAGGGTTTGCCCAGCTCGCTGCGGCGCACTACACTGCTGGTGCTGGCTGTCACACTGCACAATATTCCGGAAGGGATGGCGGTCGGCCTGTCCTTTGCCCGCGCAGCACAGCACAGCGGAGACACCGGCCTGCTGGCTGCTGCCGGTGCGCTTGCCCTCGGCATCGGCATACAGAACTTTCCCGAGGGGGCAGCGGTTTCACTGCCGCTGTGTCAGGAGGGGCTGTCCCGCCCGCGCGCCTTTTTGCGCGGTGCTGCCAGCGGTCTGGTGGAGCCTATTTTTGGCGTACTGGTTGTGCTGGCAGCGGCTCAGCTCACCCCGGTCATGCCATGGCTGCTGTCCGCAGCAGCCGGTGCGATGCTGTATGTGGTGGTTGAGGAGTTGATTCCCGCTGCCCACCTCGGCGAACACTCTCATACCGGTACGCTTGGCGTAATGGCCGGTTTTCTGGTGATGATGATTTTGGATGTTGCACTGGGATAAACGAGAAAAAGTCAGGCATATATCCTGACTTTTTCTGCATTTATGCCGCAAATATTGCTTTGTGCACGCTGCCGCGCTTAATACCGGTACCGCTTCCGATACCGGAAAAATGCTGCCGCCGACAGAACCAGCGCCATCAGCTCTGCCGCAGGCGTTGCCAGCCAGATACCGTTTACGCCGAACAGGGCAGGCAGTGCCAGCATGGTGATCAGCATGAACACGAACGAACGCGAGAACGCCAGTACCGCGGAAACCACACCGTTGGATAGGGCGGTAAACAGGCCGCTTGCAAAAATATTAAACCCGATAAACGCCAGTGCAGCCGTACAGATTCGATTCCCCGTCACCGCCAGCTGATACACCGGATGATCCGGACGGGTGAACACCGATACCAACGGCTCGGTTACCGCAAAGGAAAGCACCATCGTTGCCACCGAGATCACCGCGATCACCAGCAAGCTGGTATGCACCAGCCGATGCAGCTTTTCATGGTTCTGTTCCCCATAATAATAGCTGATCATCGGCGCAACGCCATAGGAGTAACCGGTATACAGCGAGCTGGCGAACATCAATACGTACATGATAATGGTAATGGCTGCAACGCCATCCTCCCCCACATAGTGCAGCATGGTCCAGTTAAACAGCAGGGTGATGATGCCGGTCACCAGCGTTGTGGCCATCTCGGATGAACCGTTAACGGCGGCCTCCCGCAGCACACCCAGCCGGAACACCGGCTTTTGGAAATGCAGCAGCCCATCCCGGCGGGCAAATACCACCAGCCCCACCACCGCTGTGACTGAGTACCCCAGCCCGGTCGCTACCGCCGCGCCGCCGATACCGGTATCCAGCAAAGCCAGGAACACATAATCGAGCACGATATTGAGCACGCCGCCCGACACCGAACAAACCATGGACAGCATCGACTTGCCCGCGGCAATCATATACAGGGTAAAATTATTCATCAGCAGGATCGGCACCGTAAAAATCAGATACCTGCTGAGATAGGTGCGGCAGTAAGCTGCAACCGCTTCGGACAGACCTGCGCGGCTGAATATCAGATCCAGACACAGGTAACCCAACCCGCACATCACCAATCCCACAACCGCATTCACGATGATCAGCGCGGTAAAATCCTGCCGGGCTTCCTCCTGCCGTCCGCCGCCCATTTTGCGCATGATAACCGCACTGCCGCCCGTTGCCAGCATGGTGGAAATTGCTGTGACCAGCGAGATCACCGGCGCTGTCAGGTTGATGGCGGAAAGCGCCTCCGTTCCAATCAAGTTGGAAACAAACAATCCATCCACCATCGTATAAAAGGACATAAACACGGTCATCGCAATGGTCGGCACCGCGAACTTCATAATATTGCCCAATGTCACCGGTTTTTGGTATACACTGTTTTCCGGCTGCTGCATAACATCCTCCCTCATCTCAATTCATATAGTCGATATCCTGCTGCGCGCGCAGGTCATAATAGCATAAATCGGTCTGCCGTTCCCGCTCCACACACAGTGCACGGATGCGCCGGTTGGACGGTGTGGCAAAATAATAGGTGCGGCTTTCCGCACACATAGCACTGGTGCACAGCGTCTGCTCGTAGGCTTCGTAGTCCGGATGCGCCTTCTGGATCCCATCCGGCAGATCGACTGCTGCAAACGCATGCATCATCCGGCCCACGCCGTCGATCTCATCCGCCCCCTTGACTGCATAGTGCTTGACAAAGGCCATGCGTACAAACCGGGACGGGGAGGAATAATCCCCCGGCAGGCCAAATCCGCCGCCGTGTCCCTCACCCAAACTGACCAGCTGCTCACCCAGCAGATCGCGCGGCGGCTTATACAGGTTATCGACCGCCACATAATTGCGCAGATTGGTGCGGTGCCAGCTGTATTCCGGGCTGTTTGCCAGCACTCCCAGCGTGCGGCGGTATACCCGCTGTCCGTCCGCATCCGGCTCGATCAGCATCGCCTCGCCGGTTTCATCCGAAAAGATATAGTGCACCGGCATCTCCTTGCCAAAAATCGGCTCTGCCGTCAGGTTGATGTGCTCCATTTGCGCGCATACCTCATCCACCGTGCGGCATTGTCCCAGCAGATAAGCAGTCAGATAAGCCGGGTGCACATCCAACTGCCCCGCGCCCGCCGCCGTATCATAATGTGCAAACCCCGGATAGTGCAGCAGCGCACCCATCAGCCCCGCATCGTTGATGCCGTCTACCATCACCGGCACCGGCAGCCCCTGCACCGCCATACCGACAAAGCGGTGCTGCACCGTTACCGTTTTGCCCCGCGTCGGTTCTGCCGCGGTATGCATTGCAAAGCCCTGCGGTACCGAAGCAATGCGGTTGCCGGACAAATCACCGTACTGGTCATATGTTCGCCCAAGCAGATGCTTTCCATCCCGCGTGTCCCATGAAAGCGCTGTACATCCAAATTTCATCCTGCTTCTCTCCTGTTCCTTGCATTTTCTCTTGCTGTATTTCCTTCTGATTGCTATAATAAACTATGTGGTAACCACACAGTCAACCATTTTTCTTTGATTTACAAAAAATTTTTTCAGAAAGGATTTTCTATGAGTCTTCCGCATCCTGCCATGACCTCCGGCGCATTTGCCGCACTGTGCCGCACCTCCAAGGAAACCCTTCGGCATTATAAGGATATCGGCCTGCTGCTGCCTGCCGCAGAAGGAGACAACGGCTATCAGTATTATGAGCCGGAACAGTTTTTTGATTACTATTTGATCCACATTTTGAAAAAAACCGGCACACCGCTTGCGCAGATCCGCTCTTACATGCAGCACCAAACACTTGGCTCACTGCTGGAGCTGCTGGAACAGCAGCAGCAAAAGCTCACGCAGGAGATCCATGAGCTGTCCCAGATGCAGCAGGTACTGCATCACGCAGCCAGCAGCATCCGGGAAGGGCTGTCCGGCCGTTACCCCACGGAGCAGCCCGCCGTGCTGCAGTTGGAAGAGGAACATCTGATCGCCATTCCGGTCACAGAGCTGGAGCACAGCCCGGACGATACCGACCGTGCACTGATCTCCCTGCTGCACAAATACGTGTCCGTCTGCCGTCAGGAGGGATTGGCTGCAGATTATCAAACCGGCGCGATCCTGCCGCTGGACAGCCTGCTGCACGGCACCCATAACGCGACCCATATCTACACCCGGGTGGATGCCCCCTCACACAGCTGCTATTACCGGAACAAGCCCGCAGGCCGCTATCTGACACTGCTTGACCGCGGCCACTGGGACACCACCGGCGCCTATCGAACACTGGCTGCGTACATCCGCACCCATGCGCTTACCGTCACAGGCCCGGTATATGCCTACGATCTGGCCGGCTATCTGCTCAACGGCGTGGAGGAAAACACCATGTCTCTGCTGATGATCCCCTTATCAGAGAATGACGGACGGTAAGCAAAATAAGGGACAGACATAGCGCAAAAGCGTGTATGCCTGTCCCTCGTTCTCTAAGCTGTTTTATCGCACCAGCAGCGCAGCGGTTTCGACATGATTGGTTCGCGGGAACAAATCAAATGCCTGCGCCCGTTCCAGCCGATACCCCGTGCCGCACAACTCCGCCACGTCACGCGCCAATGTTGCGGGATCACACGATACATAAACTACCCGCGGCGGCGGCATTTTCAAAATCGCATCCCGCGCTGTCTCATCCAATCCTTTGCGGGGCGGATCGACCACCAGCACATCCACCGGACGGGCTGCCAGACGCTGCGCCGCCTGTCCCGCATCCGCGCACAGAAACTCCACGTTCTCTACCCCATTGCGCTGTGCATTCCGGCGGGCATTCTCCACAGCCTCCGGCACGATTTCCACGCCGATCACGGTTTTGGCCTGCTCCGCCAGCGCCAGCGTGATCGTTCCCGCACCGCAGTACAGGTCGATCACGGTTTCCTGCCCGGTCAGCCCCGCAAACGCAACCGCGCAGCGGTACAACTGCTCCGCCTGCGCATGATTGACCTGATAAAACGCCTCGGGCGACAGCAGGAACGAATGGCCGCACAAGCGGTCCTCCAGCATTGGCTCACCCCACAGCACATCGGTCCGATCGCCCATGATCACATTATCCTCCCGCTGGTTATGGTTCAGCAGGATACCGGTCAGCGATGGCTCACATGCGCACAGGCGCTGCACCAGAACATCCAACGCCGGCATTTTGCGGGTCGCTGCAATTAGGGTAAGCTGGCTCTCCCCGCTTTTTTCGCCTACGCGCACATAAATGTGCCGTACCGCTCCGCGTTTTTTCGCATGGTCATATGGCGACACGCCGAATTCCTGCATCCATTCCCGTACAACAGCAGTAATACGGTCCGCCGTTTCGGACTGGATCAGGCAGCGCTCCACCGGCACAATATCATGGCTGCGCGGCCGATAAAATCCAGTCACGACCCGACCGTCCGCATCCAGTCCGACCGGATACTGCGCCTTATTGCGGTAATGCTCGGTTGTCGGAGCGCCCGTGATCCCAAGGAGCTTCGCGCCGTCCTGCCCGCCGATACGGGTAAGCGCGTCACGCACTTTTTTCTCCTTGGCACGCAGCTCCGCCTCGTAGCTGATATGCTGATAACAGCAGCCGCCGCACCGGTCCGCTGCCGGACAGGCAGGAGCGATCCGATCCCCCGAGGGCACGATCAGTTTTTCCATTCGGGCAAAAGCCACATTTTTGGTCACCTTCACGATGCGCACATCACACTGATCGCCGATTGCGGTGCGCGGTACAAAAACCGCACGGCCGTCGATGCGGGCAAAACCGGTGCCGTCTGCCGTATAATCCGTGATCTGACAACGGTAAATTTTATTTTTAACAAGCTCCATGTATGCGGCGCTCCTTTTTCATATGGTATGTGTATTATATCACGCCGGCAGTGCATACTGCAATCGAAAGGAGCGGCAGACATGGAGAATCACAGCAAAAAGAAAATCTCAGCGGATATCCCCTTTTCTTTTCTGCATGAAATGGGGCATAACACCCGTGCAATGGATCGTTTTTTCGAGCTTCCGCGCGAGGCGCGCAGCACACTGACCGACGCAGTTTCCACCGCAGACGACCCGGAACACCGCGCCGAGCAGGCACTCAAATCCCTTGCCAACGGCGGCGAGGGCTACTGCGACCGATTCTGAGTTTGCATAAAGCAAAGAAAAACGTCCTAACGGACGTTTTTCTTTATTCTGTTACATTTTCCGCGCTAAACGCTGTAAAATCAGCGTTACTTCCTGATGTGTGATCGTATCATTCGGCTCAAATTTTCCGTTCCCCTTCCCCTGCAAAATGCCCTGCGCTGCCATTTTTGCAATCACCGGATACGCCCAGTGTCCGCGGGGCACATCGGTAAAGGCCGGTGCATCCGCCGCCGAACCATCCGCCGACAGCGCCGACGCGATCGCGCAGAACTCTGCCCGGGTAATCGGCGCCTCCGGACGGAACGAGCCGTCCTCATATCCTTGCAGCAGTCCGCGATCATACAGCTTTGCCAGCGCCCGCTGTACTTCGGCCGGTACCGAGCCGGTATCGGTAAAGCGCGGCCGGTCGGGCTGTTCCGCCGCTGTCCGGTCGGCCAGGCTGTCCGCCAATAACACTGCCATTTCTCCGCGTGTCACGGGGGAACGATCCGCCGACACCGTCAGATCATCCCGCAGCAGCGGCGTTACCCGGCCGGTAGCAGCATCCGCACGGGCCGCAAACGGAAAGCGTGTCCCAGCTGCCGCAGCCGCCGTTGTGTGTGCAAACACGTGCCCCTGTGAGAGCATTTCTTCCAAATCCGCAGCACAGGCGCGCAGATCCTGCACGGTAACTTGCAGAATCCCTTTTCGTTCCGCGGCATACTCCGCCTGCGTGCGGCCTGAACGTGCCAGCGCCGCACCGCTGCCGCGCTCCCACGCGCCATACTGGTCAAACTCATTCAATGCGTTTACTTTGAAGCCGGCCAATTCGCCCTCAGAAAGCTCGAGCGTGCGCAGATACGCTGCTGCACCGCGGAACACTGCAACCGCCTCATCCACCGACACGCCGCCCGCACAACTGACGGTCACACCGGCGGCATCAAAGCGCAGACCCGCTCCATACGCACCGCGGCGGTCACGCAATTCCGGCAAAATGTACTTTGCGGTCAAAACCGGCGCGAGCACATCATATACCGCCATATTTTCCGGAATTTTCGCAAACGCACCGGTCATCATCACATGATTGGCGTCCTGCGTGCCGCGTGTCACGACCAGCGCCGACGGCCAGCCGCCTGCCAGCCAGTCGCAGGAAGCCGTCCCCGTGCCCTCCGGAAGCGCTGCCAGCAGCGCGGCTGCTTCCCGCCGGAACACGCGGTACGCTGTATCCGATCCGGTCAGCTCCGCCGATACGCCGGTCTTAGTCAGCGCCTGCTTCCACAGGGCGCGCATCTGCTCCAGCAGCGCCGCGTCACCACCGGGATTGGCCGCTGCCGCATCCACAAACGACTTATACGAAAGCGATGACCCCACAAAGCCCGCCGGCAGACGATTCAAAAACCGGTTTTCCTGCGTGCTGGCCTGCAGCATCAGGCCGTACTCGGTTTGATATGGATCAAGATACAGGTCGCGCAGACTGCTGCGCCGTGCGGTCAAAAACTGCCGCAGGGCTGCCACATCCTCCAGCGGCGGCGCCTGCAGCCACGCAGACAGCTTGCGTACACACGCCTCTATCTGCTCGGGATCGGCTCCGCCGCCGATACACAGGCGCGGATGCAGCGTTTCCGGCTCCCGATACGCTTGCCCTGCGGACAGCCCGATCGAGCAGCCCAGCTTTTCCTGTTCCATGCGGTCATTCAGATATTCGCACAACAGGGTCCATAGCGCAGCGTCCTCCTCCTGCACGGTAATCGGGAACTCCAACGAAAAGGAAGCCTGCCCGTCGCCCTCATTCCAGTACCAGTTGACACCGTTTTCCTGTTCCTGCGTCTGCCGAATAGCAAACGGATCGTCCGCAAAGCCGGACAGGTCGAGCCGCGGCAGCCTGCTTAATACCGCCGGGTCGTCCGGCTGGCTGAGCCATGCCTCAAACTGCGCGGTATCCTGCTTGACCTGCTCCAATTCTGCTGCATCCAGCACCGGTTCCGGCAATGCCGGCTTGGGCGCACCATTCCCCGATACAACAACCGTTTGGTACGGACTATCCAGCCATTCCTGCGCTAATTCCTTAAAATACGCCTGATCATGTCTCAAATCCTCAAAAACGTCCGACTGGTCAAGCCCCGCAAAGGGATCGTCGTCATACACAAATCCCATAAAGATATCTTCCCGGCCGAGCTGCCTTGCATTCTGCTGATCGTCCACCGCAGTGTGCAAAGCCGCTTCATCAATGCCGTTCTGCACGATTTCGCGCAACGCCTGCTCGACCGCTTTGGCGGCCTCCGCTCTGTCTGTCGCGGGTATGCCTGACAAAATGATCCCCACATTGTAGATGCCGCCTGCATTGCTGCCTACGGTATACGGCAGCGCATCCGGGAAGCGTTCCTTCATCATACCATGCAGCACTGTGACCAGCGCACCCCAGCCGTTTTTCTTTTTGGCGTCCAGCACACTCGGTCCGTGTGCCATAAACCCGATATCCACCGTTCTGGTGGACGCGCTGACGTTGTACTCCTGCACCCGCTGCGCAGGTGCCACCGGTTCGGCGCCCACGTGGATCTCCGCCCCGGCGCTGTGATCCGCCTGATCCAGATACCCGTCGATCATGCGGAGCATCTTCCCCAGTTCCTGCTGCCCGGACAGATAGATCAGCATATTGGAAGGCTTATAGTAACGCTCCCACACACGCATCACATCCTCATAGGTCAGGTCAAGCAGCTCGGGCAGCCCGCCGCCGGTATCATAGGTGGCCGGACTATCCCCATACAGATTGCGATACATCTGGTCGGACACAAAATTCAGAGAATTCTGCTCGGTTTCCAGACTGTTCAGCTTCAATTCACTGAAAACGATCCCGTTATACCGTGCTTTGCCATCCTGATATTCCACGCGGATCCCCTGCTGCTTGAAAATATTCGGCTCTTCCCGCAGACGGGGAAACAGCACGCAGCTCATGTAAATATCGGCCAGATTATAATAATCCTGCTCATTCGCCGTGCGGAATACATACGCTGTATGATCCTCGCTGGTGTAGGCGTTCAGCTCCTCCGCCACCGAACTGTTGCGCAGAATGTGCATCAGGTCATTGAGCGGATACTGCTCGCTGCCGCACAGCAGCGAATGCTCCAGCACATGGTTTGCACCTTTGCTGTCCTCCGGCGGGGTGCGGAAGCCGACTGCAAAATCGCGCGACGCCGCATCATTCTCCAGCCAGACCACCTGCGCACCTGTATCCGTGTGGTGCAGCAGATGATAGGTTCCGTCCTTTGTCTCCTGTGTCCTGCTCTCCGTAAAGCCATACTGCCCGTAGCTGCCCGCAGCATAGGCCTGCACCGGGGCAAGCGGAACCAGCAGCGCGATGGCTGCCGCCCATGCCATCAACCGTGTTTTCATTCGATCACCTCATCTATCCGTATTGTTTGTACTATGCGTTATAGTACAGTTAATATATTAGCAAACCGCTGCCGGTCTGTCAACAGCGGTTTGCCTGATTTTTAGGATTCGATGACCTCCTGCGCCATCTGGAAGAAGTCATTCTCCGTCAGCGTACCGGGATCGTAGGTACCGATCGAGTACGCCAGCCCGTCCCGGATCCACGAAACACGGTAAAAGGTATTTTCCTCCCGCGTCTGCGTACCATACGAAATATTGATTTCGCCATTCTCCTGCTGTTCCAGTTCCTCTGCGGTCGGCTGCACGCTGCCATCCGCCGGCAGGAAAATGCAGGGCATTTCACGGTAATGCACCTCAATATCCGCTATGGTCCGCACGGTGTCATACGGCGAGGTATACACAGCCTCCTCCTGCACAGGATCGATGTCTGCCGTCACGGTTGCACCGTCCTTCTGATAGGTCAACAGAAGGCCGGTAAAGCTTTCCAGCGTATGGTTGCCGTCATCCCGCTTATCGGTCGTGCTCTCACTGCCTGTAACAAATTCATAGCCATTGGTGAACGATGACACATACTGCGCACCTGCCACATGCTCCTGCGCATACTGTGCCGTTTGTGCAAAATCCTTCCAGCTCTTGTCCCACCGGGTAGCGGAAAACCACCCCGTAACGCCGCTGCCTGCGACTGCGCCGGTTACCGCGAGCGCCGCCACCAAGCATGCAGCAGCCAGCTTTTTACCCCACTGCGGGCGGCGGCGCACAGACGCCTGCTGCTCCCCGCTGCGCAGTGCAAAGTCGATGCGCGTCTTAAGCCGCTCGGGCGCCTGCAAGCCCTCTGCACAGTTGTTCAATGTCTCCCGGAGCGTCCGCTCCATCTTAATTTCATCCATTTGTATGAGCCTCCTTCGGCTTCCCCTCTTTTTCGGTCAGCGCCTGCCGCAGATGGCGGCGGGCGGAAAACAGGCGGGATTTGACCGTCCCCTCGGTCACGCCGAGCGTGCGCGCGATCTCCCGCACCGGCAAATCGTCGAAGTAGTACAATACCACCACCGTGCGCCGCTTTTCATCCAATGTGTCCAGCGCCGCATACAACCGCCGCTGCTCATCCGTGCGCAGCACAGCAGATAATGCGCTTTCGCTTTCACCGGTTTCAAAAAAATCCGCAACCGGCGTTTCACGTTTTGACTTGCGGCAGTATTTCCATGCCGCACGGGACAGCGTCCTCAGCAGCCACGAGCGGAATTTTGTCCCGTCCCGCAGTGAGCCGATCGACTGTGCCGCGATGACAAATGCCTCCTGCGTCAGATCCTCGCCGTCTGTCCGGCTTCCCGTGATCAGGCAGGCAACGCGGTATGCGTCGTTTTTATAACGCTCATACAGCATGTCAAACGCCTGCATATCGCCCTGCTGCATCCGCCGGACGAGTTCTTCATCGCTCATGTCTCCATATCCTTCCTTTGCATTTTGGTGCACCTGTCTATAAGAGCCGCTGACAGGCCGATCGGTTCATTAAATTTTTATTTTTTATCCGGTGCCCGCTATCCTGAAAGTCAGCCTCTTCCACCCGTTTCGGACAGTACCGAACACTTGCGCGGTGGATTGGCGGTTGCGTTTCCCGTATCCGTACCCTATACTGATACTATACTCCAAACCATAGAAGGAGGGAATCCCCACGATGGACAAGCAGGCTTTTTTTGATGGACAAGTGTTTGATGCTTACCGCTGGTTTGGCGCTCACATTGAGAACCAATCGGTCATTTTTCGAGTTTTCGCACCAAATGCCGCTAAAATAACTGTTACCGGCGCATTTAATAGCTGGAAAGAGGATGCACTTCAACAGGATGGCCGCAGCGGCTTCTGGTCGGTATCCGTCCCCGGGGCGCAGGTGGGACAGTTTTATAAGTACCGCATTTACGCGCAGGATGGTACGGTCACCGAGCACTGTGACCCCTACGGTTTCGCCATGGAGCTGCGCCCGGGCTGCTGCTCGGTCATTACCGACCTTTCAGCCTATACCTTCACCGATGCCGACTGGATGGCTGCCCGCACGGCTTCGCCGGCAGCACCGGTCAACATCTATGAGCTGCATCTTGGCTCCTGGCTGCAGGATGCGACGGATCAAAACGGCTGGTATCGTTACGATACGATCGCCGACCGGCTGATCCCTTACCTGCGCGAGCATGGCTTCACCCATGTTGAATTTCTTCCACTGTCCGAGCATCCGTTCGACGGTTCATGGGGCTATCAAAACACTGGTTTTTTCGCCCCGACGTCACGATACGGCACCCCCGCCCAACTCAAGGCACTGATCGACCGGCTGCACCATGCGGGGATCGGCGCGATCATGGATTTTGTTCCGGTGCATTTTGCGGTGGACAGCTACGGTCTCGCCCGGTTCGACGGGACTCCCCTATATGAATATCCACACGCCGATGTTGGAGAAAGCGAATGGGGCAGCTATAATTTCATTCATTCCCGGCGTGAAGTACGCTGCTTTCTGCAATCCGCCGCCAACTACTGGCTGGAGGAATTCCACTTTGACGGCCTGCGTATGGATGCCGTTTCACGGCTGATCTACTGGCAGGGGGATCCTGCCCGCGGTGTCAACGGGGACACACTGGAATTTTTGAAAAACCTGAACCGCGGCCTGAAGGAGCGGCATCCCACCGCCCTGCTGATCGCAGAGGACTCGACCACCTATCCGGGCGTTACCCATCCGATCGATGCGGACGGACTGGGATTTGATTACAAATGGGATCTCGGTTGGATGCACGACACGCTCTGCTATTTTCAAACACCGCCGGAGGAACGTCCGCAGCACCGTGACCAACTGCTGTTCTCCATGCAGTATTTTTCCAACGAGCAATATCTGCTGCCGTTTTCACACGATGAGGTAGTACACGGCAAAGCTGCTATCGTACAAAAAATGTGGGGCGCTGATTTGACCGATAAATACGCACAGGCTCGGGCGCTTTATCTGTATATGTTCACCCATCCGGGTAAGAAGCTCAACTTCATGGGAAACGAACTGGGGCTGCTCACCGAATGGAACGAAGCAGCTGCGCTTGACCACAGCTTCGAACACGGTCCCTTCCACACATTTTTCTGCGCCCTTGGTCAGGTGTACCGCGCCCACCCCGCCTTGCACTGTGATTATGAAACGGACAATTTCCGCTGGATCGAGCCGCAGGATGGTGCCCCCTGCGTATTTGCATGGGAACGCCGCGGCGGCGGAGAACGGCTGCTGGCGGTATGCAATCTTTCCGATCAAGCGCAGCCCTTTTCCGCTGCACCGCCGTCCGTCCGTTTGCTGCTGCACACGGACTGGACACGCTTCGGCGGCGGCACAAAAGAGACCGATCCGTTATTTTTCAATATTTCAGACAATATATCAATTTCTTTGCCGAAATTCAGCGCTGTTTTGCTGCAAATAGATGCATAATAAAATTCCCCGGGAGAATATCTCCCGGGGAATCAGTCTGTCGAAGAAGTATTTTGTTGATGCGTTTCACCAATACGCGCGGCAGCGCGCATAAAACAGCATTTGCAGCGCAAATGCATAAAAAGTCAGGACATGTGCCTGACTTTTTATACTTTGAGAGAGAAAAAGTTTCTGCACAGGAACTTTTTCTCGTCCATGTTTGGCGCAGTCCAAACATAGATTGTCGGAAAAACGAAGTTTTTCGACAGTCTCATTCCCCGGGAGAATATCTCCCGGGGAATTTTGCATCCGTCTGCCGATCACATCTTCGGAAACAGCTCCTGATCGAGCACGGCATCCAACGTCATGCCGGCGTAGGCGATCTGCGCCATACCGTCGATAAACCGGCCGACAGCCGCCAGCAGCACCGAAATGTTGTCCGCCACAAACGGAATATTCTTTTCCAGCTCCAGCGAGCCGTCCACCAATGTATTGTGCTTAAGATAGATCTGCCCGGCCTGCTCAAACAAACCGAAAGCGCCCAGTGCACAAAAATCATTGCAGTAGATACACGCCTTGCGAAGCTGCGCCAAATTGGTATCCGGCGCGCCCTGAAACAGCGTTACAAAAAACTGCAGCAGCCCCATTTCCTCATTCGGCAGCTGCATTGGGATGAAGCAGCACTCTATCACCACATCCTTGGCCACCTTGCCCTGCCGCATTGCCTCGCAGCGCAGCAAAGTGGGCGCGCCTTCCTTGCGCATGACCTCCGCACGGAACCCATTCTGACCCAGCACCTCGGCCATGCAATCCAAAATCTGATCCTGCTTTTCGGTTTTCATTTGGAACCTCCTGAAAAATCAAATACAGACAGCGGAAAATGGAGAACCACCGCGCACATCCGTTCTATCCACGCCCGGCATTCTCCATTTTTCGCCTTTTTTACTTTACACCAATATCTGTGCGGTAATGCGCCTTGTCAAAGCGGATCTTTTCCACATCCGTGTAGGCCTTGCGGATGGCTTCCTCCAGCGTCGGTGCGACCGCCGTTACGCCGAGCACACGCCCGCCGCTTGTCACGAATTTGCCATCCTGCACCGCAGTACCGGCATGGAAAACAAAGGAACCGTCCACATCGTCCAGCCCGGTGATCTCCTTTCCCTTTTCATACGCCTTGGGATATCCGCCCGAGGCCATGCACACACAGCAGGCCGCGTTATCCGTCCAGCGGATGTCGATCTCATGCAGGCGCTCATCGATCACCGCGTTGAAAATATCAAACAAATCGGTATCCAGACGGGAAAGCACCGCCTGCGTTTCCGGATCGCCGAAACGAGCATTGTATTCGATCACCTTGGGACCTTTTGGGGTCAGCATCAGTCCAAAATACAGCACGCCCTTGAAAGGACGCCCCTCTGCCGCCATCGCTGCGACCGTCGGCTTGAAAATCGTCTCCATACAGGTCTGCGCCACTTCCTCGGTATAAAAACGCGAGGGAGAGAACGCACCCATACCACCGGTATTCGGGCCTTCATCGTGGTCATAAGCGCGCTTATGATCCTGCGCAGAGGGCATGGTCTTGAGATGCGTACCGTCCACAAATGCCAGCACGGACACCTCCGGACCGGTCAAGTACTCCTCAATCACCACACGGGCGCCCGCGCCGCCAAACGCGCCGCCGTCGATCGCGTCCCTGACCGCTTCGATCGCCTCATCCTCGGTCATGGCAACCGTTACGCCTTTGCCGAGCGCAAGACCGTCCGCCTTCACAACGATCGGTGCGCCCTGTTCCTTGATATAAGCGATCGCCTCCGCAGAATCCTCAAATACCGCGTAGCCCGCCGTCGGGATATGGTACTTCTGCATCAGATCCTTCGCAAACGACTTGGAGCCTTCGATCATCGCCGCATTTTTGCGCGGACCGAACGCGCGGATGCCCGCCGCTTCGAGCGCATCCACCATGCCGAGCGCCAACGGATCATCCGGCGCGACCATGACCAGATCCGGCTGGTTTTCCTGCGCAAACGCTACCACGCCGTCAATATCCGTCGCCTTAATGGCAACGCACTCTGCCTCCTGCGCGATTCCGCCGTTGCCCGGCGCGCACCAGATATGATCCACTTTGGGGCTTTTCTTCAAAGTATGCACAATGGCATGTTCGCGGCCGCCGCCGCCAATTACCAAAACTTTCATGTTTTTTCCGCCTCCGTACGAAGATATTCCCGCTGCGCACGGAACGTATCCGCCAGCAGCGCAATGTGACCCAGCACCGTCAGGGTGTTGACCACAGTCGTCAGCAGTCCCATCGCCGCCTCATTACTGCATCCGAGCGCCATCAGGATCGTCAGGATATACCCTGCGCTCCACACGATAAGTACCGCCCACTCAAATACTGTGCCGCGTCCCGCGCCGCGCATCTGCTCCATAAAGGCCATCAGCAGCAGGCAGCCGGTCAGCAATACGGGCACAAGCGATGCGTATTCCAACACGATGCGCAGCAGCCCCGGCGGGATCAGAGCCGGAGCACAGATCAGCCGCAGCCCGATACACACATCTGCTGCAATGCTCGCGCGAAAAAACCAGCGTGAGACCTGCTGCAGCGACCATGCGCCTACGGAAATCAGTGCCAGCGCCACGATTTGCAGCATCCAGTTACTCTGCATGACCAACCGCAGCAGCACACCGCCTGCAATAGCCAGATAGGCATAATAACCCTTCAGCATATTCATACCGATTCCTCCCCGAGCAGCACACGGGCGCGCCAAAGGTAGCGCACCATCCAGATATAGGACACCATCGCCGCCAGCAGCGCAATGATCTCCAGCCCAAGCTGCACCCGGAACAGTGCCGTATACCCACCCTGCTGCAGGGACAGCACCGCCTGCTGCTGTAAAACCGGCAAACAGCCCATCATGGAAGCGCCGCGCTGGATCAGAGCCGTGACCGCCCATATCCGCCCCAGCCGCCGGGTCTGCTCAGAGACATCCGCCGCCTGCATCATCCGGTCAAAGCTGCGCTGCATCGGCAAATATTGCAGCAAAAACAGCAGGTTGAGCAGCAGATCATCTGCCCAGCCGGCAGACAGGCCGCCCAGCCGCAGCGCCGACAGCGCAGCGCCGCTCACGGCAGCGGCCAGCGCCACCGGACACCGCAGCAGATGTGACGCCCACATTTGCATGGCATAGCAGGCCAGCATCAGAACCGCACCGGGCAGAGGAGCTGCCCGATACAGGAAAAACGATGCAGCCAACTGCGCTGCCAACGCCCCCAACGCCCAGTTTGCCGCTGCTGCGCCGCGCGCCGGTTTCAATGGTGGAACAGGCGCATACCGGTGAACGCCATGGTAATGCCGTATTTATTCGCGGTTTCGATCACATTATCATCGCGGATCGAGCCGCCCGGCTGCACAATATACTGCACGCCCGATTTACGCGCACGCTCTACATTATCACCAAAGGGGAAGAAGGCATCCGAACCGACGGTTACACCCGTGTTTTGGGCGATCCATTCCTTCTTTTCCGCAAGCGTCAGCACCTCGGGCTTGACCTTAAAGGTGTTCTGCCACACGCCTTCGGCCAGCACATCTTCGTACTCATCCGAAAGATATACGTCGATCGCGTTATCGCGGTCCGGACGGCGGATCCCATCCTTAAACTGCAGCCCCAGCACCTTGGGATGCTGCCGCAGGAACCAGTTGTCCGCCTTCTGTCCCGCCAGACGGGTGCAGTGGATACGGCTCTGCTGCCCCGCGCCGACGCCGATGGTCATGCCATCCTTCGCATAGCAGACCGAATTGGACTGCGTGTACTTGAGTGTGATGAGCGACAGGATCATATCATGCCGTGCAGACTCCGGCAGATCCTTGCACTCAGTCACGATATTGGTCAGCAGACTTTCGTTGATCTCATAGTCATTATAGCCCTGTTCAAAGCGAATGCCGAAAATATCGCGCTGCTCAATCGGCCCCGGCACATAATCCGGGTCGATCTTGACCACATTATAGCCGCCCTTGCGCTTGGTCTTGAGAATTTCCAGCGCTTCCGCCGTATAGTCCGGCGCAATGATGCCGTCCGACACTTCGCCTGCCAGATACCGCGCGGTATCCGCATCGCAGGGATCGCTCAGCGCCGCCCAGTCGCCATACGAGCACAGACGATCCGCACCACGGGCACGGATATATGCGCAGGCGATCGGAGACAGCTCATGATCGGCCTCGACAAAATACATCTGCTTTTCCACTGCGGTCAGCGGCTTGCCCAGTGCCGCGCCCGCGGGCGAAACATGCTTAAAGGATGCCGCCGCCGGCATACCGGTCGCCTTTTTCAGCGCCTTGACCAACTGCCAGGAGTTAAACGCATCGCAGAAGTTGATGTACCCCGGCTTGCCGTTGAGTACCTCGATCGGCAGTTCGCCCTCGGTCATAAAAATGCGCGCGGGCTTCTGGTTGGGGTTGCAGCCGTATTTGAGTGCCAGTTCCTTCATGCGTTTTTTCCCTCCTCATGCTTGTTGCGGATCTCCTGCCAGTACGCGCCGGTTTCCAGATCAATGTAACGCACAAACAATGCAACCTTGTTTTGCTCGTTCATGCTGGTCCACAGCATTTCGGTAAACTGCTTGATCGGCTTTTCGATGCGGATGCACTTCGGCTCCCCGCGGAAGGGCGGCAGCGGATCGCCGTCGCACTGATAGGTATGGATGAAGTGACCCAACCCGGCAACCGGCTTGTCGTATTCATAGAAAAAGCGCTTGTTCGCTGTGCGGTCCGAGGTAAAATTCTTCAAAATAGACAGGCTGTACGAACCATCCTCGTTGATCACGCCCGAAATACGCGAGGTGTAGTTCGGGGGGTCCGGCTCAAACTGACGGGTACGCAGCGCATCGATATAGCTCTTGCCTTCCCGCAAATAGTCGCAGATCGTATCGGTCTGATCGCCGTTGGTCACAACCAGCTTGCCGCCGCACTGGCGAACCGGATGATAGATGATCAGCGACGGATCGGTCATTTTGGAAGGATCATACGCTTGCGTGCGGATCCCGTCCTCGGTTTCCACAAAAACACGGTTGCGGCTGTTTTCCGACCGGCCCATGATAAAATACGCCACAACATTCTGCTTGTTGTCCGGTGTGCGGCCAAAAATAATGCCGCGGCCCGGATAGGCGTTGCTCAGCAGCTCGTGGCTGATATTGAACACGTTTTTACTCATAACGCTTTTCACTCCTTTTTATTTTCTGGCGACCCATGTACCCTGCACAGAAAGGCGCCCGGCGCAGAAATCCGATACTGCCTGCGGCAGCAGCAGCCATTCGGCCTCGGCCATCACACGCTTCTGCAAACGTTCCGGCGTATCGCCATCTTCCACCTGCACTGCTTTTTGGGCAATAATCGCGCCTCCATCCACCACTTCGGATACAAAATGCACGGTAGCCCCAGTCACTTTTACCCCTTTGGCAAGTGCGGCCTCGTGCACGCGCAGCCCGTAATACCCTTCTCCGCAAAACGAGGGGATGAGCGACGGATGCACATTGATAATACGGTTCTCATACCGGCGGCAGAAGCTGTCCGGCAGCACGGTCATAAACCCGGCCAGCACGACCAGACCGATCTCCTGCTGCTGCAGCAAGGCGTCCAGCGCTTCGCTGTATGTCTCTGCGCTGCTGTATTCCCTGCGGCGCAGCACGGCAGACGGAATCCCCGCCTGCGCCGCCCGTTCGATCGCATATGCCTGCGGATTGGAGGAAACCACCAGCGCAATGCGCCCGTTTTCGATTTTTCCCGCCTGCTGTGCATCGATCAGCGCCTGCAGGTTCGTGCCGCCGCCCGAAACCAAAACTGCGATATTTATCATAGTTATTGTTCTCCGAAAAATAATAATTGAGAACGGAAAATGGAAAATTGCAGAACCGGCGCGCAGCACCAACCAGATCATCGCGCTTTGCACGACACCGCCATTCTCCATGCTCCATTATCCATTCTTAAACGAGTTCTACGCCCTTATCACCGGCAGCACATTCACCGATGATATATGCCTGCTCGCCCGCAGCCGAGATCGCCGCCACCGCGCGGGACGCATCCTCCGCCGCGACCGCCAGCACCAAACCGGCGCCCATATTGAAGGTGTTATACATATCACGCTCCGGGATCTTGCCGGTCTTGGCAATCAGCTCAAACACCGGCGGCACCGGCATAGCTGCCTTTTCAATTTTAGCACACACGTTTTCCGGCAGCATGCGCGGCACGTTTTCGTAGAAACCACCGCCCGTGATGTGGCTGATGCCCTTGACCTCGACCTTGCCGATCAGCGACTGGATCGCCTTGACATAGATCTTGGTCGGGGTGAGCAGCTCCTCTCCCAGCGTCTTGCCGAATTCGTCAATATAGCGGCGCACGGATTTTTCATTGATGCCCAGCGTTTTGCGCACCAGCGAATAACCGTTGGAATGTACGCCCGAGGACGCCACGCCGATCAGCGCATCGCCCGGGCGGATGTTCGTGCCGTCGATCATCTTTTCCTTATCGACCATACCGACCGAGAAGCCTGCCATATCGTACTCATCCTCCGGATAAAAGCCGGGCATTTCGGCAGTCTCGCCGCCGATCAGTGCACAGCCTGCCTGACGGCAGCCCTCCGCAATGCCGGCCACCATCTGCGCGATCTTATTCGGATGATTTTTGCCTACCGCAATATAATCAAGGAAAAACAACGGCTGCGCCCCGCAGCATGCGATATCGTTAACGCACATCGCCACACAGTCGATACCGACGGTATCATGCTTGTCCATCAGGAAGGCCAGCTTGAGCTTGGTGCCAACACCATCCGTACCGGATACCAAAATCGGATCGGCCATGCCCTTAAAGTCCGGGCGGAACATGCCGCCGAACCCGCCGAGTGTTCCCATGACCCCCTTGGTAAAGGTGGATTCGACCATCGGCTTCATCAGCTTGACCGCCTCATACCCTGCGGTTACGTCTACGCCTGCGGCCTTGTAGCTTTCAGAACGGCTCTCACTCATCGTTATACACTCACTTTCCCATTTCATCATTATCTGTCACTGTAAACGGCATTTATTCCTTGCCGTTCCAGCAATAGGTACATACCTTATCACGGTCCAGCCCAATTGCCTCAAGCAGGCCGTCGAGCGACTGGTAGCCCAGCGAGCTGAAGCCGAACTTCTCACAGATCGACTTGAGCATGCACTGGCCGCGCTCGGTATTCGCATCTGCATATTCCTCCAGATGCTTCTGTCCTTCATCGCCCTCCAGTTCCTGCACCGTGCGGCGGGCAAGCAGCTCCATTTCGGAATTGCTGGAAGAGAAGTTCAGGTATTTGCAGCCGTACATGATCGGCGGGCAGGCCGACCGCATGTGAACCTCCTTCGCACCGGATTCATACAGAAATTCAACGGTTTCGCGCAGTTGGGTGCCGCGCACGATGGAATCATCTACAAACAGCAGTTTTTTGCCCTCGATCAGCTCCGGCACCGGAATCTGCTTCATTTTAGCAACCTGCTTGCGCAGCTTCTGGTTGCTCGGCATAAAGGAGCGCGGCCAGGTCGGCGTATACTTGACAAACGGACGCGCAAACGGACGGCTGCACGCATTTGCATAGCCGATCGCGTGCGGCACGCCGGAATCCGGCACACCGGCTACAAAATCAACATCTTCTGCCAAGCCGCGCTTTTTATCCTCCCGTGCAAGGATCTCGCCGTTGCGGTAACGCATCACCTCAACATTGACTCCCTCATAATTCGAGTTGGGATAACCGTAATATGTCCAAAGGAACGAACAGATTTTCATTTCCGTACCGGCAGGGGAAAGCGTTTCAAACCCTTCTGCCGTAACCTTGACGATCTCACGCGGGCCAAGCTCATAGGCATCCTCATAGCCCAGCTTATGATACGCAAAGGACTCGAAGGAAATGCAGCAGCCCTCCTCGTTCCGTCCAATCAGCACCGGCAGGCGGCCCAGACGGTCGCGCGCAGCGATGATGCCCTCATCGGTCAAAACCAGCACGGTCAGCGAACCGTCGATCAGTTCCTGCGCATGCAGGATACCGGATACCAGATCGTCCTTCTGGTTGATCAATGCCGCGACCAGCTCGGTGCAGTTGACCTTGCCCGAGCTCATTGCCATAAACTGATGACCGTGATCCGAAAAATACCGGGCGATCAAATCTTCCGCATTGTTAATGATGCCAACCGTGGTCAGTGCGTACAGGCCGAGATGCGACCGCACCAGCAGCGGCTGCGGATCGGTATCACTGATGCAGCCGATACCGCTGTTTCCCGAAAAATCCGGCAGATCCTTTTCGAATTTCGTGCGGAACGGGGTGTTCTCAATATTATGGATCTGCCGCTGAAAGCCGCGTTCCTGATCATACAGGATCATGCCGCCGCGGCGTGTACCCAAATGCGAATGATAATCTACTCCAAAGAAAATGTCCAATACGCAGTCCCGCTTGGAAACTGCGCCAAAAAATCCTCCCATGGTTACTCCTTTTCCGATCCCCGCCGCCTGCGGCAGGAGCCTGTTAAAATTGATTCGTCTATTGTGCCGGAGCCGTCGGCTTTACTGGCCCATCACGCGGGACAGTATCTCCTGATATGCCTGCTCTACGCCGCCCATATTCCGGCGGAATCGATCCTTATCCAGCTTTTCTCCCGTTGTTTTATCCCACAACCGGCAGGTATCCGGGCTGATCTCATCCGCCAGTACGATCGTACCGTCCGCCGTCCGGCCAAATTCCAGCTTGAAATCCACCAGACGGACGTTCAGCGTATCAAAGTAGGCACACAGCACCTCGTTGACCCGAAACGCCGTCCGTTTGATCGTCTCAAGCTCTGCCTGCGTTGCCAGCCCCAACGCCAACGCGTGGTAAGTATTGATCAGCGGATCTCCCAGCGCATCGTTTTTATAGGAAAACTCGATCGTCGGCGCAGCAAACGCAGTGCCTTCCTCCACACCGTACCTTTTGGCAAACGAACCGGCCGCCACATTGCGTACGATCACCTCCAGCGGTACGATAGCAACCTTCTCCACCACGGTTTCACGGTCGGAAAGCTGCTCAATGAAATGGGTTCGCACGCCCTGCTGCTCCAGCAGCCGGAACAGGTGGTTGCTCATCACATTGTTGATTGCGCCCTTGCCTGCGATCGTTCCTTTTTTCTCTCCGTTGAACGCAGTCGCATCATCCTTATAGGATACAATAACCCGACGCGGATCATCGGTTGCAAACACCTTTTTTGCTTTGCCCTCATACAGCTGTGTTTGCTTTTCCATGTTCAGATTCCTCCATTATATGAATAATTTAAAAACAAAGTTGTTTTAAGGTTATACCCGGCCCGGCAATGGAAGCGCAGGCCGCGCCTTTACCCTGTTTTCCCGCCCACTGCGAGAACAAACTTACGAAAACTGTGCGCGCACCTTTTCATCCTTGGCGGCTACTTCCGCCGCCATCTCTGCCTTGAACTGCGCCAGACGGCCGGCCAGCGCTTCATCGGACAGCGCGATCATCTGCGCGGCCAAAATCGCCGCGTTATCCGCACCGTCGATTGCAACTGTTGCCACCGGAATGCCCTTTGGCATCTGCACAATGGACAGCAGGCTGTCCATGCCGCCCATCACACTGGTCGCCATCGGCACACCGATGACCGGCAGCGTGGTATAAGCCGCCAGCACACCACCCAGATGCGCCGCCTTACCGGCTGCTGCAATAATTACACCGAAGCCTTCTGCCGCGGCGTTCTTCGCCAGCTGTTCAGCCGCCGCCGGGGTTCGGTGCGCAGATACGATGCGCACCTCTGCCGGGATCTCAAACGACCGCAGACGGTCCACGCACTTTTCCATTACCTTAAGATCGCTGTCCGATCCCATTACAACCAGTACCTTTTTCATTCGCTTTTCCTCCTTGAAAACAAATGAGGACACGGATAGACCCGTGTCCTTATATTCGCTCATTCAGATGCACCGATGCCCGAAAACGTGCACGAATGCCCGAGCTTAAAAAACTGCATACGGATAGAACGCTTCTTGCAATTCAAAAAAACGCTGCCGGTCATACGCCCACCTCTTTCTGCCTTCGATCGGTGAAAATACACTTTTATTTTATCCAATCGAGCCGTGTATTGCAAGCATTTTACAAGGTTTTTTCCGCTTTCGTACAAATGCCCAAAGAAGTGTTTTAAGTGTCCCCGCTTTCGTGCAGAACGCCTTTTCCATACAGCACCTGTTCCATCTGGCGTACCCGCTCGCTCCACGAGCACTGTGCGCCGTAGGCCAGCCGTTTTTCCGTTTTCTCCGGATCATGTTCAGCCGCCGCCGCATCGCACAGGGCAAGGAACTCGTCCTCATGATGCGCGATATAGACCACGTCCTTAAAATCCTCCACCTGCAGCGGTTCGCGGGTCGATACAACCGGCTTGCCGGTCGCCAGATATTCATAAAACTTCAGCGGCGATACATCGCGGCTGAGCGCCCCCGGACGGAACACATTCAGGCACACGTCCATCTGCGCCAGATATGCCGGCAGCTCAGGCTGCGGCACCAGACCGTGAAACACGATATTCGGATACTGCTGCAAATGCGTCAGATCCACGCCCGGCAGCGTGCGCCCGATCAGGAAAACCGTCGCGTCCGGCCGTTCCTTTGCCAGCTTTTCGATCAGTGCATAGTCAATGCACTCCTGCAGCATGCCGACAAAGCCGAACACCGGATGCTTCAGGTTTTTCATATCCGCCGGGCAAGGGAGCGCCCCTTTCTCCGTCTGCACCCGGGAAAAGATCTCATATGCCGCGCCGTTCGGGATCATCCGTGTTGTGGGATTGATCTGCTCCAGCGTTTCTGCCAGACCGACCGCCGTGGCAAATACCTGATCGGCTGGCTTTGCCAGATCGCGCTCCATCCCATCAACCACCGCCGGGGTGATGTGCCCCTTATAGGCCGAATGACGGTCCACGCAGTCATACACCAGCGCGCGGTGCGGCACATGCTCCACAATATCGCACGAGGAGGGAGAATAACACCAGAGAACGCTCTCCTCCCCAAAGCCGTGTTCCTGCATCTTCCGTCGCACGAATTTGGCCTGCCGCTTCTGATTGAGCCGGTTCACCCACCGGAATTTATTGAAAAACGGCAGCACCGGCGGCAAGGCATATACCGTAATGTTCTCATGCCCTTCCACCTTTTCGCCGGGCTGACGGTATTTCCGGATATAGGCTGCCGCTTTTTTATCCTTCAGCGGCGCGATGACCGATACCGGCGGGTCAAAATACAGCACCTCGCTGTTCCGCAGGCGGCTCATCACATTCTGCTTGCGGGTTGGAAGCGGATGATAATTGGTCGTCGAAAGACAAACCACATGATTTTTCATAATGTTACAGATCCTTCCGTTGTTCTCCGGTCAATTCTCAATGCCGAGCAGCTTGGCCGCACCGCGCACATTTTCCTGTTCGCGCTCGCGCAGCATTTCGGCTGTGCGGCACACCTCCCCATCCAGTGCGCCCGAAACACATTCGTCAATCAGGCGGCACAGCTCGTCCGCCCGCACCGAGCGGAGCTGCAGGCAGGTGCGGCTGCCGATGTATTTCAAAAAGCCGTCCACCTTGATATCATAGCTCATACCAACCACCGGCACACCCTGCCCTGCCGAAAACATCAGCGAATGCAGCCGGATCCCGACTACGGTCTGCATCCGTGCCAGAATACCGATGGTGGTTTCGATCGGCAGGCGCGTGCGCACTGCATGCCACGGGCAGGAAAGCAGCGCCCCAACACGCTCGGCGGGGGTCAGGTCGCTCGGAAACTCGATCGGCACAAACACCGGCGTCAGCCCGTGGCGGCGATAGGCATACTCCGCCGCTGCTGCGATCTCGGGCAGCGCACCATCCAGCCCCGGCCAGTTGCGCAGGCCGAAACCGATATACCGTCCGTCCGGATCGATGCCGCTTTGTTCCAGCGCTAAGCGCACGATCTCCTGCGGTGCAGGATCGAGGATGATGGTCGGATCGGCAGAAACGCGAATATCCGGACGCGTCACGCCCATTTCTGCCAGCAGCGCACGCGAATTATCATCGCGCAGCGTGATCCGGTCTACCGACCGGTCGATCGTCCGCGCGGCCATTTTCCGGTTGCCCATCCGGTTGATCGGCCCAATGCCGCAGCCGTACATCATCACCTTGCAGCCGCGCTTTTTCGCCGCATGCAGCGTATAGCAGTAATACCAGATCGACCGGGTCGAGGTCACATCCTGCATCAGCGAGCCGCCCCCGTTGATATACAGCGCCGCACGCCGGAAGCGCCGCAGCACTGACAGAACGTTGAACGTATACACCGCGCCCGTGCGGTAATTGAGCCGGGTCTCCTTCGGCCGGCGCGACATGACGCAGATCGTCCGCTCAGGTGCCAACGCGCGCATCTCGCGCACGATCGCCTCCAGAATCGCGTCGTCGCCCGCATTGCCGCGTCCGTAGGCGCCGCAGATCACGATGCTCTCCCGTTCTTCTTTGGGACGGTGGAAGCGGGCCAGCACGTGGCGGTAGTTGGCCTCCTGCCGTTCACACATTTTATCCTTGGAGAAATCGCGGGATGCCTTTTGATACAGCGCCTCCGCAAAGGCCTGCCGTTGTGCGGCATCGTTCGCCAGCCGCACCATATAACGCGCCAGCTGCTTATCATCCCCCACCGGGAAGATGTAACCGTTTTCCCCCGTATCGATCAGTTCGGGCATACCGCCGACATCCGAGCAGATCGTCGCGCAACCCGCGCAGATGCCTTCCAAAATGGAATACGGAAAGGTTTCTGACACAGAGGACAGCAAATTGATGTCCATTGCGCGGAAGAACGGCTCCACCGGCGCGACCCAGCCGCAGAACGTCACGCGTTCCGCCACGCCGAGCTGCGTGCACAGGCGGCGAAGCATCTCCTCATCCTCGCCCTCGCCCGCGATGAACAGACGAAGCTGCGGAGCTTCTTTGAGCGCCGCGGCAAAGCCGCGCACAGTCGTTGCAATATCCTTGACCGCTGTCAGACGCGCGGCAATACCGCACAGCACGTCCCCTTCCGCAATTTCCGCGCCAAAGGTCTCGCGCAGATACTGCGCACGGTCAAGCGCGCCTTCCGGCCGCTTGAATTCCATACCGTTATAGATTTTAACGATCCGCTCAGGATCAAACCCCCGCTCGATCAGGGTGCGGGCCATGCGGTCAGCCACCGGCTGGTAAAAATCCAAAAAGCGCAAAGCCACCGCATTGGCAGTGCCGAAGGTATGCTGTTTGAACGGATTTCCCATATAATCCAGTTTATAATCCGAGTGCACGGTTGTCAGCACGGGCACCCGGCGGGTACGGCGCACCATAGCGCCCATCAGATTGGCGCGGCCGCCGTGACAGTGGATGATATCCGGCTCAAATTCATCCACCAGATCGCGCATGGCGCGGGCGGCGCGAAAGGGGTTGTGCCGCTCGATCACGCGCACATCGATCCCGCGCTCGCGCGCCTCATCCGCAAACGGGCCCGCGCGGAAAGAAAGCAGCATCACGTCATTGCGTCTGGCAAGCCCCGTGACGGTATTCATAATTTGGGTTTTAGCGCCGCCGACATCGCCGCCGCCCATCACATGCATCACTCTCAAAACCATTCCTCCAGCCGAATCGTGATATACTCCGGTAAGTATACCACGAATCAGGCCGAAAAGCAAAACAAAGCCGCACCCGCAGACCGCCCGCCCCGCCAAACTTGCCGTTTGTTTTTCCGCAGCAACCATGCTATACTGTTGTTATCTGACCGAAAGTGAGGGTTTTGTCCTTGTCCTCGAAAAACACCATGACACGGGATGCCATGCTGTTCCTGCCCGCCAAAATCGCGGAAGGACTGCTGGTGATCGCGTGCTCCTCCCTGTACACCCATCTGTTTTATCAATCCACGGTCGGCACGTTCAACTTCATTAACTTCAACGTGCAGATCGCCTATCTCATACTGGCCGGCTGGATGGCCAACGCCGCCACCCGCTATGTTGGAGAAGAATTCCAACATGACCAGGGGCGCGGCCTGTTCTCCACCGTATCGACCGTTTATCTGCTGATCTGCGCCGCCGTGGCAGTGTTCTGCTGCACAGCGGCAGCCGTTACCGGAGACCGGCTGTACCTCGGCTTCCTCACCATGTTCTGCAGCTATACCGTATTTCAAATTCTAAACTCCGCGCTCATCCAGCTCGGACGGATGAAAGCATCCATTTCACTGAGCCTGCTCTCTGCGGTGCTCAAGCTTGCTGTTGCCTATGTGCTGGTATACGGCATGGACAACCCCGCCTCCCCTTTCCCGGCCATTGCCGCCAATACCGTGGCGGATGGGCTTGCCGGACTTGGCGCGATCGCGGCGCTCGGTCTGCCTGCCATCGTCCGGCTGCGCTGGTTTTCCCGCGCATTATTCGGCAGGTTCCTCAAATACGGCCTGCCGCTGATGGGCGTTTCCATTTCGGTCACCCTGCTCAACCAGATCGATAAATACCTTGTCGTCGGCTTTTTCAATATGGATGTGTACGGCATCTATTCAAGCAATAACTCGATTGCCGCCGGGCTGTTCACCATGATCTCGGTCGGCATCATGCGCGGGGTCTACCCCGCCGTGCTGCGTGCGTGGCGCGAAGGCGGCCAAACCGCTGCCAAGCCCCTGCTCGATCAGGGCGTGCGCCTGTATCTGCTGATCGCCGCCCCCGCCGTTGCGGGACTGACCGCAGTTTCGCTCCCCATGTCGCGCTTCCTGTTCGCGGAAGGCTATGAGGCCGGTGCACCGGTCATCGCCTATACCGCGCTTGCCATGCTGTTTATGGGACTGACCGAATACGCCAACAAAGCCTATGAGCTGGAGCAGTCCACCGTACAGGTGCTGCAAAACAGCGCAGCCGCCGCAGTGATCAAGGTACTGTCCAGCATCGTGCTGCTGCGTGTGCTCGGCTTTACAGGCGGTGCGCTCGGTTCGGTCGTGGCATTCGCCTCATACTTTGTCATCACCTGTGTGCGGGTGCGCCGCCGCTTCCTGTTCCGCCTTGCACCGGCAAGCGTTCTGCGCATCCTGCTGTCCGCCCTGCTGTGCGGCACAGCGGCATACGGCTGCACCCTGCTGCCGGTCGGCAACCTGATGCGCCTTGTGCTGGCCGTCCCCGCCGGTGCGCTTGTCTATGCCGTCTGCATCATCGTCAGCGGCGAGGGCCGCGCCGAGCTGCAGGCCATCCGGCACCGCCTGCATCGTTGAGTTCTGTACGCGTGTGTCAAAAAAAGCGCCCCTTTCCACCGGATTTTCTCCAACCGGATCACAGGGAAACAGTTGTTGCTTTCCATAATCCTGTGCTATAATAGCGTTGTTCCACAATAAACGACCCGCTTCGCCCAATGCGGCAGCGCGGCCGACCTGAATGAAGGGAGAACCTGCACATGAAAACTCTGTACAACGGCAAAACCAAAACCGTTCTGCTCGACGAGACGACCAACGTCGTCAACCTGTTCTTCAAGGACAGCGCGACCGGTGAAAACGGTGTATTCGATCCCGGCTCCAACACCGTAGGCGGCAGCGTCGAGGGCAAGGGCCGCATCGGCCTGACGGTCTCCAAGTATTTCTTCGAGCTGATGGAGCGCAACGGCATCCCGACCCACTATCTGGGTGCGGATATCGACAAGGGTCTGATGCAGGTGCGTAACCTGACCGTTCCCAAGCTGGAGTTTGTTCTGCGCTATTTCACCGCGGGCAGCATGTGCCGCCGCTTCACGCTGGAGGAAGGCATCGTTTTCGATCCCCCGTACACCGAAGTCACCCTCAAGGATGATGAGCAGGGCGACCCGCTGATCTCCGAGCGTCTGTGCATCATGAAGGGTCTGCTGCACGAAGGCCAGTACGACGAAGCGCTTGATATCCTCGTCCGCGTAGGCGAAGTGCTCCGCGCCGAGCTGAAAAAGCTGAACCTGACCCTGATCGACTTCAAGATCGAGGTCGGCTACGATGAGAACGGCAAGATGTATGTTGTCGATGAGATCACGCCCGACATCTGGCGCGTGCGCGATGAAAACGGCAATATCCCGAACCAGATCGACTGTGCCAAGCTCATTCTCGAGCGCATCGGCCAGTGATCCCACCGCCGAAAACCAAATACAAAAAAGTCAGGCTGCAGCCTGACTTTTTTGATGCTGTCGATCGAAACCACGCAGCAGCAAGCTGCAATTTTCTATTTTATGCGCACTGCGGTGCCAAAACTTTTGTGTTTTCTGCCCAGCAGCCGGAAAACGCCGGAATACCATCGGTTTTGTCCGCCCTTTCCGCACATTTTATCCGAAAAACCTTGTCCAAACCGCAAAACCATGCTATAATATTAACCTGTATAAAAATGCTGAACAGAGAGGCGTTGTTATAATGGAAATGATTCATGAAGCAGGCCGCTACGTCGATACCGTCAAGCGCGTCTGCGATGCAGTCGGCAGCGAAGTGACCTTCCGCGGCACAGTGCACCGTGTGCGCGATATGTCGGATTTTGCTTTCGTTGTCATGCGCGTCGAGCGCGGCTTGATCCAGTGCACCTTCCAAGGGGACGAGATCGGCGGCATCAAGCGGGCAGAGATCAAGGACGCGATGGTGCTGGAAGTGACCGGTGCCGTGCACGAGGAGTCCCGCGCCGAGCACGGCGTGGAAGTGGTGCTTAGCGCAGTCAAGGTGCTCGGCCGTCCGTACGACCAGCTTCCCGTGCCGCTCGGTAAAAAATATATGGGTCTGTCGCTCGATGTTGACCTGCCGCTGCGACCGATCACCCTGCGTCATCCGATCAAGCAGGCGGTGTTCCGTGTGCAGGCAGCCATCGCGGATGGGTTTGCGCAGTATATGCAGTCGCAGGGCTTTACCCACATCCATACGCCCAAAATTGTTGTGGCCGGTGCGGAAGGCGGCGCTAACCTCTTCAAGCTGGACTACTTCGGCAATCCGGCCTATCTGGCGCAGTCCCCGCAGTTCCACAAGCAGTATCTGGCAGGCGCGCTCGGCCGCGTGTTCGAGATCGGCTCGGTCTACCGCGCCGAACGGCATAATACCTCGCGCCACTTGAACGAATATATCGGCTTGGACTTTGAAATGGCCTATATCGACTCCATGTACGATGTAATGGAGATGGAAACCGGCATGCTCAAATCCGTTATGGCTTATGTAAAGGAGCATTGCGCGGAAGAACTGGCACTGCTCAAGGCGGATATTCCCGAGATCACCGAGATCCCGACCATCCGTTTCCATGAAGCCAAGCAGATCATGGAAGAAAAGTACGGCCACAAATCCAAAAACCGTTACGACCTCAACCCGGATGAAGAAGTGCTGCTGTGCCAGTGGGCCAAGGAAGAATACGGCAGCGAGTTCGTGTTCGTCACCCACTTCCCGTCCGCCAAGCGCCCGTTCTATGCGATGGACGATCCCGAAGATCCCAAGCTGGCGCTTTCGTTCGACCTGCTGTTCCGCGGGCTGGAGATCACGACCGGCGGCCAGCGTATCCACGACTATCAGGAGCAGCTGGACAAGCTCGAGGCCCGTAAAATGAACGCCGAGCTGTTCGAATCCTTCACCATGCTGCATAAATACGGCATGCCCCCGCACGGCGGTCTGGGCATCGGTCTGGAGCGTCTGACCATGCAGCTGCTGAAGCTGAACAACGTGCGCGATGCTTCCATGTTCCCGCGTGATATGAACCGTCTGGAACCGTAATTCGACTTATTTTTCCCCCTTCTCTGCATCTTCGGAGAAGGGGGTTTTGTTTTCCACACCTAACGCCCGAGCCATCCTGCGCACAATAATGACAAAATGGAAACATTTTTGCCGGCCGTGTCACAAAAGCACGAAGTAATCCGTTATATAGGGTGAACATGTTCCTGAAAGGGGGCCGCAGGATGAACGCCCAGTCCCTTGAAGCACGCTTTGCCGATGGCTGCGAGCAGGCGCTGAATGAAGCCGTCGCGCTGTATGGCCAGCCGCTGCTGCGCTACTGCCATCACATTCTGTGCAACTACCACGATGCACAGGATGCCGTGCAGACCACCTTTATCAAAGCGTATGACAATCACAAACGCTTCCAGCCAGGTACCAGCCTGAGCGCATGGCTGTACCGGATCGCCTATACCACCTGCGTGGACATGCTGCGGCGGCGCAAGCTGCAGTTGATGTCCCCGCCGCCCGCAGCCGTCGATCCTGATTACATCGGCGAGGATGTACGCCGCGCACTGAACACGCTGACACCCGAACAGCGCGCACTGGTTTACAGCCGTGTGATCGAACAGCGCAGCTTTGACGCACTTGCCGTGATCTACGGTAAACCAGCCGCTACCCTGCGCAAGCGATATGAACGCGCCCGCAAAAAATTGGCGCAGGCGCTTGCCGGCACCCCGGCAGAAAGGAGGAAGCCGGATGAGCAATCTCACACCGGATGAACAGCGTATCCGCAATGCACTGGAACAAATCGAAACCCCGATGTACGATATCCTCAGCGCGGTCCATGCCCAGCGCGCCTGCCGCCGCGCACCGCTTCGTCTGCGCAGTCCGCAGCGGCTGCTGGCCGCCGCGCTCGTCGGCGCGCTGCTCACGGTGACCGCAGCAGCAGCCGTTGTGCAGCTTTCGGGCGGCTGGCAGGTGCTTTTCGGACAGGATGTGGTGCTGCCCGAGGATCTCGCCGTCCCGCTGCAGCAGGCGCAGACCATTGACAGCTGCACCCTGACGCTGGAAGATGCGATCGTCAGCCAAAACGATGTCGGTATCATCTATTCACTGCAGCAGGCCGATGGTACGCCTTTTCCCGAACCCGTGGATCTGGAAGAAGTCTCCCTGCTGATAGATGGCGCAGACCGGTCTACATCTTCTCAAGGGCAGACCCTGTTTACCGATGAAAATGCCGCCAAGCAATATGTGTACTATGAATTCGAACTGGATTCCGATCCCGGTGGTCATACCCTGACCCTTTCTGCCGGTCCGGCCTTCCGCACCGAGCTGAGCGATACGCTGACGACAGCGATCGATCTGTCCGCAATTTTCCGCACGCATCCGCTTCGTCTGCGTGCGGATGAAGATGCCGCCGCCCTTTATGCACAGCAGGACGCTGCCGGCGCACACCTGCCGCAATTCGGCGCCCTGCCCGCGGTATCTATGGGCGGCGTAGCGGTGGATGATACCGGGCTGCGCCTTGCGCTGTGTACGCCCTGCGAATCCGCGGCGCACACCCTATCCGCCGACATCGTCTCCGTTCTGGATACCCGCACCGGGAAAAGCATCCCAAACGATGGCAGCAGCTACTGCGAAGCGAACGGCCAGACCGTTGGTATCCGGGAATCCCGCTTTCTCGGGCTGCGTGAGGAGGATCTTCCCTTCCTGCTGCCGCAGATCATTTACACCTACCGCGAACCTGTCACAAGCCGCGCGTGGACGATCGACTTCACCGCCGCCAGTCTTCCGGCATGCAACCGGCAGATCGATCTCTCCCTGCCAGACGGGCTGCAGGTTGACCGTCTGCTCCTCTCGCCGCTCGGTCTGGAACTGGAGGGCAGCCAGCCGCCTGCGGATGACATACCGCCGGCCCCGGAGGTGCAGGTCATCCTGCGGGATGGCACCACCCTGCATACCGGCTCGGAATTCACCGGCACAAGCGGCAGCGACAACAGCAACCGCGAATGCTTCACGATCCAGTATTATTATCAATCCGACCGGCAGGGAAGGCAATTCCTGTCCACCCCCGATGTGACCGCAGTGCGCATCGGCAGCACCACCATTACGATAGCAGAGTAGAAAGCCCTGTGGGGCGAAATACCGGCAGCGCGGTGTGGGGCCGCTCTGCCGGGCTGCGGCAGCCTGTTCGTCTGAGGCTGCCGCTTTTTTCTCCCCCGCGAACCGTCCTGCGCCAGTCCAATCTACGTATTGCACAATCAGAATTGAATTTATTTGTGCAAACCTTACAAAGCGCATCCCTTTCTCCGCAAATACGGACTCAAAATGATGAAAATACAAAAAAGCGAAAATAATCCTTTTCTTTCTCATGGTTTCTGTTATAATGATAGCAGAAAAAGATTTCAGCGAACCATCATTATCAGGAGGTAATTGATTATGACCAGAGGTATCCGCGTAAAGAATACAGATGACATCCAGAAGATCAACAAGATCGTTTCCAAATATGGTTTCGATATCTGGATTCACGGCAAGAGCGGCATGGTAGATGCCAAGAGCCTGCTCGGCATGTTCCTGCTTTCGCTCAACGAGCCGCTGCAGATCGTGCTGGAGGATGACGTTGATCCGTCCGCCCTGTTCAAGGATCTGGCTGATTATCTGGAAATCGACGACGAAGAATAAAATAGATCTGTCAACCAACAAAGCCGCAGGCAATGCCTGCGGCTCAGCTTGTCGAAAAAGTCTTCGCGCCGCAGCGCGCATCAAATAGAAAATTGCAACAAGTTGCAATTTTCATAAAAACCGGGAGCATGTATCTCGGTTTTTATACAAACCGCTGTCAAGTGTGCCTGAAAGGCGCGCGCAGACAGCGAAATTTTCGATCGGAAACGTGGTTCCGATCGAGAGGCTGTTCGAAAAACCATGTTTTTCGACAGCCTCAGCCGCAGGCAATGCCTGCGGCTTTTGTTATTTTGTGATCTCATACGCGGTATAGGAATCCGCCGGCGTATATCCCAGCGTCTGCGCCAAATGCGCTGAAACCGCATTCGCCGCATCCCAAGAAGGATGCAGGCCGCGCGCCAGACAATCCAGCACCAATGCTGCGGCGCAGGCACGTGCCAGCCCCCGGCGGCGGTGCGCCGGATGGCAGTCGATCTCGATCTCGATACCGCCCGGCCAGTCCGCATAGCTCGAAGCGCCGCAGACCAACGCCCCGCCGTGCCACACCGCATATCCTGCTCCATGTGCGGCATAGGCAGCCGCATCCGGATACCCGGATACCAGATCACGGCTCCACTCACGCTGGCGGGCGGCGTAGTAATCCGCTTCCTCCATCCGCCGCAGCAGATACCCTTGCGGCAAACAGGCGGCAAAGCGGCGCAGCCGGGCAGCATCAAACGAATTATGCTTTGCAAACGCATAACGCGTGACCGGTTTGCTGCGCGGACAGTGCGTTTCCACGCACAATGCCCATGCCGGGGTGCGCGGCACCACGATCGTAAATGCCCTCTGCTGCAGCGGCAGACAAGCGGCCAGCGCTACATTTTCCTCCCCGGCCAAAAAGGTGAAATCGCCCACGCATACCGCCACCGACCGCGGCGCTGCAGCGTGATCGGCATAGCCCTTTCCCATCCGTCCGGACAAATACGACCACACCATCGGCTGTTCCCAACCGGTAAGCAGCGCTGCCGCAGCAGCCGGATCTGTCAGCGGTTCCATCATAGGATCGTCAGGGACTTAGGCGCTTCGGTCAAATTGATGCAGCCGTCCTCGATCACATACAGCATATCCTCGATCCGCACGCCAAACCGCCCCGGCAGATAGATTCCCGGCTCTGCCGTTACGACCGAACCTGCGGGCAGCGGCGCTTCTCCGCGCAGCCCGGCAGTCGGCGCCTCATGGATCTCCAGCCCGACCCCGTGACCAAAGCCGTGGCCGAACGCATCACCGTATCCCGCCTCTGTGATGACGCGACGGGCCGCGGCATCGACCGCTTTGCCGGTCACCCCCGCCTTGCAGCACGCGATACCCGCAAGCTGCGCCTGCAAAACCGTATCGTAAACCGTCTGCATTTCGTCGGTCACATGTCCGAGTGCGACCGTGCGCGTCATATCCGAACAGTACCCCTCCACAATGCAGCCAAAGTCCATTGTAATAAAATCGCCCGCCGCAAATGGCTTATCCCCGGGTACGCCGTGCGGTTTTGAGCTGTTCGCCCCTGATACCACGATCGGGTCAAACGACATGTTCTCCGCCCCATAGTGCAGCATCAGATAGGTCAGGCGCGCGGCGATCTCCCGCTCGGTCACGCCCACGCGGATATCGTTCAGCACTTCCTCATACGCCTGCTCTGCAATCCGCTGCGCGGCTGCGATCCGGCTTACCTCCTCATCCTCTTTGCACAGCCGCAGACGCTCTACGCCATCCTCCAGCCGCACCGCGGAAGCGTGCAGTGCCGCCGCCCATGTCATATATGCGGCATGCGTCAGCATCTTATCCTCAAGCGCTACGGTTTTTACGCCGTCCTGCCCGATCCGCTCGTTGACCAGCGCCGTATAGCTTGTACCACTGCTGACCTCGCAAACCTCAAACCCGGTCACCGCAGCGCGCGCCGCCTCCGCATACCGAAAATCCGTGAACAATACTGCCTGCTGCGCCGACAGGTACACCACCCCCGCAGATGACGGAAAGCCGGTCGCGTAGCGCCGGCTGATCTCGCTGGTCAGCACCATCGCGTCATATGGTGCCTGCTGCAGCAAAGCGCGCAATTCTTCAAGTTTCATTCCATGCACCTCATCCGATGATCGACTTGACCGCATCTACGGCCAGCAGATAACTGTGCTTGCCGAAGCCGGCAATCACCCCTGCACATACCGGCCCGATGACCGACTTGTGACGGAACTCCTCCCGCGCGTGTACATTGGACATATGCACCTCCACACAGGGCAGGCGCACCGCAGCAATCGCATCACGGAGGGCATAGCTGTAATGCGTGTAGGCCCCGGCGTTAATAATGATCGCGCTGCAATCCTCACGCGCCGCATGGATTCGGTCGATCAGCGCCCCTTCCGAGTTGGACTGAAAAACCGCACACGCCATACCCAGCCGTTCGCATTTGGTCACCACCTCCGCGTTGATGGCAGCCAGCGTATCCGAACCGTAAATGCCAGGCTCGCGCTGTCCGGTCAGATTCAGATTGGGTCCGTGGATCAAAAGCACTTTTTTCATCTTCGTTTCCTCCCTGTTTTTCGGATCGGGTGTTGTTTTGCCGCACAGACAATATACACACCTGTTTACGCTGTGCCGCCCTCTTGCTGCCGGAACAGCCGCTGCATTGCCACCGCATCCTCCGCCTGTGTACCGGCTGACTCACAGATAAAGGTCGGCGCATAGCCGCGGGCGGCAGCCTCCTGTGCGACCGGCAGAAAATCCGGCCCATATACCGTATCGGCAAAGGTCAGGTGCCGCACCTCGCCCTTGTCGTTATATTCGATATGAGAAAAATGCGCATGCATTTGGCGGGTGCGCTCAATACCGATGGTGTTTTCCAGCAGATCAAATAGCTGCGCGGCATCCGCCCGTGTGGACATCCCGCCGCCCGTACGGCAGTTGAGATGGCCGAAATCGATACAGGGCAGCAGACGGTCATCCGCAGCGACCAGCTCTGCCACCTCCTCCGCCGAACCAAGCACGCTTTTCTTGCCCATGGTTTCCAAACATACCGTGCAGCCGGTCAAATGCGCCTCATCAAGCGCCCGCAGGATCTGCCGCACATTTTCACGGGAATTGCGCATAGCGCGCTCACGCGTCAGCTTGCCCTGTCCGCCGCAGTGCACCACCATGCGCACCGCACCGAGCGGCACGGCAAAACGTGCGGTATCCAGCACATAGCCGATGTTTTTCTCCATACGCTCGTGCTCTTCCGAGGAAAGATTGATAAAATACGGCGCGTGTATGCTCATCTGTATCCCGTGCTGTGCTGCTGCTGCGCCGATCCGCTGCGCGGTTTCTTCCCCGCAGCGCACCCCGCGTCCACACTGGTATTCAAATGCAGTAAGACCCATGGCAGCCAGCCACGCCGGCGCGTCCTCACTTTTCTTGTAGCCTGCCGCCGTAAAAGACTCCGCGTTGCCGGCCGGGCCGAATTTCGCTTCATTCATGGTTTACTCTCGCCTCCATTCTGCGGCGACCGCACGCAATAAAGCCGCGCTCTAACTGATACCGCAAGTTGATCCAGAACAGGCGGCGGTCGATCGTCTGCACATAGCAGCTCAGTGCGCCCACACGGTTAGCGCCGAACACATCGGTAAAAATCTGATCTCCTACCACCGCGCACTGAGAAAGCGGCACACCAAGCTGTTCCGCCGCCTGCCGGAATCCCCGGCGGAACGGTTTGCAGGCGCGGCTGATAAACGCTACCCCCAGCGCCCGGCAGAACGTGCGCACGCGGTTCTCCCGGTTGTTGGAAAGCACCAGCACCTGCATCCCGCCTTCCCGCAGGCTGCGGATAAAGCCGTGCAGCCGCTCCGGCGGCAGCGCCGCCCGGCACGAAGCCATCGTACCGTCCAGATCGATCAGCACGCCGCGCACCCCTCTTGCCCGCAGCATTGCGGGAGATATCTCATAAACCGATTCAAATACATAATCGGGAATCAATTTTCTCATCCGTTCACTCCTGTATGCCTGTCGAAAGGGGCTGTCCGCTGTTTCGCGCAGATCCGCGGTATTAGCCCCATGGGTTACTTCATATAGTGTAATAGAATTTGTCCAAAAAGTCCAGCGGACGGCACACACCACCTGCCGCCCCATGCAAGGGAGTCGATCATGATGGTATATACGAAAAATCTTATTCTGGTATGCACCGGCCGCGACGCGGCACAGGCAGCCGAACGCGGCCTGCCCGTTTTGCACCTTTGCCTTGGCATTACGCCCGGCGGCGCCCTGCAGCGGCTGCAGCTTCCCACCCGGCAGACGCATTGCCTGCTGGGGCTTTGCGATCCTCCAGCCGAAATGACCGATTTTGACCCCGCCCGGCTTGCTTCCGATCTGGTATTTGAAGCGCAGCGCACCGGCGCCCCCGGCGTGTTCGCGGATTTTGAACGGGATACGCCGCACAGCCGTGCCCTGCTTACCGCCTTCGACCATGCGCTGCACGATGCAGATCTGCCCTTTTACGTGCCGCTTGCCTGTGGGCGGGCACTGCCGCACGCCATCCTCACCACACCTACCGCGCTCTCCGGCGGCAGCCTGACGGCTTACATTTCCTCCCTGCAGGGGATGTACGGCGCCGCACGGATCGCAGCCTTTCTGCAGCCGGTCTCGCAGGATTTCACCCTGCCCTCCGCCACGCCGAACGGCAAAACGCTCACCCGCACCGAACGGGAAAACCTGCTGTCCCACACCGGCTCACAGACGTTTTTCTCACGCGAGCTGTGCGCCAAATACTTCACCTATACCGATGCGGAAAACCGCGCCCATTTTGTATTGTATGACGATGCTTCCACGCTGGAAGCCAAGCTGGCGCAGCTCTCCGGCTGCGGGGTGCATACCGTATTCGCCCTGTTTCCGGATGCCGCCGCCCTTATTGATCCAGCGTAAGCGGTGCGGTCGCTGCCCGGGTCAGCTCCAGCAGGTCGGACGGCGCGCACTCGATCTGCCAGCCGATCTTACCGGCGGAAACCATCACAGTTGACACCGCGTGCACGCTTTCATCAAATACCGTAGGAAACGCCTTTTTCATCCCCACCGGCGAGCAGCCGCCGCGCACATAGCCGGTCAGTCCAAGCAGCTCCTTTACGTGCACCAGCTCAACCGATTTTTCCCCCGCGGCTTTCGCTGCTTTTTTCAGATCCAGCTCGCACGCCACCGGGATCACAAATACGTAACAGCCGCCCGAACGCCCGCGCGCGACCAGCGTTTTGAACACCTGCGCCGGGTCCTGCCCCAGCAACTGTGCGACTGACACCCCGTCGACGGCCTCCTTGCCGTGCGGATAGGTATGCGCGGTATAGGCGATCCGGTGCTGTTCCAGCACCCGCATCACATTGGTTTTATCCGAAGCCATGATTCTCGCTCCCTGTCTGCATTTTATACAGATATTATATCCGCAGATTGTATAAAATGCAATATGAACGCCAAAAAGCCCTGCTGTCTGTACTGCACCAATCCGGCAGACAGACAGCAGGGCTTTGGAATTGTTGCAGCGTGCAAAAGCCGTGAAACAAATCAGATCACCAGCTACGGCTTTTCCCCTGCTCGATCGGGCCGAACCAAAACATGATCAGGGGTTTCACCCGTTCCCACACGCTGTGCATCTTTTTCCTGTATGATTTCATGCATCGAACCCTCCCCACATGGTGCTTTACCTCTGCTTGCAGTTTTATTTTACCCCATGTATCCGAAAGCTTCCCGCATAAAACGATAAAATATTTCTTAAGATTTTATGAAACCGCCCTTACAGCTCCTCTCCGCCGTCCTCGCCCAGCGCCAGCACGGTTTCGGATTCGGCTTCACTCAGCTCTGTCACGCTTTTCAGGCGGCGGCGGATCGCGCGCGTGCGTGTACCGACCAGCTTATCCAGTTCGCGGCTGGCCTGATCCAGCCGGGTCTGTGTTTGGGTCAGACAGGCTTCAAACTTATCAAATTCGGTCTTGACCGCGCCCAACACACTCCATACCTCGCCCGATCGCTTTTGGATCGCGATTGTGCGGAAGGACATCTGCAAACTGTTCAGCAGCGCTGCCATCGTGCTCGGTCCGGCAATATTGACATGATACTCCCGCTGCAGCACCTCCACCATACCGCGGCTGACCGCCTCGGCGTACAGCCCTTCAAACGGCAGAAACAAAATGCCGAAATCCGTTGTATACGGCGGCTCGAGATACTTGTCGCGGATATCCTTTGCCTCCGCCTTCAACGTTGCGATCAGCTGCTTGGCGCAGGCATCGATCTGTTCCCGCGTCCCGTCCTCATAGGCATCCCGCAGCGCACCGTAAGTATCCCCCGGGAATTTGGAGTCGATCGGCAGCCAGACATAACTGCCGTCCTCCACCGGCAGCTTGACCGCGTACTCCACCACATTGCGGCTGTTCGGCCGCGTGGCGACATTCACCGCATACTGCTCCGGCGCAAGGATATCCTCCAAAATGGCGCCGAGCTGGATCTCACCCACGATGCCGCGGGTTTTTACATTGGTCAGCACCTTTTTCAGATCGCCTACCCCCTGTGCCAGCGTCTGCATCTCGCCCAGCCCTTTATACACCTGCTCAAGCCGGTCATTGACCAGACGGAAGGATTCATTCATCCGCTCCGACAGCGTTTTCTGCAATTTCTCATCCACGATCTGGCGCATATCATCCAGCTTTTTATTATTGTCTGCCTGCATGGCCCGCAGGTTCTGATCGACCGTTGCCCGGATATTCTCCAGATTCTGCGTGGTTTCCGCGGTAAAGCCATGCAGCCGGCGTTCAAACTGGCCAAGCTGTTCGGTCACGCTGCCCATTTTGCCGGACAGGCTGCGGTCCATGGCAGAAAGCTGCGTTAGCTGTGCCTCGCGGCCCTCCTTCAGATTTTGGCTGACCAGCGCGCCCAGCGCAGTGATTGCGCTGCTGTCCTCCGCCCGAGCAGGCGGCACGGCAGGCGCAGGCCGCCGCAGCAGCAAAATGATCACCAGCACCAACAGTACCGCCACCAGTGCCAGCGTGATAAGGGGAATGTATTGCATAAAATCCGAAGTTCCTTTCCTTTTTATAATACGTGCAGTTCCTTTGCGATGCGCTGCATCTCCTCATCGGTCGCGGCGATCACATCAGCACACGCCTTCAGATCCGCCGAAACGTGCGGCGGCACTTCCACGTCCGACTTGTAGCGCAGCTGGTGCTCCAGACTCGCCCAGAAATCCATGGCGATCGTGCGCAGCTGCAGCTCGATGTGCACCGGTTGGGTACGATCGGACAAGAAGATCGGCACCTCTAAAATCAGATGCAGACTGCGGTAACCGTTCGGCTTTGGATTTTCGATATAATCCTTACGATCGATGAGCTTCAGGTCATCCTGCCGCATCAGCATATCGGCTACTGTGTAAATATCTTCGATAAACGGGCAGATCACGCGGATACCGCCGATATCGTTCAGGTTTTCCAGCATCGACTGCAGGGAAATAGGAAAGCCGCGCCGTTTGAGCTTTCCGATGATGCTCCGCGGCGTTTTGATGCGGCTTTTGATCGCATCGATCGGGCTGGGCTTGCCGCTCAAACGCGACTCATCGCTCAAAATATCCAGTTTTGTCTTGATCTCCCGAATACCGGATTCATACAGCATCATCACCTGCTGCATCTGCATTGCAGACCGGATCAGCATTTCCTCATCATGTTCCGATAACGTATCGATCGCAAAAAAATCAGCCAATTCCATTGTGATCCCTCCGAGGCAATCCTCAGCCCTTCTGCTTATTTTCCTGCCGGTGTGCGCGCATCTTCCGCGCCGCCGGCATTATTTGTTCTATCATACCACAAAACCCTGTGTAAGACAATCCATTCACATGGTACGTTTCCACAAGATACAGTAGGATAACCAACAAGCCGCCAGTCATTGTCTATTAGCGGAAACTTTTTGCGCCATTTCGCATATTCTGTCGTCTTGCCAGCCGCACATTTTCAATAAAAAACCACCCGGAACAATGTTCCGGGTGGTTGAGCCGCTTGATAATGATCCGATAAACGGAAATTTAGCGCTTGGAGAACTGCGGTGCGCGACGTGCAGCCTTGAGGCCGTATTGAAATTCTTTGATTGCCGTTTTTCCTTGATATTCCGGGCTTTTTCGCATTTTCTGTTGTTGGTTGTCCTATTCCTTAACCATAGAAATCGGTGATTTTTCATCGAAATTCTCCTGGTTCAAAGCATCATTCACTACCTCGAAAAGTTCCTCTGGTTTATTATACTTGACCCTCGCGTAAATGTCCATAGTTGTCTTACTATTCTCATGCCCTGCCAGATACTGAACTGTCTTAGGGTCAACGCCCGCATAGAGCAGATTCGTGATGTAGGTATGCCGCAACAAGTGCGGTGTTACATCGAAATTCAGGGTATAGCGAATCTTGGGATTGTTCCTCTGCCTTGTTCCTAATGTCGGCTTGACGGTATATTTAATGCTCTGTCCATTCACATATTTATAGTAGGTTCTCTCTTTTGCAGAACGAACAACTACATACTGCCAAACTCTCGTAAACTGAGAATAGGAAAGCGGCTGTCCTTCACTGTCGGCAATCACATACTCCGATATGGAATTTGCTTTTGCTTCCCGCAGACAGTCCACCAGACACTTCGGAATGGGAATATCCCTTTTAGCTGCCTTTGTCTTTAGGACGGTGGAAATCACCGGCCTGTTATGCTCCGCGCGCCATGCCCGCCGCACAGAAATGTATGGTGTGGATTCATCCAGGAATACACAGTCCCATTGCAATGCAAGAATTTCTTCCCGACGCAAGCCGGAATACAAACCAATCATAATAAAAAGATATGGCGGAAGCTCTTTCACCGTATCCAGCAGAATTGCAACCTGTTGATCTGTTAAGGCGTCTTTCTTTTTCGATGCTTTTCCGCCCTTTGCTGAAATTCCTACACACGGATTATCGGTTATCAGCTGACTGCGCTCTGCCGAATAAAACACACACTTAATCAGCATATTTACCGTATCATACAGTCCTTTCGATTTTTGAGACAGCGGAACAAGCGCCAGACGAATATCATCCGCAGTCACTTCCTCCATATACATATCTCCCAGAGAGCTAATGACATAATTCTTCATATTCTGTCTGTATCCTTTTATAGTGGCCGTAGACACCTTTGCTGACTGCATCAGCAGCCATTTCTCACAATACTCGGCAACCGTCGGATGCTTCCGGCGAAAGATAATTTCCTCCACCTGTCTCCGGCCCTCCAACTGCTTTTCATATAATTCTTCACAAGTGGTCGCATATAAGCTGACCTGCTTTCCATCGGCATCTGTAATTCTGGTTCTGTAATACAGTGTTCCTTTTCTTGTAACCGTTCCGTACTCTGGAACGCTTTGTTTTTTCTTAGCCATACAAATCTTCCTTTCCTGATAATGAGTGTTCTTAAATTCACACCTTCTTTTTATCAGAAAGCACTAACTTAATCAAAGATACGGATTATGAAAAACAAAGAGCGAGACATCTGAACTGCACCCCATTTGTTAGACAGTATGATATACTATCTAACAGATGGGGTGATTTTTTATGCCAAAGGGAGTTTCACAAAAACGATATGCACCAGAATTCAAGAAACTGGTAGTGGAAACTATGAGGAAAGAAAATCTCAGCTGCACAGAAACAGCTGAGAGATTCGGGATCCGCCACAAGCGAGTACAGGACTGGGAACGAATCTATCTGACCGAAGGTCCAGAAGGCTTGTATATTGAGCGGCGTGGTCGAGCAGCTACAGGCCGTCCTCATAAGATTTCCAAGGATGTAGAGGAAGACCTCATTGCAGAAAATCAGCGTCTACGTGCAGAGG